>NZ_JBFHDY010000041.1:0-28949 GCF_041584495.1 Zhongshania sp.
AGAGATCAACGAACAATTGATCGTTGAGCTTTACTCGAAGTAAGTTAACCTCCGGACAAATCACTACAGGTGAATTATGCAAAGTGCTGTCAATGAATTTTTAACCCCGCGTGTCATCCAAGTTGAAGAATTTGGCCAGACGCGCGCGAAAGTGACCTTGGAGCCGCTGGAGCGGGGATTCGGTCATACCCTGGGTAATGCCTTGCGCCGTATTTTGCTGTCTTCTATGCCGGGCTGTGCAATCACCGAAGTTGAGATAGATGGTGTATTGCATGAGTACAGTGCAATGGAAGGTGTGCAGGAAGATGTTATTGAAATCCTGCTTAACCTGAAAGAAGTTGCAGTAATCATGCACGGCAAAGATCAAGCAATTTTGAGCTTGAATAAAAAAGGACCGGGTGTTGTTACTGCAGGTGATATCCAGACTGATCACGAAATCGAAATAGTTAACACCGATCACGTTATTGCGAACCTAAACGACGACGGCGAGATTAATATGCGCCTGACTATCGCTCGCGGTCGCGGTTATGTGCCAGCAGACGCTCGTGATAATGGCGAAGAAGAAACCCGCTCAATCGGTCGTCTTCAATTGGACGCCAGCTACAGCCCAATCAGTCGCGTAAGTTATGTGGTTGAGAGTGCTCGTGTTGAGCAGCGTACTGACTTAGATAAATTGGTTCTTGATTTAGAGACCAACGGTACGATAGATCCCGAAGAAGCGATTCGCCGTGCGGCAACCATACTTCAGCAACAGCTGGCAGTATTCGTTGATCTTGAAAGCGAGGGTGAGAATGAGCCGTCACGTGAAGAGAACGAAGTAGATCCTATTCTGCTGCGTCCGGTAGATGACTTAGAGCTGACAGTGCGCTCTGCCAACTGCCTGAAAGCGGAGAATATCTATTACATCGGTGATTTGGTGCAGCGCACGGAAGTTGAGCTTCTGAAAACGCCAAACCTTGGTAAGAAGTCGCTGACTGAAATTAAAGACGTATTGGCATCGCGTGGTTTGTCTTTGGGTTTGCGCCTAGACAACTGGCCGCCAGCAAGTCTTAGAAACGACGACCGAGTACTCGCTTAATTTTAAGTGATCACTCTCGAATATTTTTTGCTGAGATAGCAACGTTTATTAAAGGAAAAAGCCATGCGTCATCGTCATAGTGGCCGTCAATTAAACCGTAATAGCTCACATCGTAAAGCGATGTTCCGGAATATGACGGCGTCGTTGGTAGAGCACGAAATGATTAAAACCACCTTGCCAAAGGCAAAGGAGCTGCGCGGTTATGCAGAGCCTTTGATTACCCTTTCAAAGGTAGACAGTGTTGCTAATCGTCGTTTGGCTTTTGCCAGGCTGCGGTGTAATACTGCTGTTGGTAAGCTGTTTACTGACCTAGGTCCTCGCTACGAAGGCCGTCCGGGCGGTTATATCCGGATCATGAAGTGCGGCCTTCGCGCTGGTGATAAGGCGCCAATGGCTTATGTTGAGTTGGTCGACCGCCCCGTAGTAGAAGAAGCTGACGACGAGTAGGTCTCGACGTAGCAAAAATGCCGACTTTTTAAGTCGGCTTTTTTTTGTCTTAAAATTGGCTTTTGGTGTGCTGGGCCAGTCAAAGACCGACCCAGCCGCGATTAAGCGCTGCGCTGCTTGGCGAGCTTGAGAACGTCCGCAAGAAAATGCCCGGTGTGGGACTGGCTCATGGTGGAGATGTCCTCGGGGGTGCCTTCCGCGATAATCATGCCGCCGCCGCTTCCGCCTTCGGGGCCAAGGTCAACGATCCAGTCTGCAGTCTTGATCACGTCGAGATTATGTTCGATAACGACGACGGTGTTGCCGTGATCTCGCAGGCGATGTAAAACCGTAAGCAGTAATTGAATGTCCTCAAAATGCAGTCCTGTGGTGGGTTCGTCGAGGATGTACAAGGTTTTGCCGGTGTCACGCTTTGATAGTTCCTTGGCGAGTTTTACCCGCTGCGCTTCGCCGCCAGATAATGTGGTGGCAGCTTGCCCCAGTCGAATATAGCTTAAGCCAACATCCATCAGAGTTTGCAGTTTTTTACTGATCGACGGTACGTTTTCAAAAAAGGTGTTGGCGTCTTCTACGGTCATATCCAATACTTCGTGGATATTCTTGCCTTTGTAGACGATCTCCAGGGTTTCTCTGTTGTAACGCTGACTGCGGCAAACTTCACAGGCGACATAAATGTCGGGTAAAAAATGCATTTCAACCTTGGTGACCCCGTCGCCCTGACAAGCTTCGCAGCGTCCACCCTTAACGTTAAAGCTAAAGCGGCCAACCTTATAGCCCCGCGAGCGCGCTTCCTGAGTGCCAGCAAAGAGTTCGCGAATCGGCGTAAATATACCGGTATAGGTTGCGGGATTTGAGCGCGGGGTACGACCAATGGGGCTTTGGTCAATATCGATGCATTTATCGACTTGATCTAGGCCGGTTACTGCGCGATGTGGCGCGGGTGTTAATGTGGTCGCGCCGTTAAGTACGGTTGCTGCCACGGGGTAGAGGGTGTGGTTGATAAGTGTGGATTTGCCCGAGCCAGAAACGCCGGTGACACAGGTCATTAGCCCTAGCGGGATGGTCAGGTCGACATCCCGTAAGTTATTACCGGTCGCGCCTTCTATCCGCAGGCATTGATCTGGAGTAACGGGATGGCGTATTTTTGGGATCGCTATCGCGCGCTTTCCCGATAAATATTGGCCGGTGAGGGACTCAGGGCTATTTAAAATATCTTCGATTTTACCTTCTGCAATGACGCGGCCGCCGTGTACCCCGGCGCCGGGGCCGATATCGATAATGTGATCGGCGGTGCGAATGGCGTCTTCGTCGTGCTCAACCACTATGACGGTATTGCCGATATCGCGAAGGTGGCGAAGGGTCTTTAAAAGGCGCTCATTGTCGCGCTGGTGGAGGCCAATCGAGGGTTCGTCGAGAATGTACATAACACCGACGAGGCCTGCGCCAATCTGGCTAGCAAGGCGTATACGCTGAGCTTCGCCGCCAGACAAAGTGTCGGCACTGCGGTCCAGCGTAAGATAGTTAAGGCCAACGTCGACGAGAAAGCGCAGGCGATCGTTAATTTCTTTCAGAATTTTTTCGGCTATCTGGCCGCGACGACCGCTGAGCTCCAGTTCGTTAAAATATTTCCGTGCGGCGCCAACCGGCATGGCGGTGATTTCCGGTAGGGTATTGTCGAGAATAAATACATTTCGCGCTTCTTTGCGTAATCGCGTGCCCGCGCAGTCTGGACAGGATTGCGAATTTAAGAATTTACTTAATTCCTCCCGAACAGTTTGCGATTCGGTTTCTTTGTAGCGGCGATCCATATTGGGGATCACGCCCTCGAAGGGGTGCTTGCGCTGGAAGTTGTCGCCACGATCATTGATATAGGTGAAACTGATTTCTTCTTTGCCACTACCGAATAGAATTTTTTGGCGGTGCTCATCGCTCAGCTCTTCAAAGGGCGCGTCGATGTCGAAGCCGTAGTGCTCGGCTAGGGACGTGAGCATATGGAAGTAATAGACGCTGCGCCGATCCCAGCCGCGAATCGCGCCGGTCGATAAGCTCACGTCTGGATGCTGCACGATGCGGGATGAGTCAAAGAATTGCTTAACCCCAAGCCCGTCGCAACTGCTGCAGGCGCCGAGCGGGCTGTTAAACGAAAACAGCCGAGGTTCTAATTCAGAGAGGCTGTAACCGCAGTGAGGGCAGGCGAACTTTGATGAGAACGTTAATTCCGTTGCTTTGTCATTGTCAATATCGGCAATGCTGGCAATGCCGTCGGTCAGCTCTAGTGCGGTCTCAAACGATTCCGCGAGCCGTTGCGTTAGGCCTTCTCGGACTTTAAAGCGATCAACCACGACCTCGATAGTGTGCTTTTTGTTTTTATCTAGGGTGGGTAAATCGTCTAAATCGGTTACGAGGCCGTTTATTCTGGCGCGGACAAAGCCTTGGCTGCGTAGTTTTTCAAAGGTGTGAATATGTTCGCCTTTGCGATTTTGAACAATTGGCGCCAGCAGCATCAGCTTGCTGCCATCGGGCAGAGCCAGGACAGTGTCGACCATCTGGCTGACCGTCTGCGCGGAAAGCGCGACGTTGTGGTCGGGGCAGCGAGGCTCGCCTGCGCGAGCAAAAAGCAGGCGCAGATAATCATAAATTTCGGTGATCGTGCCGACGGTGGAGCGCGGGTTGTGGGAGGTCGACTTTTGTTCGATCGAAATGGCCGGTGATAAGCCTTCGATGTGGTCGACATCGGGCTTTTCCATCATTGACAAAAACTGTCGTGCGTAAGTCGATAAGGACTCAACGTAGCGGCGCTGACCTTCGGCGTAGAGCGTGTCGAAGGCGAGTGATGACTTACCGGAACCGGACAGTCCGGTAATCACGACAAGTTTGTCGCGGGGTATATCAAGATCGATATTCTTTAGGTTGTGGGTGCGGGCACCGCGGACGATAATCCGATCCATATTTTTTCCCGGCCTAATAAACCGGGCATTATACGACGTCGACACCATGCGGCGCAAAGCAAGGTCGCTGCTAATATGGATGGTTTTTTGGCAGCAGCATAGCTGTTAGAATGACATCCAAACCTCTTAATTTTTTTTAGGATTTCCTCGCCCTTGAACCATCATTCGATGAGTGCAACTGAACTCCGCGCGATTGTGTCCTTGGCAAGCCTGTATGCCTTTCGCATGCTTGGATTGTTTATGCTGTTGCCGGTACTAAGTTTGTACGCGGCGGAATATGACTATAGCACGCCGGTGCTAGTCGGTCTGGCGTTGGGTATCTACGGCCTGGGGCAGGCTGCTTTCCAGGTGCCGCTCGGCATGCTGTCGGATCATATCGGGCGTAAACCGGTTATCATTAGCGGCTTGTTATTGTTCATTGCTGGCGGTGTGGTGGCTGCCGGTGCCGATACTATTTTTGGTGTTATTGTTGGTCGTTTATTGCAGGGTACTGGTGCTATAGCAAGTACCTTAACTGCATTGCTCGCTGATCTTACTAGGGAGCAGCATCGAACAAAGGCCATGGCTGTGATTGGGGTGAGCATTGGGGTGTCCTTTGCCGCTGCCATGGTGATAGGGCCGTTAATGGCTTCATGGCTTGGTGTTTCAGGCCTGTTTTTGTGCACCTCTATCCTTGCCGGTTTAGGTGTTTTGATTACCTTATTTCTTGTGCCGAACCCTGATGCTCGGCGCGTGGATGCTGACAGTCAATCGCTGAGCGGGATGTTGGCGCGCTGCCTTAACGACCGCAACTTAATGCGCCTCAATCTCGGTATATTTAGTCTGCACGCGATTTTAATGGCGATGTTCATCGCTGTGCCGGGAATTTTGGAGGAGCGGGGCTTGTCCCGTGATGATCACTGGCAAGTGTATTTGCCGATGATGGTGGTCGCCTTTGTTGCCATGGTGCCTTTTATTATTATTGCAGAAACCAAAAATAAAATGCGGGAGGTGTTTTTACTTGGTATTGCCACTATTGTTTTAGCCTTGTTTGCCGCAGCGTGTTGGGGGCAACTCTTTACCTCTTTGCTTATTATCATCACCTTATTTTTTGTGGCATTTAATTTAATGGAGGCGTCGTTGCCTTCGCTAGTAAGCAAGACTGTTTGCGCCGGAGGCAAAGGCACCGCTATGGGGGTTTATTCAACCTTTCAGTTTTTTGGCGCGTTCTGCGGCGGCGCGATTGGCGGCGGCTTATTTGGTCGCTGGGGGGCGAGTGCGGTTTTTGCCGGGGCAGCGATACTCGCCGGAGTTTGGTTGATTGTTGCTTGGGGAATGTCGGTTCCCCTCAAATCAGAGAATATCGTTTTAAGCTGGCAGTTTGGGGCATGGGATGTAGCGGATATACGCCGTGAGGTTCTCGCCTTGCCCGGCGCCTTAGATATTACGGTGCTGGAAGGCGAGCGTATTGCTTATTTGCAGGTAGGCAGTGATTTTGATTTGGCCAATTTGCCTGAAGGTCTGCAGTTGGGTAGCTAATGGCCGCTTTCGGCGGAATCCGGTATAGTGCAGTGTCTGTTGCGGGCGTTGGTTCGCATCCATAGAAAAACAGGAGAGATCGCATGGCGCGTGGTATAAATAAAGTTATTTTGGTCGGAAATCTGGGCCAGGATCCCGAGACCCGTTACATGCCTTCTGGCGGCGCCGTGACTAATGTCACCATCGCAACAAGCGAAACGTGGAAGGACAAGCAGAGCGGCCAACCTCAGGAGCGCACCGAGTGGCATCGAGTGGTCTTTTTCAATCGCCTTGCCGAAATCGCTGGTGAGTATTTGAAAAAAGGTTCCAAAGTTTATGTCGAAGGTTCGCTGCGTACTCGCAAATGGCAGAATAAAGAAGGGGCGGATCAGTACACGACTGAAATAGTTGCAGCTGAAATGCAGATGCTCGATAGTCGCGGTGGTGCTTCTGGTGGCGCTAGCAATTACGATGATGGTGGTTATGGTCAACAGCAAGCGCCTCAGGGCCAGGCTGCAGCGCCCGCGCCGCGTCGTGCGCCGCCTCCGCAGCAAAATCGCGCAGCAGCGCCAGCGCAAAACCCGCCTGCCGGCTTTGACGATTTTGATGATGATATCCCATTCTAAGGACTACTTAGCAGTTTGTGTAAAGTATCCAGCTGAAAGCCCCACGTGTTGGGGCTTTTTTGTGAGCTAAAGAGCGGTTGTAAGTGTGGCGTGAGGTTGATAATTTCTTGCGCATCAATGGCGTATTGAGTAATGTTGATGACTTTTCTGGCATTCTGAATCCTGTCATCTTTGCCATTCCTGCGGGTTTAAACGCCTGCTTTAACTGCTGAATTCTGTGATTGTTCTGTGAATGTAATTGTGATTTCTCGACCGGGTGCCTTGGTGACTGCACTGCTTAGTCAGTTTGCAGCGAGGGGGCGCGCGAGTATCAATGTGTCTTTTGGTGAACTGGCCGGGCTCGGTGATGAATTGCTGCGCGGCGCGCTGGTGATTGATGCTGACGCGCTAAGCTTTCTGCAGCGTAACGTGGCATTTCCTCATGCTGAGCATGAACGCTTGCTCGGTTTGCTGGAGGTGTTTTTATCCCGCTGTCGAGAATTAGGTGTTCCTTATTTATTGCTGAGTGATGGCAGAGTATTTGGTGCGCGTGATAATGAGGGTATCGCATTTTATGAGGCAGATACCCCAGGCGCCAAGTGCATCGCTGGGGAGCAGCTCACGGCGCGGGAATGCGCGCTGATTGCTAGCGAAGCGTCTGGCTTGGTGTTGCGCACTGGACCGTTGATTGCGGTACAGGAGGGTAATTTTCTCCGTGATTGTTTGCTAACTATGCGCGATGGCGAAACGCTACGCTTAAATGATGTACAGGTTTCCTATCCGACGCCGGTTGCTGATTTAGCGCGGGTAGTATCGGGTCTGGTTGACCAAATTAGTTGTGGCGCGGCATGTGGTGGCGTGTACCACTATTGCAGTAGCGGTGGAGCCAGTGCCTATGAGTTTGCCGAAGTAGTGTGTGCTTTTGCGTCGCAATTTGTTGCGCCAATGGCGGGTTTAGAGGTTGATGAAGAGGGTGCAGCGTGGTGCCCTGAGGTGCCAGAGCTAAGCTGCGATCGCATCTTGCAAGATTTTGGTATTAAGCGCCTGCCATGGCGGGCGTATTTGCCGCGCATGATAAAAACCGTTTGTGAGGAGACGTCGAAATGAGTGCTAATGGAGATTTGATCCCGCTGGGGATGGCGGTGCTGACGATTTCAGATACCCGCGACGAGAGTACGGACAGTTCGGGACAATATTTAGTCGCAGCCCTCGGTGCTGCGGGTCACCATTTAATTGATAAGCAAATAGTTAAAGATGACGTCTATCAGATCCGCGCAACAGTGTCAGCCTGGATTGCAAACCCACGTATTGAAGCGATATTGCTCACCGGGGGGACTGGATTCTCTGGTCGTGACTCAACGCCCGAGGCAGTGGCCGTGCTATTCGACAAGGTTATCGACGGGTTTGGTGAGGTTTTTCGCTCGGTCTCTCTGCAAGAGATAGGTTCGTCAACAATCCAGTCGCGCGCTATTGCTGGACTAGCGAATAATACGGTTATTTTTTGTATGCCGGGTTCGACGGGTGCCTGTAAAACGGCGTGGCAATCCATTATTTGTGAGCAGCTTGATAGCCGTCATAGCCCCTGTAATTTCGTTGGGGTGTTAAAGGCCCGTAGGGGCGGAGGTCTTTAATCATGGTCTTGCGCTCTGTGGCTGAGACGCTGCACCAATTGTTGGCAGATGTGCCATCGTGGGGCGCTGAGTCGCGAAATTTAGCACAGGCGCAGGGCGCCATCCTGGCTGCTGATGTTTGTGCGCACATTGACGTGCCGCCGCTGGATAATACTGCTATGGATGGCTATGCGCTGCGTCTGAACGACCTGGACGCGGGCGCACCGCTGCGAGTCAGCCAGCGGATACCTGCAGGTGCGAATCCCTGCGCTCTGCAAGCGGGCACTGCTGCACGAATATTCACTGGCGCGTCAATTCCTGCGGGCGCCGATACGGTTGTCGCGCAAGAAGACTGCGAGCTTGTTGGCGACATGCTTCAAGTGAATGCCGTGCCACGCTTAGGCCAGCATATTCGACGCCGAGGCCAAGATATTGCCGCGGGGCAGCGAATACTGCTTAAGGGGCATCGATTATTGGCTGCTGATCTTGGTTTGTTGGCCTCGCTGGGGGTTGCATCTGTTCGGGTCGGGCGTCGGCTGCGCGTAGCCTTAATGTCGACCGGTGATGAGTTGCGCGAGCCTGATGAGGTCCTTGCCGCGGGGCAAATTTATAATTCTAATCGGCCAATGTTAGCTGCGCTGATTGCGTCGCTGGGCGCTGAGGTGGTTGATCTTGGCATTGTCGCCGACACGCCGCAGGCGACCAGAGATGCTTTGGTACGAGCAGCGGCAACGGCCGATGTGGTAATTTCCAGTGGCGGCGTGTCAGTTGGTGAAGAAGATCACGTCAAAAGCCAGGTTGAGGCTTTAGGGTCTTTGAGTTTATGGAAGCTGGCGATTAAACCGGGCAAACCGCTAGCCTATGGTCGGGTAGCGGCTGTGCCGTTTTTTGGTCTACCGGGTAATCCGGTGTCGGGCTTTGTGACCTTTTGCCTGTTGGTGCGGCCCTATCTGCTAAAAATGCAGGGTGCGACCCAATTACAGCCGCCGCAGTGGTCGGCGCAGGCCCTATTTGACTGGCGGCGCGCAGGGTCTAGACAAGAATATTTGCGCGCTAGAGTGACGCCGGGCGAAGCAGGTATGGAGGTTGAAATTTATCCGCAACAAAGCTCTGGGGCATTGTCATCGGTATCGTGGAGCAATGCCTTGGCGATTATCCCTATTGGTAAAACCTTGGAGCGTGGTGACCGTGTTGACGTGATTTTTTTACGGGATATTTGCTAAGAGAATCATGCTGAGGCATGCCGGCGAGGGGATGCTTGCAACGCATTGCGCTGCAAGCATCACTAGGCAGTTTTACGCCTGATAACGCTGAAATACCAAGCTGGCGTTGGTGCCGCCGAAGCCAAAGCTATTCGACATCACCGTATTCAGCGTGACGTTGTCCTGGCGCGTCAGTGCGATCGGCACGCCAGCTGCTTCGTCGTCAACCGTCTCAATATTGGCTGAGGCCGCAATGAAATTATGCTTCATCATCAGTAGCGAGAAAATGGCTTCTTGCACGCCGGTTGCGCCTAGTGAATGGCCAGCGAGGGATTTGGTGGAACCTATTGTTGGAATGGTTTTGCCTTCATAGGCCTGCTTGACCGCCTTTAATTCCTGCATGTCACCGGCTGGCGTCGATGTGCCGTGAGAGTTGATGTAGTCAACATCGCCATCAACGCCCTGGAGTGCTTGGGCCATACAGCGTGCCGCGCCCTCACCGCTTGGTGCGACCATGTCGTAGCCGTCTGACGTAGCGCCGTAGCCGACGATCTCGCCGTATATCTTCGCACCGCGCGCCTTGGCGTGCTCTAACTCTTCAAGCACGATCATGCCTGCGCCGCCCGCAATAACAAAGCCGTCGCGATTGGCGTCGTAGGGCCGAGATGCTTTCTCGGGAGTGGCGTTATACTTGGTTGATAGTGCGCCCATGGCGTCAAACAAGCAGCTTAATGACCAATGTTCTTCTTCGCCGCCACCAGCAAACACCACATCTTGTTTGCCGAGCTGGATCAGCTCCATGGCATTGCCAATGCAGTGGGCGCTGGTTGCGCACGCAGAGGAAATTGAATAGTTCACGCCTTTGATTTTAAAGGGCGTGGCTAAACAGGCCGAGACGGTGCTGCCCATGGTTTGGGTGACGCGGTAGGGCCCGATGCGTTTCACGCCGCGCTCGCGCAGTGTGTCGGCAGACGCAATGAGGTTGGCGGAAGAAGCGCCGCCAGAGCCCGCAATTATACCTGTGCGGACATTGCTAACTTGGTCTTCTGCTAGGCCGGAGTCAGTAGCCGCTTCCTGCATGGCGATATAGGCGTAGGCGGCGGCATCGCCCATAAAGCGCAGCTGCTTGCGGTCAATGCGTTCTTTAAGGTCGAGATTTTTGATAGAGCCAGAAACTTGGCTGCGAAATCCCTTTTCCTTGTACTCTTCATTGAACGCGATTCCCGACTTACCCTCTTGCAATGATGTGAGTACTTCTGCCAAATCATTGCCGATGCTGGATACAATCCCCATACCGGTTACGACAACACGCTTCATCGGATACCTCATTATCTTATCTGTAGTATTAATTGGGTTTTCAGGAAATATTAGAAACTGGCGTCGTCTTTAAATAGGCCAACGCGCAAATCTTTTGCGGTGTAGATTACCTTGCCGTCTACGGCGACTTCGCCATCGGCTATGCCTAATATAAGCTTGCGTTCAATAAGGCGCTTATAGTTCAGGGTGTAGGTGACAAGCTTGGCGTCGGGCAGTATTTGGCCGGTGAATTTTACTTCGCCCGCGCCGAGCGCACGGCCTTTGCCGCTGTTGCCGCGCCAGCCGAGGTAAAAACCAACCAGCTGCCACATCGCATCAAGGCCTAGGCAGCCGGGCATCACAGGGTCGCCTTTAAAGTGGCAGTCAAAAAACCAGAGGTCTGGATTGATATCGAGTTCGGCCACTAACACGCCTTTGTCGTAGCTGCCGCCTTCAGTGCTAATGTGGGTAATCCGGTCTACCATTAGCATATTGTCTACGGGGAGCTTGGGGTTACCGGGACCAAATAATTTGCCGTGTCCGCAGTCGATGAGTTCTTCTTTGGTAAAGCTATTTTGATGGATTAGAGACATGAGGCCATAGTTTCAATTTGAAAATGTAGCGCTTATCTTAGCACGAAGGTTTTAGCTGGCACATTAAAATGTCAGTATTGGCGTGATGCTTGCTGTCATTGAGCTGTCACAAAAAGGCGATAAAAGGGCGGTGCTTGCCAAGCGTCGCAGCTGTTGGGAAAATGTCCGCAGCGTTAACACTCGTTACAAGGATTCGGGATGGCTCCCGACAGCACTTTAGGAAATATTATGATTCGAAAATGTTTATTCCCCGTCGCCGGTTACGGCACGCGCTTTCTTCCCGCAACCAAATCCATGCCCAAGGAAATGCTGCCCATCGTTAACAAGCCTCTCGTGCAGTATGGCGTAGAGGAGGCGATTCAGGCGGGATTAAAAGAAATAGCCCTGGTAACCGGTCGCGGTAAGCGCGCCATCGCGGATCACTTTGATATTAGTTACGAATTAGAGAGCCAGATTGCGGGAACGAGCAAGGAGCGCTATCTTGACTGTATTCGCAATGTGCTAAACGAAGGCACGTTTATGATGACGCGTCAGCGCGAAATGAAAGGCCTGGGTCACGCAATTTTGACCGGTGAATGCTTGATTGGTGATGAGGCTTTTGGCGTGATTTTGTCCGACGATTTATGCCTAAACCAAGAAGATGACGGCGTTATGGCGCAGATGGTGGCGCTGTATAAACAGTTTCGCTGCAGCATTGTTGCGATTCAAGAGGTGCCGATGGACGAGATTGAGAAATATGGTGTCATTGCGGGTGAGGAAATGGGCGATGGCTTGTACCGTGTTAGTTCCATGGTGGAAAAACCCAAACCAGAAGACGCACCAACCAATATGGCGGTTATTGGTCGCTATATTTTAACGCCGGATATTTTCGATATTTTGCGTAACACCCCGCCAGGTAAAAACGGCGAAGTTCAGTTGACTGATGCGCTGATGACGCAGGCAAAAAATGGCTGTGTGCTCGCCTATAAATTCCGTGGTGAGCGTTTTGATTGTGGTAGCGTGCCGGGCTTTATTGAGGCGACCAACTACGTTTACGAGAATGTGTATAGCGAGGCCTCGTCGTGAATGGTAGTGCGATAACGTGTTTTAAAGCTTATGACGTGCGCGGTCGTGTTCCCGATCAACTAAACGAAGATATTGCCTATCGAATTGGGCGCGCTTTTGCCGAGGTGATACAGCCGAAGAAAGTCGTGGTTGGTCATGATATTCGCCTAAGCAGTGAGTCGATTAAAGGTGCCTTGACCGAAGGCCTGCGCGACGCGGGTGTGGATGTTTACGATATTGGTTTGTGCGGGACGGAAGAAATTTACTTCGCCACCTCCCATGCGGAAATGGATGGCGGTATTGCCGTCACTGCAAGCCATAATCCTAAAGACTATAACGGCATGAAGTTTGTGCGTGAAGGCTCCAAGCCGATCAGTGGTGACACTGGTCTTTTCGACATTAAAGCGCTGGCGGAGAAAAATGAGTTTGTGCCAGTCGCAACACGCGGCAGCCTTCAGGCCTTGGATACGTCGTCCGCCTATGTTGAACATCTACTGAGCTATGTTGATGTCGAATCGTTAACGCCGCTAAAAATTGTCGTTAATGCCGGGAACGGCGGGGCTGGTCGCGTTGTTGATCTGCTGGAACCCTATTTACCGTTTGAATTTATTCGTGTGCACCACGAGGCCGACGGTAACTTCCCTAGCGGTGTGCCAAACCCTTTGTTGATAGAAAATCGTCAGCCCAGTATTGATGCAATAAAAGAGCATGGCGCCGATTTGGGGGTGGCGTGGGATGGTGATTTTGATCGCTGTTTTTTCTTTGATGAGACCGGCGATTTTATCGAAGGTTACTATGTCGTGGGTTTATTGGCCGAAGCTTTTTTACTAAAAAATCCAGGTGAAAAAGTTGTTCATGATCCGCGCCTTACTTGGAATACCATTGCCATTGTTGAGGCGGCTGGCGGCACTGCGGTGCAATGTAAAACGGGTCACGCCTTTATCAAGGAGCGGATGCGGATCGAAAATGCGGTGTATGGTGGCGAAATGAGCGCCCACCACTATTTTCGCGATTTTGCGTTTTGTGATAGCGGAATGATTCCCTGGTTGCTGGTAACGCAACTAATGTCGGTGAAGTCGGCGAGTTTGTCATCGCTGGTTGAGCAGCGAGTCGCGTTATTCCCCTGTAGTGGCGAAATAAACCGCGAAGTTGCTGATGCCAAAGCCGTGATAGCGGCGATTGAAGCGCATTACACCCCTTTGGCGGCAGCGATAGACTTTACCGATGGCCTGAGTATGAGTTTTGACGGCTGGCGCTTTAATGTGCGGATGTCCAATACCGAACCGGTGGTGCGTCTCAATGTGGAGAGTGATGGCGATATACCGTTGATGGAAGCGAAAACGGCTGAGTTATTGGCAATGCTGTAAGTCAATTCTCGATGATTGAGCACGCAATAAAGGCGCCCGGTGGCGCCTTTATTGCGTCTGCTATTTGCTAAAAATTACGCGTCTTGGGCGCGTCGATAGCGGGCTATGAGTTGCCTGGTCGATGAATCTAGTATGGCGTTATCGTCACCGCTCAAGCTAGCCATAAGCGTTTCGCTTATCTGTTTCCCCAGTTCGACCCCCCATTGATCAAAAGGGTTGATGCCCCACATGAAGCTTGCGGCGAATAGGCGGTATTCATAGAGGGCGATGAGCGCGCCCAGGCTTTCGGCGTCAAGTTTGTTCATTAAAATAGTGGTGCTGGGCCGGTTGCCGGGCATGGCTTTGTGCTGGGCAAGCTGCTGGGCGGCGCTGGCGTCCATGCCGCTGGCAATTAAATCTTGTTCGATGTCGACGGCAGCTTGGCCTTGCATTAGCACTAAGCTCTGGCTAAAGCAGTTGGCAATCAGGGCTTGATGCTGCTCGCCAATCGGGTTGTGTGAGCTTAAGCTGGCGATAAAGTCGCAGGGAATAGCGTCGCCGCCTTGGTGAAGCAGCTGGTGAAAGGAATGTTGGCCATTGGTGCCCTCGGTGCCCCAGATTACACCGCCGGTCGCGCTGGCAGTTGGGCTGCCGTCGGCCTTGACGGATTTTCCCGCGCTTTCCATAAACAATTGCTGCAAATAAATAGGCAGTAATTTTAGGTGATGCTCATAGGGGAGTACCGCGTGCGACGTTATGCCCCAAGCATTGCGATACCATACATCTAGCATGCCTAAGATAAGTGGAATATTGCTTTCCAGTGGCTGGCTGGCAGCGTGCTGATCTACCGCGTAGCCGCCTTTGAGTAGGGCCCGGAAGCTGTCCATGTCGGTAGATAGGGCAATGGCGAGGCCAAAACCTGACCATACCGAAAAGCGCCCGCCAACCCATTCGGGCACGGGGAGGATTAATTCCTCGCGAATGCCAAACGCCACGGCTGCTTCGGGCTTGGAGCTTACAGCTACAAAGTGGGGGTCGACGTTGTCGGTGCCGAGCGCGGATTGTAGCCAGGCCCGTGCGGCCTGAGCGTTACAGCGGGATTCCTGGGTGCCGAAGGATTTTGAGGCGACAATGAATAAGGTGGTTTCGGCGGGCACGCGGGCCAGTATCTCCGTCATCACGCTAGGGTCGATATTGGCGGCGAAGTGTGGTCGCAAGGTGTTGGGGTGCTGGTTGCTTAGGGCGTCGCATACTAAGCGTGGGCCGAAGTCTGAGCCGCCAATGCCAATATTGACGACATCGGTAAAGGTTTGCCCGGTGCTGCTGCGGTGAGTGCCCGCGTGGATTGCTGTGACGAGGGCTTCCATTGTGCTATACATGGCGTCAATGGCGGGGTCATGCTTCGCGCCTGTGTCGCTGCTGATCCAGCGCCGCAGGCGCGGGTAGTTCGCTGAGCGATTCTCGGTGTTATTGAGCTTGGCGCCAGCGCGCAGGGCATCGAGTTGTTGCGGCACGCCTCGCTGGCGAGCGAGTGTGCACAGCTCGCTGAGGATCCCGGTATCCAGATGATGTTTGGCGTAATCGACAAACAGGGGGCCGATTTGGCCGCTAAATGTGTTGGCGCGCTGGGGGTCGAGTGTGAATCGGCGTTTAAGCGGGGTGTTGGCGGCGTCGCGGGCGAGTTCGGTTAGCTGTGTTTGTAAATCAAGATCGCTTAGTTTGGCTGGGGCCTGGTCTGCAGCTGTGCTCAAAATAACTCCTCGGATATCCGTTTCGGTGCGCGCCAGTTTTTCCATCTCGGCGATAAGTACTAAAATTGTAACGGCTTATTGGGGAGATTGTAATCCGCCGAAGCGTCGCTTTGGCGAGAAACTTAGCTGCGGCGAGAAAGGGCGATTTCAGTCAGTTCTTCAAGCGCGGTGCGGTAGGGGCTGGGCTGGAGGCTGTTGAGTGCGGCGAGTGCCGCGTCGGTGTAGTGCTTAGCTGCTGCATGACAATAGTCGAGTGCCCCGCAGTGTTTGACGGCGTCGACAATGGTCTCGAGCTGCTCGGCAGATTTGCGGCTAATGGCGGCGCGCACTAGCTGCTTGTGCTTGTCGCTGCCGTTTTCGAGTAAATAAATTAGCGGCAGTGTCGGCTTGCCTTCGGCGAGATCGTCGCCGACGTTTTTGCCGGTTTCGGCGGGATCGCCTTCGTAGTCGAGAATATCGTCAATGAGCTGAAAGGCGATGCCGAGATTTATGCCGTAGTCGTGCAGTGCGTCTTGCTGCTCCGGTTTGCCACTGAGAATGGCGGCGCCACTGCAGGCCGCACCAAATAAGACGGCGGTTTTGCTGCGAATGACCTCAAAATAGGTGGCTTCACTGGTGTCGGGGTTGCCCGCGCGGGTCAGTTGCAGTACTTCGCCTTCGGCGACAGTATTGGTGGCGTCAGAAAGCAGGCCCATTAAGGGGAAGCTGCCAATCTGCACCAAAATTTGAAAGGCGCGGGAATAAAGAAAGTCACCAACGAGGATGCTGGGGGCGTTGCCCCAGTTGGCGTTGGCGGTTGGGCGGCCGCGGCGTAGGGCGGAGATGTCGACAACGTCATCGTGAAGTAACGTGGCGGTGTGGATAAACTCGATAACCGCGGCCAACTGCAGGTGCTTTTCGCTAATTTGGCCAATGGCGCCAGCACTGAGTAAGCTCAGTAATGGGCGCAGGCGTTTGCCGCCAGCATCGACGATATAGTGGCCGATGTTTTCCACGAGGGGCACATTAGAATGCAGTTGTTCGATGATGAAGTCATTGACGGCGACGAATTCGCTGTCCACGACCTGTCTAATCTGTTGCATGGTAGCAAGGAGTCGTCTGGCGGAGTCGGCTGGCATCGTATGAGCGCAGCCGCGAGCTGTCAAGGTCTACTCGCCACTTGTGCTTGCGGGTATTGTGTATTTTTTTAAAACTGCGTACAATTCGCGCCCCTGAAGCAAAACCGTGCGGCCCCTTAATGGTTAAGTGGTGGTGGCGGTGCCTGGACTTGTCCCGGCGTGTTGTAGCTAGACCCTTTTCGATATTGGTCTCGATACGAACGCTCGGCCGAAACAAACTATTGCAAGCAGGCTCTTGGAGATATAAACATGTACGCAGTGATTGAAAGCGGTGGTAAGCAGCACCGTGTTATTGAGGGCGAAACCCTCAAGTTAGAAAAAATTGAAGTTGCCACTGGCGAAAGTTTGACCTTCGATAAAGTGTTGATGGTTAAGACCGGTGACGATCTAAAAATTGGCGCGCCATATGTTGAGGGCGGTAAAGTGACTGCGGAAGTGATTGCGCAAGGTCGTCACGCCAAGGTGAAAATTGTTAAGTTTCGCCGTCGGAAGCACAGCATGAAGCAAGCTGGTCACCGTCAGTGGTTCACCGAAGTGAAAATCACTGGTATCAGTGCTTAAGGAATTAGGAGAGGCTCATGGCTCACAAGAAAGCTGGTGGTAGTACTCGTAACGGACGCGACTCGCAGAGTAAGCGTCTGGGCGTAAAACGTTTTGGTGGTCAGGTAGTTAGTGCCGGTAGCATTATTGTTCGTCAGCGCGGAACTCGTTTCCACGCCGGTGAAAATGTTGGTTGTGGTACTGACCACACGCTGTTTGCTAAGGCAGATGGCGTAGTGAAGTTTGAGGTTAAAGGTCCCAAGAGCCGCAAGTATATTAGTATAGTTGCAGCGTAAACCTCGCGGTGATCTTGAAGGCCTCGTCTATTGACGGGGCTTTTTTGTTTCTGTAGATGGTATTTCGGTATATTCATTTTATGTGGTTGGCGCGGTAATGAAATTTGTAGATGAGGCGGTAATTCGAGTTGAAGCGGGTCGCGGTGGCAACGGCTGTCTCAGTTTTCGGCGGGAGAAGTATATTCCTTGGGGTGGTCCAGATGGCGGCGACGGCGGTGATGGCGGTAGTGTGATACTGCGTGCTGATGCGTCAATGAACACCTTGGTCGATTTTCGTTTCGTTAAATCCTATACCGCGCGCCCTGGCGAGGGTGGTCGCGGCGCTAATTGCCGTGGCCGCAGCGCTGAAGATTTGGTGCTAGATGTGCCGGTCGGCACCACGATTGTTGACGAGGACACCCTTGAGGTGCTGGGCGATCTGGTTGCGGCTGGCGATGAGCTTAAGGTCGTGCAAGGTGGTTTTCACGGTCTGGGCAATGCCCGTTTTAAATCCAGCACCAACCGCGCGCCGCGCCAATTTACACGGGGTAGCGATGGCGAAATTCGCAATCTGCGCTTGGAGCTAAAAGTGCTCGCTGATGTCGGCTTGTTGGGTATGCCTAATGCCGGGAAGTCGACCTTTATTCGCGCGGTGTCGTCGGCTAAGCCGAAGGTAGCTGATTATCCGTTTACCACCTTGGTGCCGAATTTGGGTGTGGTGCGGGTGCAGCAGCATCAGAGTTTTGTTATCGCTGATATTCCTGGTTTGGTTGAGGGCGCGGCTGAGGGGGCGGGGTTGGGTATACGCTTTCTCAAGCATTTAACGCGTACTCGCTTGTTGTTGCATTTAGTGGATATGGCGCCGTACGACGAGACCTTGCCCCAAGACGCGGTGGCGATTATTGCAAAAGAGTTGGGTCGCTTTAGCCCTACCCTGGCGAATCGTGAGCGTTGGTTGGTGCTGAATAAATTGGATTTGATTCCTGAGGATGAGCGCGAGGCGCGTTGTCAGGAGGTGGTTGATGCCTTGGGTTGGGCTGGGCCGGTTTATAAAGTCTCGGCCATAACGGGCGCGAACACCAAGTCGCTGTGCCAAGATATTCTGCAGTTTGTTGAGGCGCAGGCGGAGTTGTTGGCGACCGACAGTGAGGCTGCTGAGCGTGAGCGCGATATTCAGGGTGCCATGCAGTCTGAGGCGCGGGAGCGGATTCAGGCGCTGGCAGATAAGCGTCGCTCGGAGCGTCGCGCGGCTGGCGATACCGATAATGACGACGATGAAGATGACGATCACGATGTTGAAGTGGTTTACCGGCCCTGAGGTGAAGAAGCTTGTTTGATAAGCGGCAAAGTTTACGCGCCTGTAAGCGCGTCGTGGTTAAAATCGGCTCGGCTCTGCTCACCAATGATGGTCGTGGTCTCTGTGTGTGGGGCTTGGATGCTTGGGTGGCGCAGATCGCTGCCCTCCGTGCTGACGGTCGCGAGGTGGTGTTGGTGTCCTCGGGTGCGGTGGCTGAGGGTATGACTCGTCTTGGTTGGAGGGAGCGGCCTGAAGATCTTCATAAGTTACAGGCTGCAGCTGCAGTTGGGCAAATGGGTTTGGTTCAAGCCTATGAGCAGCGCTTTCGCACCCATAATCTGCAAACCGCGCAAATTCTTTTAGGTCACGACGATATTTCTGCTCGTGATCGCTATCTCAATGCCCGTGGTACCCTGCTGACCTTGCTTGAGTTGGGCGTGGTGCCGGTGGTGAATGAAAACGACACCGTGGTCACCGATGAAATCCGCTTTGGTGATAATGATACCCTTGCTGCGCTAGTGGCGAATTTGATTGATGCTGACACCTTGGTGATTTTGACGGATCAGCGCGGCCTGTTTGCCGAAGACCCGCGCACAAACCCCGCTGCTGAATTGATTTCGGTGGCCGAGGTGGCTGACCGTGATCTCGATGTGATGGTGGGTGGTAGTGCTGGTGTGCTGGGTCGCGGTGGGATGTTGACCAAGCTGCGGGCGGCGCGCCTTGCTTCGCGCTCGGGTGCGAATACCGTGATTGTTGGTGGTCGCGAAGACCGGGTGTTGGATCGAGTGTTTGCTGGAGAAGACTTGGGTACGCTGCTCTTGTCTGGTCAGCGGCCTATTGCGGCGCGCAAGAAGTGGTTGGCGGGCCAGCTGCAATTGCGGGGCAAGCTGCAGCTCGATGACGGTGCTGTGCGTGTATTGCGTCAGCAGGGGCGTAGTTTGTTGCCCGTGGGGGTAGTTGCGGTGAATGGTCAGTTTGCTCGTGGCGATCTCGTAATGTGTGTTGATGCCGAAGGTAATGAGGTGGCGCGGGGTTTGGTTAATTACAATACTGAGGATGCCCGCAAGCTTCTGGGTTTGTCGAGTGCACGTATTGCTGAGGCGCTTGGTTATATCGCTGAGCCTGAGTTAATACATCGGGATAATTTGTTGGTCAGTTGATGTGGGTGGCAGGCATGGCTTGCGCATAACGCTGGGCGGGAGATGGTAGACGCTAAGATAAAGGTGGATGCTGGTCTGGGGGGTTAAGCGGTCGTCTGTGGTGGGTGAAATTAAATTTTAGCCAATAAAAAACCCGCGCTTGGCGGGTTTTTTATTGGCTAAATCAAAAGCGGATTAAGCGGCTGCGCTCATTGCTTTGATTTTGCTGTTTAAGCGGCTCTTATGGCGAGCGGCTTTGTTCTTGTGCAGAATGCCTTTGTCCGCCATGCGGTCAATAACAGAGACTGCAGATACGTAAGCAGTCTTGGCAGCATCTTGATCGCCAGAAGCGATTGCGACCAGCACTTTCTTTAAGTATGTGCGTACCATTGAGCGCAGGCTGGCGTTATGCGTACGACTTTTTTCCGCCTGACGTGCGCGCTTTTTAGCTTGTGGAGAATTCGCCACCCTTATAACTCCTTGAAACCTAGTACTGAAAATTTAGGCCGGGAATTATTCCTGTTTACCGCTGTGTTGTCAATAGGGTTAGGGTCTAAAGGAAGAATAATTCATTGTGTGTCGGTAGCCTATAAAAACCGCTGGACGGCAATCATTGCCCAGCAGCTCAAGCACAATAGCATACTTAGCATCACCGCGGCCGAACCGAGGTCTTTGGCTTGGCCGGAAAGTGGGTGTAGCTCGGTGTTGATACGGTCGACGATGGCCTCAATGGCAGAGTTGAGTAGTTCGACAATGATAACGATGACGACGCTGCCAATCAGCAGTGCCCTTTCGCTGGCGTTGGTGCCTAGCCATAGTGCAAGGGGTAACAACAGCGAGGCGAGGGCAATTTCCTGCCGGAATGCCACCTCGTGACGCCAAGCCGCGCGCAGCCCCTTCAATGAGTATCGGTAGGCATCGAGGGCGTGGGCCACTCCGGTACGGCTCAGTTTGTTCGTTATGAAGTATGTCAATCTCTATTGTGGCGCAGTGGCAATTGGCGTGACTAATCAGTGTACAATGCCGCACGTTAAATTAAATGATCTATCGCCGCTGAGTAGCTGCGCGAGCTTGTAATACTTATTGTAACAATAGTGTAAATTCTAACGATGACAATTGAGCGTAAATTAATTTACCCCAAATATTGGCCGGTTTGGCTGGGTGTTGGCGTGCTGTGGCTGTTGGCGCATCTGCCTAGGCGTATGAGTTATGCCTTGGGTTCGGGTATTGGTAATTTATTCTATCGTTTTGCCGGCGATCGACGTCACACCTGTGAAACAAATTTTCGTTTGTGTTTCCCGGCATTAAACGACGCTGATCGCGATGACCTTATTCGCAGGACCATGCGCAATCAAGGCGTCGGTTTAATGGAGACCCTGCGAGTTTGGTTTTTGGCGCCAGACAAGCTTGATGTTGATTTTGAACTGGTGGGCGGGGAGCATCTTGAGGTTGGCGAAGATGGTATGGGCATCATTGTATTGGGTACCCATTTTACGTCACTTGATGTGTGCGGCACCTTGATAGGCTATCGCTACCCTGCTGATTCCTTTTATCGCAAACATAAAAACCCGGTATTCGAATATATTCTGAGTCGCTCACGCGGACGTTACGGTGAGCCTATACATCGCAGAGATATCAAGCGCGCCTTGCGACGCTTGCGTGAAGGGCGGCGCTTATACTACCTACCGGATCAAGATTATGGCCGCAAGTCAGCCGAGTTTGTGCCGTTTTTTGGTGTCATGGCCGCCACGACTATTGGTACCAGTACCTTGGCCAAGAGCGGTCGGGCGAGGGTGGTGTTTGCTCAGCAGCAACGCTTGCCAGGCGGGCGAGGCTATCGGGTGGAGATAATACCAATGAGCAACTTTCCCAGTGGTGATCCTGCTGCAGACGCCAGGGCGATCAATGCCTTATTGGAAGACAATATTCGTCTGGTGCCAGATCAGTATATGTGGGTGCATCGCCGCTTTAAGACTCGTCCAGAAGGCGAGGCAGGGGTTTACTGATGACGGCATTGCAGGTGTGGGTGCTCACGGACGGCAGGCTTGGCCATCTTAATCAGCTCAAGGGATTAGTGGCGCGCTTGCAAGCGAAAAGAGCGCTTGCTGTGTCTTGGCTAAATATTGCGGAACAGGGGTTCTCTTATGCTGGTCGCGCTGGTTTGCAGGCACAGTTTGGCTGCGAGCAATCGCCAGACTGGATCATTGGCGCAGGCAGTCGCACGCACCTGCCTCTGTTATGGCTTAAATGGTTTGTTGGTGGTAAAACGCTGGTGTTAATGCGACCGAGCTGGCCGCTATTTTTGTTTGACGCAGTTTGCATGCCTCGTCACGACGCGCCGCCAAAGCGCCAAAATGTACTGGCAACCGAGGGTGTGATGAATAACATTGTGCCGGTTAGCGAGGGGCGAAATTCTGCGCGGGGTTTGATCTTGCTCGGCGGTCTTAATAAGCATTTTGCTTGGGATAGCGAGGCTGTTTTGGCGCAAGTGCGGCAAATTGCCGCTGCCTCGCCGGGGGTGGCGTGGCTGGTGTCTGATTCGCCGCGCACCCCAGTGGGTTTGTTGGTGAAAGTGGCGGAGCTCGATGTGGCCAATATCGAGACCGCTGCCTACCAGCAAACCGGGCCAGGTTGGTTGCAGGCTAATTTGGCGATGGTGGGCCAGGCGTGGGTGAGTTGCGACAGCGTATCCATGGTCTATGAAAGCATAAGTTCTGGCACGCCTACAGGCTTGCTGAGCCTGCCGCCGCTGCGGGAGTCTCGTGTCACTAAGAGTATGGGGCAGGTCTTGGCTGCCCGCTTGGCCTCTGATTTTGAAACTGCAAATTTACATCAAGTCTTGCCAGAAGCGGCCTACCCGTTATGGGAGGCTGACCGCGCGGCGGATTGGTTATTGACATTACACGGGAGCGTTTGAGCGCATGGCTGATCAAAGTCCGCCCTTAAAAATTGTGCAAGTTTTGCCGGCGCTAAATTCCGGCGGCGTAGAGCGCGGCACGGTCGAGTTAGCTCGGGAGTTGGTGCGCGGCGGGCATCAGTCGGTGGTGATATCCGCAGGCGGGCGAATGGTTGAAGGGCTTATTGCCGAGGGCAGTGAGCATATTGAGATGCCGGTGCATCGCAAGTCGCTGATGTCGCTATTTCAGGTTCGGCCAATGCGTCGTCTGCTGGCTGAGCTGAAACCGGATATTGTCCATGTTCGCTCGCGCGTGCCAGCGTGGATTGTCTGGTTGGCGTGGCGAGGAATGAATCCTAATACTCGGCCTAAGCTGGTCAGTACTTTTCACGGCATGTATTCGGTTAACTTTTATAGCGCAATAATGGCCCGGGCCGAGCATATGATTGCTATTTCTGATTGCGTTAAAAAATACATGCGCAGCAATTACCATGTGCCAGAGGAAAGAATCACCTTGATACCGCGAGGGCTAGATCCGGCCGCGTTTAATCGCGACGCTTGCAGTGCGCAGTGGCGAGCGGAGTTGTATGCGGCTTATCCTGAGCTGCAAGGTAAACATATTGTTCTGATGCCGGGACGGCTGAGCCGCTGGAAAGGCCAAGAGGCTTTTTTAGATATGATGGCGTGTCTGGTGAGTCTGCGGCAGGACTGTCATGGCGTGGTGGTGGGTGATGCCGAGCCGGGTAAACAGCATTACTTTGAAGAGTTGTTGGCTAAGCGCGATGCCTTGGGTTTGCGCGATAAAGTCACATTTGTTGGTCATCGCAGTGATATTCCGGCGTTTTACGCACTGGCAGCGGTGACTTGCCATATGTCTAATAAAGAAGAACCCTTTGGACGAACCGTTCCGGAGTCTTTGGCTACCGGTACGCCGGTAGTGGCCTTTGATCGCGGTGGCGCAAGTGAATCTTTAAATGCGGGCTTTCCTCAGGGTTTGGTGCCGGCAGATGATATTGTGGCCTTTGCGATTCGGGTTGACGATTTCATCGATGGTGATGCGGAGATTAGGCTGCCAGAAAGTTATTATTTGAGCAGTCAATTGGCCAGTACCCTTGGTGTGTATCGGCGTTTGTTGTCTGGCGAGGGCGCTAATTAAAGATTGGAATATGTGTTGCGAGCTTGGTCTGAACGTAATATTAAGCAGTTTATTGGGTCGTAGTAGTCGTTTATGCAGAGCTGAAATCGTTTGCTTGTAGTTGAGGTTTAGATGAGAGTACTTCACGTAGATACCCAGCAATTGAGGCGTTATGGTCGGACGCGAGTAAGTTGGGCGCAAAAATTGGGTTTTGGATTAATCAAGAATGATCACTATGTACAAAGCTTTAGTGATCGTGACGTGGCTGCATTCGAGGCGCCACTTGGTATTCGTGATTTGGGCGTTGGCAGGGCAAATAAGCGCCTGCTTGAAATGGCTGATGCAATGGTGCCTGATTTAGTCATTGCGGGTCATTGTGATTTGATTAGTAATGAGACGTTGCGTGAAATCAAAAATCGCCTGCCAGCTGCAGTTATTGTACATTGTAATAATGATCCCCTGTTTGTTCCTAGTAATGTGGAGCGAATTCGTTCCAGGGCTGGCGTGGTTGATGCGGTGTTCGTGTCTACTGGGCTGCGGGAATTAAGGCAGTTTGAGGGGCTTGGGGCACGTATTTATCATATGCCCAATCCGGTTGAAGCGTCTGTGGAATGTTTGGATAATTCACTTCGAACCGACCTCGAAATTGACTTGCTTTTTTGCAGCAATAGCACAAATTTTACTAAGCGACTTGAGATGGTTGGAAACATTAAAGAAGCAGTGAAGAGTGAAATGTGCTTCAAGACTTACGGAAGTTTTGGTGAGCCTCCGGTGTGGGGGCGTGATTACGATCACGCGCTGGCAAAGACCAAAATGGGTTTGAATTTAAACCGACAAGAGGGCGACTACTGGTATTCCTCGGCGCGTATGGCGCAATTAGCGGGCAATGGGATATTGCTATTTACCAGCAGTGCCCCTCGATTTGATGAGCTCTTACCGCCGGAATCGGCAGTGTATTTTGATGATGAAACAAGCTTGTTGGCAAAGATTCGAGAGTTTCAATGTGATGATGCAAAGCGGCAGCATTGGGCGTCCCGGGCTCGCAATTTTTTTCATCGTGAAATTAATTCTAAGCTATACGCGCAGTTTATTGTTGAAGCAAGTTTAGGGATGGCTTTTAGTCATGACTATGTTTGGGCGCGGGATATTAACTCCGATGGCAGTGTAAAGACGTGATTGGGCTGAAAGCACTAAAGCCTTTTGCGGCGGGTGGTAATCGCTGGTGCTACGTCGACCCCGCTGACTCAGCGCGGTGTATTAAAGTGCGGCGCCCCGATTTTAGTATCGCGGAGCGGCGCCGTAGTAAGGGTTTCCCGAAAAACTTAAAACCCTTGTCGAGCTTCGATGACAATCTAGATGAATTCAATGTTATGGCGAGTCTCGAACGCCACTATGATGACAATATTTTTGCGCATATCAGCTGCTGCTTTGGTTTTGTCGACACCGATATGGGCAGGGGGCTGTGCTCTGAATTGATTCGTGACAGCGACGGTGACGTCTCGCTGTCATTAAAACAATACCTTTGGGAAAATGATTACGACGAGGATTGTCGCTCAGCAGTGAATGCCTTGTGCGAGCATTGGTTGGCATACCGTGTGCCTTCGCGGGACTTGATCTTGCACAATGTTGTGGTACAGCGTGATGTTAGTGTGCCTGATTCGCCGAAAATACAGCGGTTAGTGGTGATTGACGGCGTTGGTAGTGCCGGTATCATTCCGGGCCATGTAATGCCTAGGGTTATGCAAATAAAGAAAGCGCAGCGCAAAGTGGCCAATATCCATCAACGTATTGACGATCTGCTCAGGGATAAAGCCCAAGGCAAAGGCCCAGGAATGCATGGCTTTTTATTTCATAGCGGACAAGAGTAGCTGGTGTGGTGAGGCTTAGTTGGCTACCCGTTGCTCGGCTACGTATTCCAGTAATTTTTTTGCTATTTGGGGCCACTGTAATTCAGTTTGCGCACGCTGCAGCGCCGTTTGGCCCATGCTTGCTAAGGCTTGCCGGTCGCCAAGCATTTTATTGATGTTCAGATAAATATCGTCCTCGCTGTCACCATCACACAGTAATCCGGTGTGGCCGTCGATCACGGCGTCGCCAGCACCGCCGACACGTCCGGCCAAGCTGGGTAGGCCGAGCATGGCGGCTTCTATATAGACAATTCCAAAACCTTCAACCGAATCGCCAACCGCGCGGCAGGGCATGGCAAAAACATCGGCTTTTTGTAGTAGCGCTGATCGCTCGCCGTCGCTCACTCTTCCGCAGAATTTAACGTTAGCGCCGAGGCCGAGTTCTGTAACGCGGGCAACGAGACCTTCTTGCAGGGGGCCGCTGCCCGCAATCAGGTATAGCGCATTGGGGTACTCCGTAAGCAACTTGGGCATGATCTCGATGATCTTGTCCTGCCCTTTTCGAGCTTCTATGCGGCCCACGGTGATTAAAATAGGGGTGTGTTCGCCGAGCCAGCTTTTGGCGTTTGCCTGCTCATGGCTATTGGCTTGAGTTGGCGGATTTACGCCCGGATGCAATGTGTGAAGTCGCGTAAAGTCAGCGGTGTAGGGCTTGGCTCTTTGAGCGGTAAACCCTGAATTGGCTAAAATTAAATCTGCTCTCGCCAAGGTTTTGGTGATGCGTTGGTGTTTTTTGGCTTCAAGCCGGGCGGGAAACTCCATGCCATGAGCAATACAAATACAGTGGGTATTGGTTAATTTCTCGGTATTGAGGAGTTCCAAGCTCTTCCAGCTATCGCAAATTAATATGGGTTGATTCAGCTGTTTGAGCTGAGAAGAGACTTTATGGGCTTTGCGGTAGCGGCGCAGGATCTTGGGGCCGCTTAGTCGTTTGACTGAAAATGGCAGTTCATTGTCAAAAAGGTCTTGGCCATCTACTGTTGGTGTGTCGCAAATAACCTGCACGGTATTGCCGAGCTTATGCAGCGCTAGGGCAAGTTCATGCATGTAATTTTGAATGCCACCAGCGGCAGGAGGGTAGTTTTGGGTGTTAATAATAATATTGTGGCTTGGCATTGCGCTGAAATCCAGTTCGGGGTGCTGGTGTATGTGGTTAAGCCATTGTATTCAGATTGGCTGGCTTGCTGCGTTCTATTCTATTTTAAATGTTACAATAACCGCCAAATTGAGGTCGAGATGATGGCCAATTAAGCGCTGGGTGAATATAAACGGCCGCTTGGAATCATACAAGGCGCTGCTGTCCCTTTGAAATTTTACTTAATGGGCGTGACTAGCCGCTTGTCGAGGGTGGATTGCGCTCGGCTTGGGGCTGATGAAAGGTGAAGAAAGAGGGTTACATGCAAAAAAAATGCATATGCTGGGTGATAAGCCTTAATCCCACGTCGGAAAATACCCAAAAGCTGCTTGCCGACTTGCAGTCTCAGGGGGTTAATGCGGATATTTTTCCGGCGATTGATGGCCGAGTGGGTATGCCTGCTTTAGAGGGAGGCGAGCAAATTCGTGGCAATTTGGCGATGGTGCGTCATGGTAAGTGCTTAACGGCGAGTGAATTAGGTTGTTATTTGTCGCATTTGCGGGCGATAAAATCGGCTTATCGCGACGGTCATGACTACGTCTGCGTCATTGAGGACGATGTTGTTATTGAAGATCGCTTTGGCGATGTGTATCGCTCGGTGCTTGATAAAGGCCTGGACATGGTTCGATTGATGTCGCTGCGAATTCGTAAACGAACCGAACTTGAACACCTTGTTGGCGAGCACCGCTTGGTTCGCCCCGAGCGCGGTGGGCTGGGAACGCAGGCCTATGTTTTGAATCGCACTGGCATGAAAAAATTTATTGATTATGCTCAGAACATATATGAGCCCGTTGATAAAGTTTTTGACCACTTTTTCCTGTTTGATCTAAATGTTTTCGCTGTTGAACCTCATGTTGCCTACGAGTTAGTGCACGAAACCAGTGTGGCTAAGTTGTCAAATACCGCTACTGAGAAGCCTCTGTTGTGGCATCGCGTGGTGTTCCACCCGGTGAAGCTTTGGTTTAGCCTGCGTCGGCATTTTTATCGATTTCGTCACTGGCAAGACTTTCGTGATGCGGTAATGCCAGAGCATAAGGTCGGTAGAACCGAGCGCGCGCGTTAATTTTAAAGTGCTGCCTTAATAAGCTGAGTTATCTTCTGAGCACTGATATTTTTTGGGCTTTCTTAATATGAAATGTTTAGTCACCGGCGGCGCCGGCTTTATTGGCAGCGCTGTGGTTCGGCATATATTGGCCGACACCGATGTGTCTGTGGTGAATGTCGATGCGCTTACCTACGCAGGCAATCTTGAATCCATTCCCGCGGAGCTTCAGGGCGAACGCTATGCCTTTGCCCACGTCGATATTTGCGACTCGGCGGCAATGAACGCAGTCTTTGCCGAACACCAGCCCGACTTAGTGATGCACCTTGCGGCAGAGAGTCATGTCGACCGCTCCATCGACGGCCCAGGCGCCTTTATCCAAACCAATGTAGTGGGCACGTACACCATGTTGGAAGCGGCTCGCGGCTACTGGCAAGGACTGGAAGGCGATAAAAAAGCGGCTTTCCGCTTTCATCACATCTCCACCGATGAGGTTTACGGCGACCTGCACGGCACCACCGATCTCTTTACCGAAACTACGTCTTACGAGCCCAGCTCACCCTACTCGGCCAGCAAAGCCAGCTCCGACCATTTGGTAAGAGCCTGGGGGCGCACCTTTGGTCTGCCGACCATCGTAACTAATTGCTCCAATAATTACGGCCCCTACCATTTTCCCGAGAAACTGGTGCCCCATATAATTCTTAACGCCCTGCACGGCAAGCCCTTACCGGTCTATGGCGATGGCAGCCAAATCCGCGACTGGCTGTATGTTGAAGACCATGCTCGGGCCCTGTGTAAAGTGGTTCGCGAAGGGCAGTTGGGTGAGACCTACAATATTGGCGGCCATAACGAAAAACGCAATATAGAGGTGGTGGAAACCATCTGCGAACTGCTGGAAGAACTTGCCCCTGAGAACGCCAATTCCCGTGCCAGCGGCAAAGGCTTTAAAGACTTAATCACCTTTGTTAAAGACCGACCCGGTCACGATGCTCGCTACGCGATTGATGCCAGCAAGATTCAGCGCGACTTGGGTTGGGTGCCAGAAGAG
>NZ_JBFHDY010000042.1:0-28657 GCF_041584495.1 Zhongshania sp.
CCTGAGATGCGTGGCCTTAATCCTCAGACCATCGCCCTGGCAATGCTTGCAGGGCGGCCTGCGCGCAGGCTTTGCCCAGACCTCGATCCCTTTCCTGCGAACTACCCGTTCAATCTCAAGGCCAGGTATGCCTATAATTCTTCCTGCGTGGGACATCGGTACTCTCCATCAAACTGTTTCTTCGCAAATTCAGTTTAATGAATGCCGGTGTCCCCCGTTAATGATGAAGAGCCGTCGTATTTCACCGTCATGCCATATCTGCGTGCTAGCGTAGTAGGGTAGGTTGCCCAAACATAATTGCCGCTTTGTCAAAAATGTCTACATTGCGTCTTAGTCGGTGCAATTTATGCATGTTTTATTTGCATGACGGCATAGTGTAGTCATCAGAATAATTTCATTAAGTGCTAAGTGTGTTTTCATCATTCCTTGGTTCTATTTTTTTGTTGTCGACGTTAATTGTTTCGGGAGCCGATATGACGGTGTTTTTGCGAAAGTTTATTCTTCTGGTTGTGGTGCTTGCCGGGCCGTCCTCGGTGCTGGCTTACTCACTGACAAATACCGTTAAAAAAGGCAGCATTGCCTTTGGTTCCTGTCTTCAGCAATGGCAGCCCCAGCCTGTTTGGCAGTCAGTGATTGCCCAAAAGCCGCAAGCTTTTGTGTTTCTTGGTGACAATGTGTATAGCGATGTCGGCCCTTATCTTAATGCGGCGTTACCAGGTCGTATCAATCAAGCTTATAAAGACTTAGCTAAGGTCGAAGAGTTGCGGCGGTTTGGTATGAAAAAGAATATTGATGTGTTCGCAACATGGGATGACCATGATTACGGGCTTAACGATGGCGGTGCTGAATTTACTTATCAAACAGAGTCTCGGGCGTATTTTGCCGATTTTTTTGGCCTGGAGCTAGACGGCATCGGCGATTTGGATCAGCGCGGTATTTACCATTCCCGGTATCGTGATATTGGTGGGCTTAGCGTTCAGTTTTTAATGCTCGATACCCGTAGTTACCGTAGTCCCTTGAAGAAGAGCGATCAGAAATCTGCTTGTAGCCCGACCGGAATTATATCGAACACTGATGACGGCGCTACAATTTTAGGTGAAGATCAATGGCGGTGGTTGGCTGGCGAGTTCAAAAAGCCGGCAGATCTGCGGATTATAGCCAGTAGTATTCAGGTCTTACCTACTGAGCATTGCTTTGAGAAGTGGGCTAATTTTCCCAATGAGCGGCAGCGGCTTTTTGAGCTGATCAAAAGCAGTGCGGTTAGCGGTGTGGTGATCATCAGTGGCGATCGACATTTGGCGGAAATATCGAAATTAGAAGGCGTGCTGGGCTACCCGCTGTATGAGATTACTGCCAGTGGATTGAATTCTGCATTTGGCGCCAATAGCCCTGCGGCAAAAGAGCCTAATGTGTTGCGTACCTCAGCGCAAAATGTGCTGAGTGATAATTTTGGGAGCATCCAAATAGAGCGCGATGGTGAGGATGCGGTTTTGCGATTTCAAATTCGCAATGTGGAGGGTGAGGTGTTGGGTGAGGTCGAGTTATTATTGAGTGTTCTTAAGCCTTGAGCTTAATGTTAGTTGTTTTTTGAAATTGAATCTACAGCCTAGCTAAGGCAGCGCAACTGCCTTAGCTAGGCTGTAGAGGGGGGTTATCGCTTGCGAAGAATTAAGCTGCCAATAGAGTAACCGGCGCCAAAGGAGCAAATCACGCCAATATCACCCGCAGTTAAGTCTTCGTGATACTTGGCAAACGCAATAATAGAGCCTGCTGAGGCGGTATTCGCATATTCATCAAGGACAATCGGCGCTTCTTCAGGCGTGGCGTCGCGGCCAAGTAAGCGCCTGCTGATCAGTAGGTTCATGTTGATATTGGCTTGGTGTAGCCACCACCGTTTCAATTCTGAAACCTGGATTCCGTGGTTCTGCAAATGGCTTTCAATGTGTTCGGCGGCCATGGGGCAAACTTCTTTAAACACTTTGCGACCGTTTTGATGAAACAGCTTGTCTGCTGAGTAAGGGGCTTCATCCGTCGTACGGGTAACATAGCCGAAATTAGAACGAATATTATTTGAGTAAGACGTGACACTTTTGGTCCCAACTACGTCAAAGGCGTGTGCGGACTGACAAGTTGTGCTGCTTTCTACCACGACAGCGGTCGCTACATCGCCAAAGATGAAGTGGGAGTCCCTGTCCATATAATTGACTTGGGGGGAGGTGAGTTCAGGATTGATTACTAGTACACCTTTTGAACTACCTGCTTTTATTGCGTCAACGGCGCGTTCTAAGCCAAAGGTCGCCGCCGAGCAAGCGACTAGCATATCGAAGCCAAATCCCTGGATGCCTAAGGCCGCTTGCACTTCAATCGCGATAGCGGGATAGGGGCGCTGGGTATAGGCGCAAGACACTATAACCATGTCAATGTCGGCGGCGGTTTTATTGGCGGCCTTTAGCGCTGCTGTGGCTGCAGCGATCGCCATTTCTGCTTGGTGGGAGACTTGCTCGTCACTGCGTACCTCAAGTATCGGCCGCATACGTGTTATATCTAAAGCCCCCTTTTTTGAATATATGTAGCGACTTTTAATACCAGACACTTTTTCAATAAAGTCTGCGCTAGAAAGTGGCTTTGCGTCTAGCTCTCCTGATTGAATGGCGGCCTGATTTTCCAGATTGAAGTGTTCTGCCCAGGCGTTGTAACTGCTTACGAGCTCCTCATTGCTAATGCTATGTGTTGGAGTCCACAGGCCGACCCCGCTAATGACAACAGAGGAGCTCATTTGATTCATCCTTATATTTCCCGTTTAAAGTATAGGTGAAAGTGTGACCGACATAGCCCAAACAGTCTATATAGCGAAATGACAAAAGCGTAATGACATTTAAAATAGCTGTAGCATGCTAGGAGGCTGCTTTCAAATTGGCACATTTTACCCCTTATCGCAGGGTGAGTGCATAATCAATATGGCGCATTATCAGTATTTGAGTGATTGCGTTCTAGGGCTGGTATCCTAGGCGTTTGAATCCGCCGTGGACAAGGTGGCACTTGATTTGATGAATTTTGCGGGGGGATATTCGCTGTGGGAGTTTATTCTACATATTGCCGTTTTAAGTGTTCGCGCTGTTTGGCGCCTAAACCGAGTGCTTGTTCTAAATACTCATCCATTGAGGCATAGTTTTCGTCAATGGCGGTGAACGCAGCCTCAAGAAACTCCGGCCGGGTAGAGGTAAGTGTTGCGAAAAGGTCTGGGTCTACATCAGGTTTGTCAGCGGCGTATTTGTTAATGAGGTACTCAAGCTCCCCGGCAGGGGGGTAGTATTGGCTCGTGAGAAGGTAATCTTCCATAATGACATCACGGGGAACATCTAGGGCGGACAGAATGAGTGCGGCAGCAAATCCAGTGCGGTCTTTGCCGGCGGAGCAGTGGAACAAGAAGGCGCCGTCATCAAGCTTAAGTAGCAGCTCAAACATTTTACGATAGGTTTGGCAGTGATTTAGTGCTAGCTCCCGATTTATCTGGGTCATCCATGTCGCCATTTCATTGGCGCCAATGTTACTGATCTCGATAATGTCGTGCTGGTTGCCAGGGCTAATGCTGAGATTGTGGATTACTGCGGCTGACAGTGTATTGAGTTTAGTCATGTCTAGCCGGTATTCATGTGCATTGCGGAAGTCGCAGATGACTTTAATTTCAAAGTCACTTAATAAGCGTTGGTCGAGTTCGCTTAAGTTTGAGAGTCGGCCCCCCCGTAATAGCTTACGCCAGCGTATTGTTCCGCCATCCCAGGTTCGGTAGCCACCGAGGTCGCGCACATTGGGAGCGCCTTCTAGTGACAGTCTACGGGTATTGACGTCTGGCGAGGGGGCGGGCATAGCGTTTTAACCTCTTGTAGGAACGTTTAATCTTAGTCTGATATTTGGTGTGATTGCCAGCGTGTAGTGTTGGTGGGCGTGGTTGCGGTAAAAAATGAGGTGTTAGCAGTGAATTATTGGCACTAGACATTTTCATGGTGACCTTTTATTCTGCCTGTCATTATAAATTACAATAATAAGCTTATAACGAAGATTACAATTAAGACCTTTATGAATAGCGCTATCTGAATCGCTCGAGGGGGCGGGTGCGCGGGTGCGCTGACATTCTCAGGGAGTCAAGTAAGGGTTTAGGTTCAAGGAGATATTGTGCCGACTAAAACAATAATAAGAAAATTATCAATGAGGTTTATGTTACACCGTAACAAGACGGCAGGATTAAACAAACGCACGGCTGGCTTTACGCTGCAGCGCTTACTTGTGGTGTTAGCGGTGTCTTTGGCCTTGGCCTTGATTGTCTTTTTACTATGGAAAATGTTGCGTAACCCACTAGAGGCGGGTCTCCATGTCATCCGCCTAGAGCAAATAGACAGTGCCGCTAAAGCTGACGTTGAGCTTAATCAGCAGATATTACGAGCGCGATTAGTGCTTGACTCTGGCGCGAGGGAGCTTGAACTGGCGCGCGATCGTTTTGATGTTGCACAGAGCTCCTTAAGCAGTGGTAAGGCTGGCTTAAGTGATTTGAGCCGGGATATTGATCAATCTTTACAAATATACCGAACCCAAGCGGGCGATAAATTGACTTTGCTCAATGATTATTCGGCACGGTTGGCACGATTGGCGCAATATTTTTCGGTGATGCGTGTGGCGGGTATTTCAGTACTGAATGTGCCTGCGGTGAATAGCTCTGCGTCACTGCGAAAACGCATAATGATGCTGCTTCAAGAGGCCACGGCGTACAGTTTACAGTCCTCGCCGGAGAATGCTTTTGTCATGAATCAGCTGACTACCGAGGTCGGCGAGGCTGCAGACCAGCTTGATAATGATGTTGCGCGGGGCGCCTTAGCTCACCTTCTTGAAACCGTAAGCTTGCTACGCAGCAGTCGCGATGATTTACAGAAGTTAATTGGCCAGTTTGACGCAATTGAGACTGGCGCGGCTTTACAGAACTTACAGTTTGCCTATGAAAATCATTTTCAGGGCCTACAAGACACGGCCCGTCGTTATCGTCAAACTCTTGCTGTATATGCGGTTGCCCTGCTTCTGGCATTTGGGCTGATCGCGGTGCGTTTGCGTTCAAGCTTCTCTGCTTTGGACAATGCGAACAACGAGTTGCAGGATACTAATAGCAATCTAGCGCTAATCGTAAATAAACGAACTCAGGCACTTAGCAAGGCCTTAGACGATTTGAAAATGCAGCAAGGCCAGCTTATCCAGTCTGAAAAAATGGCCTCACTTGGGCAAATGGTTGCGGGTGTTGCCCATGAAATCAATACGCCGCTGGGTTATGCCAGCAGTAATGTTGAGATTATTCGCGAGTCCTTGCAGGGCATGGGGCATGAGGTAGATGCGGAAAGCCGTGAGGAGTTTGATGTATTGCTGGCTGACGTCGAGCACGGCTTAAATCAAATCTCAGAATTGGTTGCGAGTCTCAAGGACTTCAGTCGCGTTGATCGTTCCCAGTCGCAGCTGTTTGATTTGAACACCGGCATAGATACCGCGCTTAAAGTTTGTAATAGCCAACTTAAGGATGGTGTCAGTATTGAGCGACATTTTGCTGAGCTACCTGAGATAAACTGTGCGCCCTCTCAATTAAACCAAGTTTTTCTTAACCTTATTAATAATGCCGCGCAAGCGATGGATGGCAAGGGCTTGATTCAAATTACCACGCGTCAGGTCGGCGGTGATGTAGAAGTTGCTATTCGCGATAATGGCTGTGGTATGAATGAGGGTACTCGCGCTCATATATTTGAGCCGTTTTTTACGACCAAGGCCGTCGGCAAGGGTACGGGTTTAGGTTTGTCGATTGTATTCCGGATTATTGACGATCACGGCGGCACTATCCAAGTTGAATCAGAGCTTGGGAAAGGCACCGAGTTTGTGGTTCGACTGCCGATTAAAAAAGCTGGGAAAGCGGCAGATGTTTCGCCTGCGAATGACGTGGTTCTGCTTGGAGAATAATAATGGATGAATTGACAAATGTGGACGTTGCGGAACAAAAACCGCGTATCTTATTCGTTGATGATGAACCGCGCATTTTAGTGGCACTAAAAGCGTTGTTTCGTAAAGATTACGATGTTGTTACGGCGAATTCAGGTGCTGCTGCGCTGGACATTCTCCGCGAGGGTGATGTTGATGTTGTCGTGAGTGACCAGCGGATGCCTGAGATGACTGGTGTCGAAGTGTTGCGCTCCGCTAAAGATATTCGTCCTCGTGCGATCCGGGTTTTGCTCACCGGCTACTCTGATTTAAGTGCTATTTTGGCGGCGATTAATGATGGTGAGATTTTCCGCTTCATTAATAAACCTTGGTCTAATGTTGATTTGCGCCAAACCATTGCGGCAGCGGTGAAGGCGTCAGCGATCGAGCATGTTGAATTAGTGGTAGAAGGCGATATTAACGAAAAAGTTTACATTCCCGGTATTGACGATGTTGGTACCTTGATTTTGGATGATGATGAAGCGACTCGCGATACCTTGCAGCGAGTACTTGGTCGAGAGCGAGCAGTGTACTCCGCTAGAAACCTCAATGAAGGTCTCGAGCAGCTTGAAAAGCATAAGATAGGCGTGATCATTACTGATCTAGTGGTGGGTGGTGATGTCGTTACTGACTTGCTGAGTGCACTTCGGCAGCATCATCCGAGCTTAGTCGCCATAGTGTTAACTGGGCAGTCTGATGCAGAGCAGGGTATCGACCTGATAAATCGTGGGCAAATTTATCGCTTTTTAACCAAGCCAATTAGCGAGGGTTTATTGCGTGGTAGTGTCAATTTAGCCATGCGTCGCTATGAGATATTACATAAAAATCCGGCTCAAGCATTACGTATTGCCGCCGAGGCGGCGCCGCCAGCAAATGATACTCGTGGAGTATTTAAGCGGATCGGCCGTTTGTTTGGTTTGACAGCATAGCTGCGTAAAGTCGGAGGTTGAATAGTGAGTGAGGTGATGGGTGCGGCGGTGTCGCCAAGAAGGACCGGATTGGGGCAGTCAGCTGAATCGGTAATTGCGATTTCTTTATTGGGTGTTTGTGCGGCGGCGGGTTTAGCGGCATTTTTGTCGTCGGGCGAAGAGCAACGTGTAAGGAGAGCCACCGCGAGTGAAGCGGCAACCTTTGAACTCAGCACTGCGCAAAATGGTGAGGCTCTGCAATCGGAGGAGCAAGCTGTGCTCGCTGCATGGCAGCGTCGACTGGACGGCGAGTTTAGTCAACACGAGCAGAGTAAACTTCAGCAGCAATTAGCCACTCTGCAAAAGCAGTCTGCTGCACTGGCAATGGCTCAGGCAGAAGCCGAGGCCGCAACCCGAGCAGCCGAGGCTGCGGAAACGCGAGCCAAAAATGCAGAAAGAGAGCGTCTAAAGGCAATTGCGTCGGTGCGTCAAAAAGAAGCGCCGGCTAAGGCGTCGCCTATTGACGGCGTGTCGACGAAAGAAGACGTTAAGCCTGCGATTGTTAGTCGCCGCGCCGCGTCAATTGATTGGGATAGCTGTGCTCGGCCGCAGTACCCAGATGAATCTGTGCGGCTAGGGCAGCAGGGTAGCGTTACCATGGAGTTTTCACTTGATGCCTTGGGCGTTGTGCAAGACGGCCGGATTATTGAGACCAGTGGTACACGCCGTTTGGACTATCGTGCCTTGTCGGCCTTGTCTAAATGTAAGTTTGAGCCCGAGTTAGTTAATGGCCAAGCGGTGGAGTCTTTGACCCAGCTTCGTTTTACGTGGAAGCTCACGCGCTAATATATACTAGGTCATTCTTCGCAGTGAATGACCTTTCGCGCTTCTTGTCTTAGCCTTTAGGCTGAGGGTCTTCAGTGTCATTGCTGTTCGCCTCGTTCTCGGCGCTGCTTGGTGTTTTATTTTTTAGCCGATAGGCAAAGGCAATGATTTCGGCAACAGCAATATAGAGCTCTCTTGGTATTTCGCTCTCAAGCTCTACATGGCTGAGGAGCTGGAGGAGCTGCGGGTTGCGGTATATTGGTATATCGTGCTCGGTGGCAATCACAAGTATTTGCCGCGCAAGTTCACCCTCGCCTTTGGCGCTGACTGTGGGTGCACTACGGCCATCATAGTGTAAGGAAACCGCAATTTCGCCTGGCGTAGTCGTCATGCTTGATCTTCCAGTAGTGACTGACTAATGAGTGGTGAGCCTGGCGCCGGGGTAATTCCTGTGTGTGTTTGAATTTCTGTGTCGATCAGACCTTGCTCTGTCAGCCGCTGGCTAAGTTCATTCTGGTGTGCGTCAATTAGGCTGCGGGTAGCCTGAATTTCAGTGTTAAAGCGTATTGCGATTTGCTTACCTTGCTGACTTACAAGGGTATCGATGGCCCCCAACCCTGGAAGCTCGAAGTTTAGATTAACCTGCCAACGCCGCTGGTATTGTTCAGTATCCGATGTGCTATTTTCGGATGACTGCTCCTGTTCTTCTCGTGCACGTTGCCATTGTAGCTGTAGCTGCCAGACATCAATACCGTCGTCATCTCTTACAGGCAGCTCAATTAGGCATTGGTTTTGTAGTGGGTCCTTTTGCTGCAGGTGGAGCAGTTGATGGGACTCCAGTCTGGCAATCGCCCCACGGCTATCTTGTAGTAGTTGTTTTATTAAGGCTTCTTGGCTGAGCTTTAGATCCCTTAATTCGGGTAGCAGTCTAGGTTGCGAGCGCAATACACCGGGTAAATCGCTATTTGGAATGGGCCTGTTGTAGTTGATGTTCGAGCCAAAGCGCGATTTTTGGCTATTCAGCGTTGGGTCTGGGCTTGTTTGGCCACTTGCTAAGAGCGACGAATCGATTTTTGCGCCAGTCCCCCGTACTAAGCCACTGTAATCTTGGCTAAGCTTGGCAGGTTTACTAGGGGGCGGGCTCGCCGCGTTGCTCAAGCGTAAGTTTTCTAGCTTTTGTGCGAGTCTTAGTAGGGCGGTTTTCAGGTCGCCTGGCGGTGCTATGCCGGCAGCGAGATTGCTTTCCATAAAAAAACCACTGCTTTGAATCGCATTTAGGAGGCCTGCGGGGTTGGACACATGCTGGCGCGACGGTAGCGTGTCGAGGAATTCGGTGCTGGCTTTACTCAGCGCTATGTAGCTTGCGGGGCTGCTAATTAGCTGATGCATGTTGGCGAGTAACTGATTGATGCCCTGCTGCTGAGGCAGCATTGCTTTTAGCATGGGGTTAATGGCGCTGGGGCTGGTGTTAATGACTTGGAGAATCGGGCGCTGTAGGGCATCTTTGCCGGTGACCTGCAGCAATAGTTGCTCACCACGCCGCAGTGCGGTTTGGCTTTCTGCCATTAGGCGCAGATTACCTGCAGCAAGTTCGTAAAGATGGTCTGCGCGCTGCCCCATGACAACAGCGTTGAGCACCTTGTCTGTCGGTAATATTGGTGCTGGCCCAGCGGGGCGATTAAAGGCCGCCGGCTGAGTTGCATTGCTCGGATTGATAATAACCATAGCTGGAGTAGGGGCTCGAAGGCGTTATATTCATATTAGCGGCATTTTCATTGTAAACTTGAATTTAAAAAATATCGCGCGCGATACAGTTGTTCGCGATCTAATTGGTTGCTTTAATAGTGACTGTCCATACTGTGAATGTTACTGGCTGATTTTGCTTAATTTAAAGGAGTGCAGAATGAGTACGCTATACGATTTTGAGATCCGTAGCTTACAGGGTAAGGCGCTGGATTTATCTGTGTATAAAGGCAAGGTGCTGCTGGTGGTGAACACTGCAAGCAAGTGTGGTCTTACGCCTCAATATGAAGGGCTGCAGGCGCTTTACGAAGCATACAAAGACAAAGGGTTGGTTATATTGGGTGCACCGTGTAATCAATTTGCCAATCAAGAACCTGGGGATGCGGGCACGATTGAGGGCCGTTGCTTGGTGAATTACGGCGTCAGTTTTCCGGTCACCGAAAAAATCGATGTTAATGGTAAAAATGCCCACCCTTTATTTGTCTATTTAAAAAAAGCGGCGCCGGGCACTTTGGGTAATGCAGTGAAATGGAATTTCACAAAGTTTTTGGTCGGTAAAGATGGTCAGGCGATAACGCGTTTTGCACCAACCACGAAGCCTGAGAGAATTGTTGCTGATATCGAAGCCGCGCTAGCGGCATGAAGATAGATTTGAGTGCGACACCGCCAAAGCTTGCGCAACTGCAGCTGGAAAACCAGTTGTGTTTCCCTTTGTATGCAAGCTCGCGGCTTATTACTCGGCTGTATCAGAGGTATTTGACCCCGCTGGGACTAACGTATCCGCAGTATATTGTCATGATGATTTTGTGGGAGCATGCGCCGTGTTCCATAAACGTGGTGGGCGATAAGGCCTTGCTTAATACGAATACGCTAACGCCGTTATTAAAGCGTCTAGAGCAGCAGGGGTTTATACATCGGCGACGCGCTGATCAAGATGGGCGAATGGTGCTTGTTCACCTAAGTGACGCGGGTGTGGCCTTGCAGGATGCGTGCAGTGAGATACCGGAAAAATTGGCGGCTAAACTTGGGATGAGTCGTGACTCGTTATTAAGTTTAAAGGCTTTACTGGATGAAATCTTGCCCGCGCTTTGCTTGGCGGTTGAAACCTAGGAGTGTGTTGTTTATCTTTAGGTAAAAAAACGGGCTCCTAGGGAGCCCGTTTTGCTGTGCAGTTAAAGCTTTAGTTAAAGGCTTTAATGATATTGCCCAGCATTTCTTTCGCATCGCCAAACAGCATCCGGGTATTCTCTTTAAAGAACAGCGGGTTGTCGATTCCGGCAAAGCCCGAGGCCATAGAGCGCTTCATAACAAACACGTTACGCGCCATATCAACGTTGATAACGGGCATGCCGTAGATTGGGCTGCCTTCCATTTCACGCGCGGCGGGGTTAACTACGTCGTTGGCGCCAATAACGATTGCCACGTCGAAGGTTTCCATGCGCGGGTTGATGGCATCCATCTCCAGCAACAAGTCATAAGAAACGTCAGCTTCAGCAAGCAGTACGTTCATGTGGCCAGGCATGCGACCCGCAACAGGGTGAATGGCATAAACCACTTCTGCACCATTCTGCTCGAGCAATTCCTGAAGCTCTTTAACCACGTGCTGGGCTTGGGCTACGGCCATACCATAGCCAGGAACAATTACCACGCTCGCCGCAGCTTCTAGTACGTAATAAGCGTCTTCTGCGGTCATTGCCTTGGCTTCGCCTTCAATCTTGGCGGCGGTGCCAGTCGCAGATACCGCACTGAATCCGCTAAACAAAACATTACTCAAGGATCGGTTCATTGCTTTACACATGATCTGGGTCAGGATGATACCGCTGGCGCCAACCAGGGCTCCGGCCACGATCAGGATGATGTTGTTAATGGCAAGACCAGCTGCGCAGGCAGCAAGGCCGGAGTAGCTGTTTAGGAGTGAGATAACTACCGGCATATCGGCGCCGCCGATAGGAATAACCAGCATAATACCCAGTAGCAGCGATAGGCCAATAACGACGTACAAATAGGTCGATGCGGCCGGATTAAGCGTGAACATCACGGAAGTAGCAATAATGGCCAGAATGAGGAGGATATTGAAGACCCGCTGACCACTAAAAACTAAAGGTTTGCCGGAGATGCGCTCGCTCAGCTTGCCCCATGCAACCATACTTCCCGAGAAAGTCACGCCGCCAATCAGAATTGACAGGACAATGGTGACGAGTTGGAAGGCATTGGCATCCATTCCGTACAGTGCGGCCCAGCCTACGAATAAGCTGGCGATACCACCAAAGCCGTTGAAAAGCGCAACCATTTCGGGCATGCCGGTCATTTCAACGCTGCGGGCAATCACCGCGCCGATAGCGCCACCAACTACAATACCTGCAATTATCCATTTGTAATCAATGATGCTTTGATCTAGCAGGGTAATGACAACGGCGATAAACATACCTAGCGCAGAGACTAAGTTGCCTTTGCGCGCGGTCGCTGGCGAGCCCAGCATTTTTAAACCAAAGATGAAGAGTACGGCAGCTGCCACGTAGGACAGGTTTACCAGTAATTCGATACTCATTATTTAGAGCCTCCTTTCTTCTTGAACATCGCTAGCATGCGGTCGGTGACCATATAGCCGCCAATGACGTTGATGGTGGCCATGGCGACTGCGATGGTGCCAAGAATGGTGGCAAGCACGGTGTGCTCGGCACCGGCAGACGTCAGAGCGCCAACCAGGGTAATGCCTGAGATAGCGTTTGAGCCTGACATCAGGGGGGTGTGCAGTGTGGCGGGGACTTTATTGATCAGCTCAAAGCCTAAAAATATAGACAGCATTAAGATGAAAGCCAGAAAGACTATTTCCATCATCTTCTCCTAGTTAATCAGGTTTTTAATGGTTTCGTTAACGATTTCGCCGCCGTGGGTAATGACACAGCCTTGGAGAATATCGTTTTCCATGTCGATAACCATTTTCTTGTCATCGCCGTTCCAGCCCTCGTCAACGAGGTTGAAGAGGTTAGATGAGTACATTTGGCTCGCGTCGCGGCAAACAAAGTTAGACCAATTCCCGTCGCCAATAATCGTAACGCCGTCAACAACCACAGTTTTGCCAGCGACAGAGCCTTCGACGTTACCGCCGCTCTCTGCTGCCATGTCGACAATGACAGAGCCTGGCTTCATACCTTTTATCATGTCGCTGGTTATCAGTACTGGCGGTTTGCGACCAAATAGTTGGGCGGTAGTGATAACAATATCGGATTCAGCAATTTGTTTTTTCTGGCCTTCCAGCTGAAGTTTCATTTGCTCCTCAGTCAGGGCAACCGCGTAGCCGTCTTTGGTTTGCCCCGTTTCGCCTAAGTCGATTTCAAGGAATTTGCCGCCGAGTGAACGCACTTGTTCAGCGACCACCGAGCGGGTATCAAAGGCAACAACCTTCGAACCGAGGCGTTTTGCCGTAGCAATAGCCTGTAGCCCGGCTACACCGGCGCCAATGATAAACGTTGTTGACGGCTTTAGGGTGCCTGCAGGAGTCATCATCATGGGGAGAATGCGAGGCAGCTTGGTGGCGGCAAGTAATACCATTACGTAACCCGCCAAGCTCGCCTGTGAGCTCAAGGCATCCATTTTCTGGGAGCGCGTGCTGCGTGGAATCATTTCCATACTGATGGCGCTAACACCCTGATCGCGAAATGCCTTGATTAGCGAATGCTCATTAAACGGATCTAAATAGCTGATATGGATGCAGCCGGCTTTCATTTGGCTGATTTCATCTATACTGGGTTTATTGATCCGCAGAATAATTTCCGCCGAAGCAAGGATGGCCTGACGGTCGCTGCTTACAGTGGCGCCGGCGTCGGTGTATTCCTGGTCGCTGAAGCCGCTGCCTAAGCCTAGGCCCGCTTCAACTTGCAGTGTCGCGCCGGCCCGGATTAGCTTTTTGGCATCTGTCGGAATGATCGCTACGCGGTTTTCACCGGTGGCGAGTTCTTTTGGGATTCCTATGAGCATCTTTGTAGATCCATTGTGGTTGACTATTTTGTTATCGAGTTAACTGCGTAGGATATTACAACTAGCGGAAATATGCGATAAATGTGTGCTCCGGCATGGGTATGCACTTCAGATAAAATCTTCATAAATTAAGATGATAGCGCCATGTTTTGATGTGATGATGCGTTTGTGGGGAGGGCTGGCTCAGTGGGGTGGTGGAGAGGCTGATTTAAAATGGGGCATGGGGGATCTGGTTTGCCTTAAGCGGAGCGTAAATACTGAGTGGGTTTAGGCAGATATACCTATGGTGGCCTAGCGCTCTAGGTCGATAAACTGCTCGTTGAACTGCTAGCGCTGAGCTTGGTGTTTAGATGTTGGGAAAATACGGGTATGCCAGGATGGTTGTAAACAACGTTAAAAACACGGTTTTACGAAAATGGCTGGCAAATGTTTAAACAACGCATACTAGGGATAGCGCTGGTCGCAGTGGTGTATTTCATCGCCGGAAAGCTCGCCCTTTTGCTGGCAATTCCCCCGGGTTATGCAACTGCAGTTTGGCCTGCGGCGGGTATTGCATTGGCCTTGCTTCTACTTAATGGTTATCACCTTTGGCTTGGCGTCCTGCTGGGTTCGTTTTTAGTTAATATCGATTTCGCTAACTTTCAAAGTGAGGTCTGGGAAGATTTTTACCCTACGCTATGGTTGACGTTAATTATTGGCGTTGGCGCGAGCGTGCAAGCCATTGTCGGGGTTTGGTTGCTGCGGCGTTTTGTTGGTTATCCCTTTGAGTTAGACACGGTTCAATCAGTTTGGCGTTTTATTTTATACGGCTGCGGTATCGGCTGTATGCCCGGCGCAACAATAGGCGCATCGGCACTTTGGCTCACCGGGAGGCTCGCGACTGAGAACTACTGGTTTAATTGGTTTACGTGGTGGGTTGGTGATGGTTTGGGGGTCATGATATTCGCTACCCTGATATTTGTTTTTTATGCGCAACCGAGGGAGGTTTGGCGTAGTCGCAGGAGGATCTTACCCGCTGTTCTCCTTGGCGTGACGTTTGTTGTCGTCAGCTTATATGTCACTGCCAGTCGTTGGGAGTTGAGTCGGCAGCAAGCCGATTTCAATGGGCGTACTGAGCAGGTGTTTCAGCGCGCACAATCGGTAATTGATGCTCATTTGGCTACCTTGTACTCGGTTCAAGGTTTATTCGCAGCGTCTAAAGAGGTAACTAAAGCCGATTTTCGCGTTTTTGCAGGCGGGATTTTGGCGCGGAATCCGGGCTTTCAAGCTGTGGCGTGGAATGTCAGGGTTGCGGGCGAAGATCGCCGGTTGCTGGAATCTCAGATGAGCGATGAAATGCGCACGCCCATATTTATAACGCGGCGAGATCACAATGGCGAAATGGTTCTTCAGGATAAAAAAGACGACTATGTTGTTGTTCGTTATATCGAGCCGTTAGCGAAAAATTTAACCGCATTGGCTTACGATATCGGCTCGGCAGATCTTCCGCGAAAGGCCTTATTGCGTGCTGCAGAGACCCAAGCACCAGCCGTTACCGACCCCATTCGCCTTGTGCAGGAAAGTGGTAGCCAGAAGGGTGTTGTAATTTACTTGCCGGTAAATATGTCTGCTGCTGGTGATGTGTTAAAGGGTTATGTGTCTGGGGTATTTCGCGTGAAAGACCTTATGGGCTTTTTGCTGGCGCCAGATTTTTTGCAGGGCGTGTCAGTGTCGGTTTTTGATGCGACGGGGGGCGCCCTTTATCGGAGTGATAAAACTGACCCGCTGGGCCGAGACGCATTGATTGTTGAGCGTAGAGTGTTGCGCGTCGCCGATCAGGACTGGCTGTTTCAAACAGATGCTAATCAGTCATTTCTTGTCGGCACGCGGTCGGTGGTGTCGTGGGGAATGTTGGCGGCTGGTTTGTTGTTTACTGGTTTGCTAGGTATGTCATTTTTGGTGCTAACGGGCCAAAAGCACCGCTCTGAAGTGGTGGGTGATGAGCTTAAGGTTATGCTCGCCCAGTTGCAGGAGACCCAAGAGCATCTGGTCGAGGCCGAAAAGATGGCATCGCTGGGCGGCTTGGTTGCGGGTTTTGCCCATGAATTAAACACGCCACTTGGTATCGCTATTACCGCCGAATCGACGTTGTCTGCAGATTTGCAACGCTTGCATGAAATGCTCCTGACATTGAATAAGCCGTCTATTGAGCTCTCTGAATTGCTGGTGCGTTTGCAAGAAGCGTCGCGCATTGTGCTGGCTAATATACAGCGAGCCGGGAGCTTGATAAGTAGTTTTAAGCAGGTGTCTGTAGATCAAGCGACGGCGGAGACTCGAGATATTAATTTGCACGAATATCTAAGTGATGTGTTTGTGCACCTGTCGCCAAGTTATCGACGTAGCGGCCATGAGGTGATATTGGATTGCCCGCGGACAATATCCTTGCGCACCGTGCCAGGGGGCTTGGCGCAAGTGGTAATTAATTTATTAAATAATAGTTTGATACATGCCTTTGCTGAGGGTGAGCACGGCCGGATTTCCCTGACGGTCAGTCAGCATGAATCGGGTGTTAATTTGGTGTTTAGTGATAATGGCATCGGGATGGCGGCCGAGCATGCGAAGAAGGTTTTTGAACCATTTTTTACAACTCGCCGTGGATCTGGGGGTACTGGTTTGGGTTTACACCTTGTCTACAATATTGTCCGGCAGCAATTGCAGGGGCAGATTAAGGTCAGTACGCAGGTGGAAAGGGGCATGCATTTTTATATCGCATTGCCGTTAGCGATAAATAAATTTGTCGCGTAATTGCGGCTGAACTTTGGCGTTGTTGCCGTTGTACTGTGATGATTATTTAGGTGCGGGCTTAAGTCCTTTTAGGACCAAGTCCATAGACGCGGCAACGTCGTCGGGGTTAATTCCGGGGGGGGGGCTGCTGAGGTGTTGATGAAAGAGCCCTGTAATATGAGAGCGGATATGATGGGCTATGCACTCAGGGGCGAGTTCAAGCGTAATTAAGCCAGCCGCTTGGGCCTTTTCTATAAATCGTTGTATGTGCGCAAAGTTATTTTGTCGGGTGCGTTCAATGTGTGCGTTTAGGAGTTCAGTCTCGTTGCTGAGGGAGTAACGCAGGATAAAGCGGGTGATTTGCGCGGCTGCTGGAGTGTTGTAGATTCGGCTGAAGGCGTCGACGACGACTTGTTTTAATGTGTCAAGCGACGGCGCGTCAGTCTCTATTGTGTTGAGGGCTTCCATGGCGGCTTCAGTCGGCGCGCTGACGCGGTCAATCATTGCAGTGATCAATGATTCTTTGTCACTGAAGTGCCAATAAATTGCACCCCGTGTTACTCCTGCTGACGACGCAATGTCGTCGAGCCGAGTTCGGCTGATGCCTTGCTTGGCGAAGAGGTTTGCCGCAGCGTTGAGTATAGCGCATCGGGTTATTTCGGCATCGGCCTTAGAGCGTCTCATAATTTTAAAATTGGTTGAGGTTTTTGATATCGACACTTTACATACATGCGGGTATGTATGTAAAGTGCTTGAATTATGGGAAGTCTCCGTCAGAGGTCGCAGATGGTATTTGGTAGTCAGTTCACCCCTCGTTCTTTAATGCCAGTGCTTGTGCTGATGGCTACTTTCGCAGGGAGTGGCTGTGATAAACAGCAGCAAGCTGCGCCAGAGCGGCCTGCCGTTGCGGTGACTGTGCTGCGGGCAGAAGCGCAGGCGGTGCCGATTGGCGGTTTGTATCCCGGACGCGCAATGGGTTCTAAGGAGGTACAGATACGAGCGCGAGTTGAGGGAATCTTACTGCGTCGAACATATACTGAAGGCCAGGCGGTAAAAGCCGGGCAGTTATTATTTCAAATTGACTCAGCACCATTTCAGGTGGCACTTAATCGCAGCAAAGCGCAGTTGGCGCAGGCTAACGCAGGGCTGTCCGCTGCAGTGCGGCGTTGGGAGCGTGCTGGCGAGCTTATCAAGACCAATGCGATTAGTCGTCGAGAGCGCGATGACGCGGAGTCTGATCTAAATTTTGCCAAGGCGGCAGTGCAGCTTGCTGAAGCCGAGGTTGAGGCTGCGCAGATTAACCTGGATTACACTCAGGTGCGGGCGCCGATTGCAGGTATGACGAGCCGTGAACAGTTATCTGAAGGCAGTCTCGTCGGGCCTGGAAATAGTTTACTCACTGAAATAACGCAACTAGACCCGATACTCGTCAATGTTTCACTGCCAGATAAACTGATGCTCAGTATTCGCCGAATGATCGAGCGCGGTGAAGTCGAGTTTGCCGAAGGTAAGCGCGAAGTAGAAATTATTCTTGGGCCAGATGATACGTATCCGTATCTTGGGCATGTCGATTTTACTGAAAGTGCAATAGATAAAATGACGGGCACAGTTCAGTTACGGGCTACCGTACCCAATCCCGATAGCAGTTTACTGCCGGGGCAGTTTTTGCGGGTGCGGCTGCACGGATTGGTTAGTCTACGATCTATTGTTGTGCCTGCGCGCGCCATTATGCAGAGCGCTCAAGGTATTTATGTGTATCGCGTTGATAAGGATAATCATGCGGAGATTGTAAATGTGACGCTGGGCCTAGAGTCGGAAGAAGGCGTTATCATTGAATCTGGTTTGCGTGTTGGTGATCTCGTTGTTGTTGACGGCGTATCGCGGGTGCAGGCTGGTACATTGTTAGCGCCTACGGAGATCGTCACTGAGGGCTCTTATAAAGCTGTTGCGGTGGAGGGTAAAACCCAGTGAGTGCCCGCTTTTTTATAGACCGGCCGGTGTTGTCGATCGTATTGTCGTTAATGATTTTATTGGCCGGCGCCACCGCCATGGGACGCTTGCCTATTGCCTTGTATCCAGAGTTTCTGCCGCCAGAGATAGTCGTTACAGCAAGTTACCCCGGTGCAAATGCTGAAACCTTAGCGGAAACCGTTGCGGCACCGCTAGAGCAGCAAATTAATGGTGTAGACGGCATGCTGTATATGTCGACGCAGGCGTCGAGTTCAGGCGTGGTGAGTATCAGCGTTGTTTTTGCCACCGGTACCGACCCCGACCAAGCCGCGATTAATGTTAGTAATCGCGTTGCCGTCGCCGAGAACCGGCTGCCAGAGGCAGTAAAGCGACTAGGTATTCAGGTCAGTAAACGGTCGACCAGTATCTTGATGATCTACGCGCTAACCTCCGATAATCCCCAGTACGATGCGATTTACCTAAGTAATTATGCACTATTAAACATAGTGGATGAACTGCGCCGATTGCCCGGCATTGGCGATGCGCGCTTATTGGGCGCCAAAGATTATTCGATGCGCATTTGGTTGCAGCCAGATCGTCTAGCTGAGTTTGCCCTAACACCGGCTGATGTGGCGCGGGCGGTGAGTGAGCAAAACGCTAATTTTGCCGCTGGCAAATTTGCGGCTGAGCCTATGGTGGAGGAGGCACCGTTTACTTACACCGTGACCACCCAGGGGCGGTTAGCGACGGTGTCGGAGTTTGAACGCATCATTTTACGCTCAAGTAATTCTGGTGCCACGCTTCGTTTGGGTGACGTGGCGCGGGTGGAGTTAGGGGCTAAAGACTACGCGTTTCAAGGGGCATTTAATGGCCAACCGGCAGTACCTGTCGCGATGTACTTGCAGCCTGGGGCTAATGCTTTGGAGACCGGGGCGGAGGCGCAGGCGGTAGTAGCGGCAGTGCGAGAGAAACTGCCAGAGGGCATTAATCTCGATTTGTCTTTCGATACGACAGTGTTTGTCGAACACTCAATTAAAGAGGTGGTGGCAACATTTTTTGAAGCTCTATTGCTGGTAGTGCTCGTCATGTTTCTGTTTCTGCAAAATGTGCGTGCGACAATTATTCCTCTATTGGCGATTCCGGTATCGATCATAGGCACATTTGCTGGTCTCTATATTGTCGGTTTTTCAATTAATTTACTGACGCTATTCGGTCTTATTCTTGCCATCGGCATCGTGGTAGATGACGCTATTATCGTTATTGAAAATGTTGAACGCATCATGGAAGAGCAGCGCGTCGATGCCAATACCGCTGTTAAACGGGCAATGGAGGAAGTATCTGGGCCTTTAATTGCTATTGTTTTGGTACTTTGCGCGGTATTTCTCCCCGTTATTTTTATGGATGGCCTTACCGGTGAGATGTACCGGCAATTCGCAGTTTCTATTTCGGTTTCCGTTATTTTATCGGGCATTGTTGCGTTAACACTGACTCCAGCATTGTGCTCTCTGATGCTAAAGGCCAAAGATCACCATCCGGCGGAACGTGGGTTTTTGGGCGGATTTAACCGTGGTTTTGACGGCCTTCGCAGCGGCTATGTATCGGCAACCAGTTGGGTACTTAACCATCGAATATTGGGTTTGTTGATGTTTTCTGCCCTAATGGCTTCAATGTGGTTTTTGTTTCAAACGGTTCCGAAAGGTTTGGTGCCTGCAGAAGATCAAGGCTACGTTATTATGGTGTACAAAACGCCTCCAGCAGCGTCGCTGTCACGTACGGTGGCGGTAACCGATCCAATGAATCAGCGTATTCTTAAGGAAGATGAAGTCAAAGGTGCGATGACCTTTGCCGGTTTTGATATTTTGTCGTCTGCCCAGAAAACCAACGCAGGCGTGTCGTTTGTTATGCTCAAAGATTGGTCTGAACGTCCAGAGGCGGCGCAAAGCTCTGTCGCGGTGGCGCAGCGCTTGCCACGCTTGGGCCATGACCTGCTTGACGGCGTGATGTTTGCGTTTAACCCGCCGCCAATTATTGGTTTAAGCACCACGGGTGGCTTTGAGTTGTATGTGCAAAACCGTGGCGACAGTGATATGGCGATCATGGCTGAGGAGTTAAATCGTTTTATTCAAAAGGCCAATGAGCAGCCGGAGCTGCAGGGGGTGTACAGTACTTTTGATATTAATACCCCACAGTATCGTCTGTTTTTGGATAGAGAGAAGGCGCTGAGTCTTGGTGTGCCGGTCGCCGATGTGTTCAGTACAATGCAGGCGACGTTTGGCAGCTTGTACGTAAATGACTTCACATTATTTGGTCGTAGTTTTCAGGTAAACCTGCAATCCGAAGAGGACTTTCGCGGCAGTCCGGAAGATTTAAGCAAAGTATTTGTACGCTCTGTGAGTGGTAATCTGGTCTCTTTGCGAACATTGCTGCGTGTCGAGCGGATTGTTGGCCCAGATGCGGTGAGCAGATTTAATGGCTTTCCTGCTGCCAAGGTGCTGGGCAATCCCGCGCAAGGATACAGTTCTGGTGATGCTATTGCGGCGCTCGATCGCGTTGCAGCCGATATTCTGGGGCGTAATTTTACCTTGGGTTGGGTGGGGAGCTCCTATCAAGAGAAAGCCTCTGGCGGCTCTGGTGGCCAGGCATTTGTTTTAGCGGTGTTGATGGTGTTCCTTATTCTCGCTGCGCAGTATGAGCGTTGGATGGTGCCTGCGGCGGTTATTTTGGCCGTGCCGTTTGCGATATTAGGCGCTATCGCCGCAACGTGGATGCGAGGTCTGGAAAATGATATTTATTTCCAGATTGGCTTGGTGTGTTTGATCGGTTTGGCGAGTAAAAATGCCATCTTAATTGTTGAATTTGCAATGCAAAAGCAGCGTCAAGGTATGTCGTTCGCCGACGCTGCGGTTGATGCTATTCGCTTGCGTTTTCGTCCTATTGTAATGACCTCTTTGGCCTTTACGCTTGGCTGCTTACCATTAGCGCTGGCCAGTGGCGCCGGTGCGGGAAGTCGTATTTCACTCGGTACGGGGGTTATCGGTGGTATGTTGGCAGCCACGTTTGTGGCGACGATCTTCGTGCCTTTATTTTATGTTTTATTTGCTGGTTTTGGTGAGAAGTTCAAGCGCGCCAAATAATGACGTGCTTCATTGAGTTGACTAAACGGCAGTGACTTTAGGTTGATAGCCTAGCTGCCTTGCATCCGAGCACTAAAATCCCAGTCTGATTGACTGCTTATTTTTAAATGAATTGCATACTCATCGGCACGGCGGCTGAGCAGCCATTGGCTTAAGCTCGGCTGACTGTCACCGAGGTAGCGGGCGATTAATCTGCTTAATACCACGCCTTCTGAGTCGCTTTTTAATGTTGCTATTGCTTTGCCACGCACGCCTTTATAAGGAACAGAGTTAACCGACACCTCAAATGCGCAGTTAGGGTTGGCTTTTAATAGGCGAATGATTTTTGCGGATGCGTGGCTTGCGCACAGCAACTCACCCTCTTGATAAACAAACCACAGCGAGCAAATCACTGGGAAACCGTCTTTGTCGATAGCCGCAAGTCGCACGGGGACTAGGCTGCTATTTAAAAATGCCGTCGTGTCCATACGTGTTCTGGTGCTCGTAGATTGCTTAGGGTTTTAATAGGTGTATGCCTTGGCCTTCTATACCGATGCGTTTCTGCTTATATAAACGGCCGATGGCTTGTTTAAAGATTTTTTTACTAACACCAAATAAGCTGTATATCGCTTCTGGTGGACTTTTGTCGCCGATGGCAAGAAAGCCGTCATTGGCTTCGAGCTGGGCAATGATCTTGGCTGCAATATCGTTGCCGCCAATGTTAATAGGTTGAATGCTGAGGTCGATACGACCATCATCGCGAACTTTTTTAACATAGGCTGTAAGTGTTTCGCCTTTGCGCAGTGGTCTGATTAAGTCGCTATCGTAGAGTAGGCCCCAGTATTCGTTGTCGATAACCGCCTTATATCCCAGCGCTGTTTTACTGGCAACGATAACGTCGAAGCGTTGGCCTCGACTTAAGTGAGGGGCAGTATCTTCGATAAACTCGTCGAGCTTCATTGACGCGACGATACGGTAACTTTTGTCTAAGTAAATCTTGACTAGGGCTTTTTTACCTGCGGTGATTTCACCCATATGCTCGGCATAGGGTAGCAGCAATTCTTTATCTAGCCCCCAGTCCAAAAAAGCACCGGTATCATTGATCTGGGCGACTTTTAACAGAGCAACATCCCCTAATTGCGCCAGTGGCGTTTTACTGCTCGCAATTAAGCTGCCATCACTGTGGTGGTGAAGAAAACCGTCGACAATATCGCCGATTTGGCAATTCTCAGGGGCATTTTTTCGACTCAGGAAAATGTCGCCTAAGTCGCCGCCATCGAGATAAAAGCCAGCGGGTGATTGGCGGCTCACCGTAAGCCGGTTAACACGACCGATGTCGGGCATTAATACTTCCTCAGAGGATTTATCCGCAAGTCTAGTGCGACTTGGGGTTTGAGTACAGTAGGAAAAGTCTACAGATAAACCGAGCGGCCATAAGCTTGGCTCCGATGCATAGTGAAGTGCGAGCGCGCCTTACCATCACGGCGGCTGAAATGCCTGTCATGATTGCGGCGTGGTAAAGGAAGGTAAGCAGTGAAAATGGGGTATCTGGTCATAAATTCCGGCTTTTCAAATGCTCGTTAGTTTGACCTGTTTACTTCGAATAGTTTGCGGCGTACTGCACGACGATATTCACCTGGGGTACTTGTGTTGTGTTGCTTGAATAGGCGGCAGAAATAGCTGCTGTCGATATAGCCACATTGCTGACCTATTTCCTCAATGGAAAGATTACTGTTTTGCAAGAGGTCTTGAGCTAATTCTAAGCGCATTTTCTGAAGGTATTGCAGAGGCGGTAGGCCAGTGACTTGCCTAAACCGGCGATGAAAGCTGCGCTCGCTGAGGCCGCTGAGGTGGGCAAGGTCTTTGATGGTAAATGCTTCGTTTAGGTGCCTTGCTAGCCAGTTTTGGGCGAGGGCAATCGTTTCATCGCGGTGCAGGTCATTGCGGTCAACTCGGTAACTGTTGCGGGAGAACGAGCGACGGCTTTCTGGAGAGAACTGCTGGGCTACCCGACGGGCAATTAACGCGCCCCAATAACGATCAATGAGGTGTATCACTAAGTCCGCTGCTGAGTTAACGCTACCAGTGCAGAAGAGGTTGTCTGCTTGGGTAATGAGGTAATCGCGATGCAGGATCACTTGCGGGTAGCGGTTAGCGAAGTCGTCGAAATAGTGCCAGTGAGTGGTTGCTACCTGGTTGTTTAGCAATCCCGCTTCAGCGAGAAAATAGCTGGCATTACCTACGGCGCAAATATCTGCGCCGCGACGTTCCTGCCGTGTTAACCAATCTTGGATTTCAGGGCGGGTAGGTGCACCTCGGTGAGGGTGTCGCCAACGGCTGGGAATAATGACGAGGTCGTAGTTTTCGTCGGTGCAAAGTGTGGTGTTGGGGGTGATTTGCATGCCCCCAGACACGTGAATAGGCGCGGGGTCTAATCCGATAATTTCAATTTCAAGCAGGGGTGAGCGGTCTTTTAGTTTAGACACACTGTTCGCCGCCGTTAAAAGCTCCATTGGCAAGCTAATACTTGTGGCGAGGGCGTCGTGAAAAGCGAGAAGAGCGACTCGTTTCATGGTTGGCACATATGTCTCATTTTTTGGCGATTATAATATATATCAATTAGCCTAACATCGTTAGACTACTTACTGAAATAGCAATCGCTAAAGATAAGGAATAAGTGTGAGTAAGCTTCCCGTAATTGTTGGTTTTGGTGGCGTTAATCCCGCCGGTCGTAGCTCTTTTCATCATGGTTATCGGCGTATGGTCATCGACGCGCTATCTCAGGAAAAGGCGAGACAGACCTTCCGCAGTCTATCTGCCATTATGGGTTTGCCACCAGAAATGGCCGATGATGAGGCGCAGCGTCGCTATATTCTGGAACATACGCTAATCCGTAAGATCGAAGGCGATGTTTTTAACACCGATCAAGTGGGCTGGAATAAGCGTATGGCCTTGAGTGGCTGTGACGGTGATTTACAGTTTGTGACTCGGGCGAGGGATTTGCCTGATGAGCTTCCTGCGGGCTGGACTGTGCAAGAACTTGGCGGCGGTAAGGTGTCGGTCAAAATTAGTGATGGCTGTAATATTTTGTTGCCGACTACCCGTAAGATAGAGGTTTCTTCGGCGGGACAATTTCCGACGGGCTTTGATCCCAGTGCATTGTATGCGTCGCGGAGCCATCCGCGGGGTTTGCAACTCGCAATTTGCGGTGTTTCGGACGCGCTGAACGCCATGGGAATTGAGTGGCAAACGGTGATGGATCGCATAAAGCCAGATCAAATGGGGGTGTATGCCAGTTCGGCGATGGCGCAGCTTGACGAAAATGGCTTCGGCGGTTTGCTGTCGGCCCGTGCGAATGGCGGCAGGGTGAGTTCGAAAAACTTGGCGCTTGGCTTGGCGGATATGCCTGCTGATTTTGTCAGTGCCTATGTGTTGGGTAGTGTGGGTACCAGTGGACCTAGCTTAGGTGCTTGCGCTACCTTCTTTTATAATTTACGCCAAGCCGTGAATGAAATACGCAGTGGTAAAATTCGCGTTGCCGTGGTTGGTGTGGCGGAGTCGGCTGTTGATCCAAATGTCATTGACGGCTATTACACCATGGGTGCGCTTGCTTCTGACGCCGATTTGGTGAAGCTAGATGCAGGCAGGGGCTTAACCGAGCCAGATCACCGCCGGGCCAGCCGTCCCTTTAGCAGTAACTGTGGCTTTACTGTGTCTGAATCATCGCAGTTCATTGTGCTCTTTGACGATGATTTGGCGATGGAGTTGGGCGCGCAAATACATGGCTCGGTACCCGATGTGTTTGTTAACGCCGACGGTTATAAAAAATCGATTTCTTCACCTGGGGTCGGTAATTACCTCACTGTTGCAAAGGCGCTGGCGGCGGCGGCGGGCATTATCGGCGATAAAGCGGTGAAACATCGTAGTTTTGTGCAGTCACATGGCACCAGTACCCCGCAAAACCGGGTGTCTGAATCTCATATCCTCAATGAAGTTGCCAAAACCTTTGGTATTGAGAAATGGCCTGTGGCGGCGATTAAGGCCTATATTGGTCACAGTATTGGTGCGGCTTCTGGCGATCAATTAATTGCCAGCTTGGGGGTGTGGAACGACAATATTATTCCAGGCATAAGTACGATTGATCACATTGCCGACGACGTGCACAGTAGCAACTTGCGCTTGCAGAAGGAGCATTTAGAAGTCGAGCCTGACAGCTTAGATGTTGCCGTTTTAAATGCCAAAGGCTTTGGTGGCAACAATGCCTCGGCAACGTTACTGTCCCCGACTTTAAGTAAGAAATTACTGCAGGGCCGCCACGGTGATAAAGCCTGGCAGAGCTATCTTGGGCGCCAGGAGCAAAGTCGTGACCGTGCCGCCGCTTACGATAAGAAGGCGAGTGAGGTCGGTTTTAAGGTGTTGTATAAATTCGGTGAGAATGTGCTGGGCGGTGAGGATTTGCGCATGAGCCGCGATGGAATTGGCATTAAGGGCTGGGCGGCTAAAGTGGATCTAAACATCGAGTCGCCTTTTGCCCTATGGCTGAAATAAGTGATATAGGGGAATGCGCACTTTATTGCGGGAAAATACGGATATAGATTAACCCTGCCCTGTGGCTAAATGTCATGAGTATATTTGGTATAAGGCTAGTGGGTTATGAGAGAGTTTGTTCGTCATCCCAGTGATATACCGCTGGATGTGAAAATACTTAGCGAGCCAGGAGCGCGTCATGCACATATGCATGATGTGAGTATGGCTGGTTTGTCCTGTTTGGTTGCCCGTGAGATTAAAGCGGGGAGTCGAGTGGAGTTTTATGTGCCGTCGATCTCTGAAGAATCAAGTGGTCGTGGTACGGTGGTTTGGTGTCGGCCGCAGCGCGAAAAATACCAATTAGGTATTCAGTTTCACGCTGGAAAAGATGTGTTTCGGGCGAGAATGGTCGAACAATTGTGTCAAATTGAGCATTATCGGCGTGAAGTAGAGCAGCTAGAGTCACGTATCCTTAGCAGCGAAGAGGCTGCTGAGGAGTGGATATCTCTTTACGCTGCCGATTTTGACCGCTTATTTCCCCTAGAATAGATGTTTTCAGTGAGAACATTATAGCTCCGGTGTCCAGTCAGGCGTTATTGCTCAAGACAGCACTTTGAATTCATGGTTGAATATATCCCCCGCAGCGTCGGGGGATTTTTTTTGCTTAAGGATATCTACCATGAAGCACGAGGCAACGGCTCGAGTCGTTATTGATCTGCCCCGCGAAGAGGCGTGGGCTTTGCTAAAAGACTTGTCGCTGGCCCACAACTATGTTCCTGCGGTTACCCGTACTGAAATAACCAGCGAGAATGTGAGCGGCTTAGGCGCAAGTCGGCGGGTGTATCAGCGCTCTGGAAAAGGGATAGATGAGACCGTGACTGAATGGAACGAAGGACATGGCTTTGTTATTCGCTTACATAAAGGTGATAAAGGCGCGCCGCCGCCATTTCGGCAGGCGATATTTCGCTACCGGATTGAAGACGCTGGCCACAGTCGTACCGCATTAACAGCCAGCCTTGCTTTTGATATGCGCTGGGGTTCACTTGGGCGTATTTTATACGAGCGTTTACTGCGCAAAGTATTTCGCGGCGTAATTTACGATATTGCACTTAGCATGAAGCAATTCTATGAGTCGGGCGAGGCTGTGAACAGCGGTCAGTTAAAGCAGTTGCGCATTGGCGCGAGGCAAGAAGTTTAATGGATGCGCTTGATTTACTTAAAAACCGTAACTCTGCTGCCAAGCTAGCAAGCCCTGCTCCTTCTGAGCAAGAATTGGCCGAAATTTTCGCGGCGGCAATGCGCGCGCCAGATCACAGTCGCTTGCGACCGTGGCGTTTTTTGCAAATTCGGGGTGCGGGTTTGAGCGCGCTCGGGGATTTGTTTGCCGAGGCGGCCTTGCACCGAGAGCCTGCGATCGGCGAAGCCGAGCTCCAGCGTTTCCGACAGCAACCGCTGCGTGCGCCGCTTATTATTGTGGTTATTAGCTGCATACAAGAACATCTAAAAGTCCCCCGCATTGAACAGCAAATGTCGGCAGCCTGTGCCGCCCACGGCATTTTATTAGCGACGGACGCGCTGGGTTATGCGGGTATTTGGCGCACCGGGTCTAACGCCTTTGATGCCCATGTTATGGCAGGCTTGGGACTTTCGGCCAATGAAGAGATAGCGGGCTTTATTTATATTGGCAGCCGTGATGGTCGCGCCAAGCCGCTACCGGCGCTAGAGATGGCCGATTATGTAAAAGACTGGAGATAATAATGAATACTGTTACCCCTCCGCTGTACACCACATTAGCGGTACAGTTAGAAGAGCACGTTGCGTGGGTCGCCTTAAACCGCCCCGAGAAAGCTAACGCAATGAATGAGCCAATGTGGGCCGAAATTCAAGCCTGCTTTGAATGGTTAGATACCGAGCCAAGTGTACGTGTAGTGGTGCTGTGTGGTGAAGGTCGACATTTTTGTGCGGGCATTGATCTGGCTATGTTTGCTGGCCTTGGTCAGGGCGCCGATGGTGTAGAAAAATCCCGGTTTATTGAACAATTTCGCTGCGTTATTTTGCGCTTACAGGGCAATCTTACGGCTATTGAACGTTGTCGCAAGCCTGTTATTGCGGCAATTCAAGGCAGCTGTGTTGGCGGCGGTGTCGATATTGTCAGTGCCTGCGATATGCGCTTTTGCTGTGAGGGCGTGAAATTTTCTATAAAAGAAATTGATATCGGCATGGTCGCTGATGTTGGTACTTTACAGCGTTTGCCACATATCGTGCCCCAGGGAATTGTCAGGGAACTAGCCTATACTGGTCGTAATGTTTACGCTGCTGAAGCCGAAAAAATTGGCTTGGTTAATCGCGCTTACGGCTCTTATGAAGAAATGATTGAGTCGGTTTCAGAGCTTGCTCAAGATATTGCACGCAAATCGCCATTGGCCATTCGCGGTACTAAGCAAATGTTGCTATATAGCCGTGATCACAGTGTAGCCGACGCCCTGAATTATCAGGCAACTTGGAATGCTGGCATGCTGAGTTTTGAGGATGTGATGCTGGCTATTGGCGCCACCAGTGAAGGCAAATCCGCAGATTTTAAAGATTAAGAGTAATCTAAAGTGCTCGCGTCAAAAGCAGGGTGCTTGTTCTGGCTCTGCTTTTGCTAATTTTCCTGCTCCGCAAATCGCGCTTGGCGTTTAGGCCAAGACATTAAGGCGTTGTTATTTCATGCAAACACGTACAATTTTTAAAACGCCATTGGTTAGTGGCTTTTTTCGTTTGGTGTTTATGGCGCTAACCCGCTTAAGGGGTTGGCGTATAGAGGGCGAAAAGCCCAAAGATAAAAAATATGTTTTGATCGCCGCG
>NZ_JBFHDY010000043.1:0-28466 GCF_041584495.1 Zhongshania sp.
CATCGCTACTCGGCTAGCTTATTCCGGACGTCTTCTGGTGGAGTCAAGCAAACGGCTGAGGCTCGCCGCCTTGGGCTTAATCATCCAGAACTTACCGATGTAGTCGTCAAAATTATCAAGTATATGCTGTCCCCACGCCGACCCGGTTTCAGTCACAAACTCGTGAATATTGCCGCGCAGGTGCGCCCGATAGGCCTCCATAGTCTCAGAGGTTATCCGACACATTTCAACTAACTCACTGTTATAGCGGTCAACAAAACGGTTGGCTTCATCGAGCACATAGGCAAAGCCGCCCGTCATGCCTGCACCAAAATTGACGCCAGTTGGCCCCAATACGGTCACATTACCGCCCGTCATGTACTCGCAGCAATGATCGCCCGCACCCTCAACCACCGCATGGGCGCCAGAGTTACGTACGCCAAAACGCTCACCAGCGGTCCCCGCTGCAAACAATTTACCGCCGGTAGCACCGTACAAACAGGTATTACCCACAATTGACGTATCTTGACTCGCAAACACACTGCCCTTGGGCGGGTAAATAACCAATTTGCCGCCAGCCATGCCTTTACCGACATAGTCGTTAGCATCGCCTTCCAAATACATATTCAAACCACCGGCATTCCAGACGCCAAAACTCTGGCCCGCAGTTCCTTTCAAATTCAAGGTCACTGGCGCGTCATCCATGCCGAGATTGCCGTAACGCTTGGCAATTTCACCAGACAGGCGTGCACCAATAGAGCGGTCACAGTTGGTAACGGTATAGCCCAAGGTGATGCCGGTTTTAGCTTCAATCGCAGGCAGGGCCGCGGCAACCATGACCTCGGCCTTTTCGCCCTTATCGAAGGGGGCGTTTAAGTCCACTTCGCAAAACTCAGGCTGACCCGCCATAGCAGGATCTTTGTACAATATCGGTGCCAAATCGAGCAAACCGTGATTCTCAGTCTGTCCTTGTTTTTGCTCCATTAAATCAGTACGACCAATCAATTCAGCCATAGTGCGGATGCCCATACTAGCCATCCACTCACGCGTTTCCATCGCGATAAAGGTGAAGAAATTCATCACCATTTCCACGGTACCAATAAAGTGCTCGTCACGCAGACGCTCATCTTGGGTTGCCACACCTGTAGCACAGTTATTTAAGTGACAAATACGCAAGTACTTACAGCCCAGCGCTACCATCGGCGTGGTACCAAAACCGAAGCTCTCTGCGCCGAGCATGGCCGCTTTCACTACGTCGAGGCCAGTTTTTAAACCGCCGTCAGTCTGTACCCGCACCTTGCCGCGCAGGCCATTGCCACGCAGAGTTTGTTGGGCCTCAGATAAACCGAGCTCCCAAGGCGAACCGGCATAGCGAATCGAGGTGATCGGGCTTGCCGCCGTACCACCATCGTAGCCGGAGATGGTAATCAAATCAGCATAGGCTTTCGCCACACCCGCGGCAATAGTGCCAACACCGGGCTCAGATACCAACTTAACCGACACTAGCGCACTTGGATTGACCTGCTTAAGGTCAAAAATAAGCTGCGCCAAATCTTCAATGGAGTAAATATCGTGATGAGGTGGTGGCGAAATCAGGGTAACACCCGGCACCGCGTAACGCAGGCGCGCAATCAGGGCGTTAACTTTACCGCCAGGTAACTGCCCACCTTCACCAGGCTTAGCCCCCTGGGCCACCTTAATCTGCAGAACTTCGGCGTTCACCAAGTAGTGCGGGGTAACACCAAAGCGACCCGATGCCACCTGCTTAATTTTAGATACCCGCTCAGTACCATAGCGCGCGGGGTCTTCGCCGCCCTCACCAGAGTTAGAGCGGCCGCCCAAGCGGTTCATTGCAGTTGCTAATGCTTCATGTGCTTCAGGGCTTAATGCACCTAAAGACATGCCAGCCGAGTCGAAACGACGCAGCACGTTTTCAATCGGCTCCACTTCATCTAGCGGAATCGCTTTAACATCGGCCTTAATGCCGAGCAAATCGCGCAATGTCGCAATTGGCCGATTATTGACGAGATTGGAATACTTCTTCCACACCGCGTAATCGCCGCTTTTTACTGCGTCTTGCAGCGTCATTACCACGTCGGGATTAAACGCGTGATATTCCTTGCCGTGCACATACTTCAGCAAACCACCTTGATCCAGTGGCTTGCGTGGCAACCACGCAATGGTCGCCAAGGCTTCTTGATCGCGCTGTAACTGCTCAAATCCGGTACCAGCGATACGGCTAGCCACGCCTTTAAAGCAGGTATCGACGATTTCGTCTGCCAAACCAATGGCTTCAAACAGCTGAGCACCACGGTAAGACGCAATAGTTGAAATGCCCATTTTGGACATAATCTTGAGCAGGCCTTTATTAATACCCTTGCAATAATTGGTATGAGCAGTCTGCTCATCGCCAAGAATTTCGCCACTTTCCAGCATATCGCTGATCACAGCGAAGGCCAAATAGGGGTAAATAGCGGTTGCACCAAAACCAAATAAGCAAGCCATTTGATGAGAATCACGGCCGCTACCGGTCTCAACTACTATATTGGCATCGCAGCGCAAACCTTGCTTAATCAAGTGATGATGCACCGCACCCGTTGCCAATAAGCTGTGAACCACCAGCATACCTGGCTCTACCGCACGATCACTGAGCAGCAAAATGACCTTACCGCTGCGCACGGCCGCTTCAGCAGCCTCGGCAACTGCAGTTACCGCACCCTGCAGAGAGGTCAACGCTGGGTCGTAAGCCAGTTCAATCCGCGCCAACGGGTAGCGCGGCGAATCGACGTGCATAAGCCGATCAAATTTATCTGGCGACAACACCGGGCTGGTTAAAATTAAGCGATCGGCGTGGTCAGCCGTCTGCTCAAATACATTTTGCTCCGCGCCGAGCAACGTCTCCAAACTCATAACAATCGACTCCCGCAAGGGGTCGATTGGCGGGTTGGTAACCTGCGCAAACTTTTGACGGAAGTAGTCGTATAGCGAGCGCTGCTGAGAGCTCAACACCGCCATTGGGGTATCGTCGCCCATCGAGCCTACGGCTTCATTGCCGCTGTCGGCTAAGGCAGACAATACCTGCTCACGCTCTTCAAAGCTGACCTGGAAATATTTTTGCAAGGCGACAAGGGTATCGCCCTCGGGTAGTGCCGGACGATTGCCTTGGCCCAACTGATCTTGAAGCCGATTGCCATTTTCCCGCAGCCACTGCTTGTAGGGGTGCGCAGATTTTAGGCGGTTATCGACTTCTTCCGTGTGAAGTAGCTCGCCGGTTTCGGTGTCAACAACCAAAATTTGGCCGGGGCCAACGCGACCCTTAGCAACAACGTCGTCAGGCTGATAGCCGTAAGTACCGATTTCCGAGGCCACGGTAATAAAACCATCTTTGGTAATGACCCACCGTGACGGACGCAAGCCGTTGCGGTCCAGCATACACACGGCGTAACGGCCGTCGGTAAGCACCAAACCGGCGGGGCCGTCCCACGGCTCCATGTGCATAGAGTTGTATTCGTAGAATGCCTTTAAATCAGCATCCATATGTTCGATATTTTGCCAAGCTGGTGGTACTAGCATACGTACAGCACGGAACAAATCCATGCCGCCAGCAACCAGCAATTCAAGCATGTTATCGAGACTTGAAGAGTCGGAGCCGGTGCGGTTGACCAGTGGCATTAACTCAGACACATCAGGCAGCAATGGGCTACTGAAATTGCCCGTGCGCGCCTCAGCCCAATTGCGGTTGCCTTCAATGGTGTTAATCTCACCATTGTGAGCCAGCATGCGGAACGGCTGTGCCAAGGGCCAGCGTGGGCTGGTATTGGTCGAAAAGCGCTGGTGAAATACGCAAATTGCCGTTTCTAGCTCGGGGTTGGCCAGGTCGAGATAAAACCTCGGCAAATCCACAGGCATAACCAGACCTTTATAGGAGATAACATCGCTGGATAAACTGCTGATATAAAAATCAGGATCATTAGCAGTTGCGATCTCAGCCTGACGACGCACCACAAACAAACACGTACGTAGCTGCTGAGTGTCCATACCCTCAACATTGATAAACACTTGTTCAATACGGGGCAGGCTCGCGAGCGCTATTTCGCCACATACCGATGAATCAACAGGCACTTCACGCCACCCAGCAGGCGTCAAACCATTATTGATTAGCACCTTTTCAAACGCAGCACGAGCCGCTTGAGCAAGCAAAGGATCACGGCTCAAGAAAATTTGGCCAACCCCGTAAGTAGCGGTTAGCTCGGTACCGCAATCTTTACGAGCTGCGGAGCGCAAAAAACCATCCGGTTTTTTAAGCAGCAGGCCGCAGCCATCACCGGTTTTGCCATCCGCAGCAATACCGCCTCGATGGGTCATACACGTCAGTGATTCGATGGCTGTCTGCAATAATTTGTGACTGGCGGTGCCCTGCATATGGGCAATTAGGCCAAAGCCACAGTTATCGCGCACATCATCAGGTCTGTACAGGCCTGTACTCATAAAACGACTCTCGCAAAATTACTAAGAAAAACAAAAAGATAGTCGGAAAGAATGTTTCGGAATTTTACACATACCCGAAAAAAGGAGTGACATTCTACACGGACGAGGCACCAGCGACAAACTTCGCCCGCTCCAGCGATCAATTTTTAATCAACCACCTGCAAATAATACTCGCTAGACACCTACGCCAGAGTCAAGCAAAACCCGATTTATGATTTCAACGCTAGCCTCTGAACTCACCACCGCCTCACCCAGCCCCCTTAGCAAGATCAGGCGCAACTGACCATCTAACACCTTCTTGTCACGCCCCATTAGCTGCAAAAATTGATCCACATTCATATTTCGCGGCGGCACAATGGGTAAATCCGCCTGCACGAGAAGTGCTAAACCTCGTTTTTCGACCTCAGGCTGCAACCATCCCATTTTAACCGATAGTGCCAGCGCCAACGCAGTACCCGCAGCGACAGCCTCGCCGTGCAACCAATTGCCGTAACCTTCCGCAGTTTCAATAGCATGCCCGAAGGTGTGCCCGAGGTTTAAGATGGCGCGCCGCCCTCCCTCGCGCTCATCATCAGCAACGACATTCGCCTTATTCACACAGCAGCGGTACACCGCTTCACTCAATAATTCGGTATCGCGCGCCATTAAGGCGCTCATATTCTGCTCTAACCAAACAAAAAACTCGGCATCACAGATCAATCCGTACTTAATTACCTCAGCCATACCGGCCGAAAACTCCCGATCTGGCAGGGTGTTCAATAAATTTAAGTCCGCCAAAACACAAGTGGGCTGATGAAATGCCCCAATCATATTTTTGCCCAGAGGGTGGTTTACGCCAGTTTTTCCACCAACCGATGAATCAACCATCGCCAACAGCGTCGTCGGGATCTGCAGAAACTGAACACCACGCTGATAACAGGCCGCCGCAAAACCACACATATCACCGACAACGCCGCCACCCAAGGCAATAAGCGTGGTACTGCGATTGTGATTCGCTTGCAGTAGGGTGTCGAAAATAGTTTCCAGTACAGCCAAGGTCTTATAGGCCTCTCCGTCCGGCAAAATCACTTCACAGACCGACTTGTCCGCCAGCTGCTGTTTCAAACTCGCCAAATAAAGCGGCGCGATCGTGTCATTGCTAACAATACAAACTTGCTGGCCGCGAATATATTTCAGCCACAGCGCGCCATCACCAAGGATACCGGGCGCGATAAAAATGGGATAGCTACGCGCTCCCAAATCGAGTTCGAGGTGTTTCATTAATAATATATCCGGGAAAAGATTAAAGTGCCCCCTAGACCGGGACACTTAGTATATCAATATTGCGCGCTGAGGTCGCTGGCACCGAGCTGCTCACACAATTGCTGAACAACTGACTTTGGAGTGCGATTATCCGTTAATACCGTGTAATCGGCAATTTCTTCGTAGAGAGGTTCACGCAGGGCCATTAAATTTCGCAAGGTCGTACCGGGATCACCACTTTGCAACAGCGGACGCTTGCGATCCCGAGCGGTACGTCGCACCTGCTCCTCCACTGAGGTTTTAAGATAAATCACGGTGCCTCTAGCGACCATCAACTTGCGGCTCACACTGCGCAATACCGCACCGCCACCAGTAGAAATAACCACCTGGGAGCCATCACTCAACTCAGACAGCATACTCTCTTCACGGTCACGAAATCCCTCTTCACCTTCCATATCGAAGATCCAAGGAATATCCACACCGCTACGCTCTTCTATCTCACGATCAACATCGCAAAATTCAAAACGCAAAGTCTCTGCCAACAAACGGCCAATAGTGCTCTTGCCCGCCCCCATTGGCCCAACTAAAAATACCGCGCCAGACTTCATCATTTGCAATCAATCTACCAAGCTGTCGGCGAGAATGCGCGGCGTAATAAAGATTAACGTCTCCTGCTTCTCACGAGTCACGGTGGTGGTCTTAAACAAATGACCAAAAAAGGGAATATCGCCCAGCAATGGCACCTTGGTTTCTGACTGCACGTCAACTTGGTCATAAACTCCACCAAGCACAACCGTTTCACCGTTGCTCACCAATACCCGAGTTTTCAGCTCAGTGGTGTCGATTGTTGGCACCTGACCGCCCAACCCGGTAGATATGACCAGCGAGCCAATGGTGTCCTGATTGATCGTCAGATCCATAATGATTCGGTCATCTGGTGTGATAATCGGCGTTACATCCAGCTTCAATACGGCTTCTTTAAAGGCAATGGTGGTTTCACCGCTGGCGGAAGATTCTGGGTAGGGAATCTCGGTGCCGGATTTAATGATTGCCGGCTCTTTATCACCCGTTACCACGCGAGGTTGCGATACTATTTCGCCGCGCCCCTTAGACTCCAGCGCCGACAACTCCAAGTTCAACAAAACATCGGGGCTGATAAAGCCCAGCGCAAACGAGCCCGCCGCGCCAGAGACACCCAGGTCAGTAACCAAACCCGGTACCGCAGTATAGGTTGGCGAGCCGGCGGCCAAGGCACTCAGGTAATTGTTCTGGGTTGCCTGATCACTGGCGATATCACCATTGGCCGAATACACCTTATCACCATCTTGCTTAATATAAGCCCCACCCCACTTAACCCCCAATGAGCGGTCAAAGTCTGAGCTGGCGCGAACAATACGTGCTTCAATTTGCACTTGGCGCACGGGGACATCTATGAGGGCTATCAGGCGACGGAACTCATCCAAACGCTCTGCAGTTTCAGTAATCAACAGTGAGTTGGTGCGCTCGTCAACAATGACTGAACCGCGAGGAGAAAGAATACTGCCTGTCGATGGCCCATCACTATTGCCACTATTGTTATTACCGTTGTCATTGCCATTGCGCGCAAACAACTTAAATAATTCTGATGCATCGGCATAGCGTACGCGAATAAATTCACTTTGCAGCGGCGCGAGCTCCTCAACTTGCTTCTGAGCCTCAATTTCTTGCCGCTCACGTTCGGATATTTCTGCAGCGGGTGCAACCATCAGAACATTACCCACCTGACGCTTATCTAAGCCCTTAGTCTTTAATACTAATTCAAGCGCTTGGTCCCAAGGTACATTTTGCAGACGCAACGTAATATTGCCCTTAACCGTATCACTGGCCACCAAGTTCAGCTCAGTGAAATCAGCAATCAACTGCAACACGGAGCGAACTTCAATATCCTGGAAATTCAGCGACAGTTTTTCACCAACATAAGCGAATTCACGACGACGATCAGCCACTTCTTTCTTTGTTAAAGGCTTAACACTCACAACGTATTCAGTATCGGTTTGATATGCAAGGTAGTCGTATTCACCCTGGGCCTCAATGGCCAGCTTCGCACCCTTCTCGCCCATGCGCGCTTCGATCGATTTCACCGGGGTTGCAAAATCAACGACATCAAAGCGACGCTGCAAGCTGGCGGGCAAGTTAACGCCACCAAAATCCACTTTGATTTTAGATCCCTCAACGTAGACATTGATATCAGCCTTGGCATCAGCCAACTGAATCACCAAGCGGCCTTCACCCTTATCGCCACGACGGAAATCAAGATCGGTTATATTATTAGCCGCTGGCGTCGCCGCCGCTTTGCCCGATGAGACTAACGGGCTATTGTATTTCTCTTTCAGGTAGGCCTGACCGCCACCGCTACCAACTTCAATGATGAGCGTATTGCCTTCGGCACGAGTCTGGTATGGCGCGAGTTTCACTAAATTCAGCACAACCCGAGTTCTGTCCCGCCCCTCTAACACCACTGCGCTGCTAGCATTATCGTAGGCTAGAGGGAATTTTTTCTGAGACAATTTATTACCCGTCGCCACTAGGTCCAGTGCAATTCGAGCAGGCCTTTCAATAGTGTAACCTTTCACTTCTGGCGCTGGGCCATCAAAGGTAAAGCGCGCTTCAAAGCTGCCACCCTGCAATGAGTTAAACTGCACATCCGTCAAGTTGGCCGCTGAAGCGGCTATCGACGCCAACAACAAACACACCCCACCTAGGATCTGCCGCCCCATATTTGTGGTCGCGCTACCAGCGCGCTTGCCCTGCACTGCGCTTTGCATTTGCTCTCGGGTATTCATCTACTTCTCCGCCAATCGAATTCTTAGTTACGGACTTTCAGCTCAAGGGAGCGCGGCCGTTCAACCCAGCCATCCCCGCCGGTGGAGACAATCTCAATAACCGTCAGGTAGTTCTCCGCAACCTCAATAATTTTGCCGTAATTCCGGCCCAGGTAATTACTTTCTTTAACTCGATGCACGCCGCCATCGGCGTCTTTCACTAATGCCCACAACTTCCCGTTTAAGCGCACCGTTCCCACCACGGTTAAGGAATCGAGTGAATACTGTTCTAAATATTCCTTCTCGCGCTTGGTATCAGGTTTAACACTACTAGCCGCTTCAAGTCGTGCAATTTCTTTAACATCAACCGGGCGATTAAAAGGACCCCGCAGACCCGACGCGGAATAGCTAAACGCACGGTAAGCTTTAAGAGCAGGAATCGGTGGAATTTGTCCAGATGGCGCCGCCCGCTTCGCGGCGACAAAGGCGTCGAGATCGGCAAACTGAGTGCCACCACCGCAAGCGGCCAATACCAGCGAAAAGCTGGCGACAAGGGAAACGCGCTTAATCATGAACCCGCCTCCGTGTCTTTATAACGGTAAGTCTTAGCCGTAATTGACATAGTTTGCTGGCTTTGTTCTTTATTGGAGCTAATCGTATAGTCGTGCAAGGTCACTATTCGCGGCAGGCCGGCGATACCGCTCACAAAGGCCGCCAAATCGTGGTAGCTACCACTCACCTTGATTGCAATCGGCAGCTCCACATAAAATTCCTGAACCCGCTCGGCCTGGAGCTGGATGCTACTGATTTCCAAGCCATTGGAAACCGCTTTCTCGGTCATGTCTTCTAAGAGGCCAGGCACTTCGGTGTCGACTGGCAACTGGCTAAGTAAAATGCCAAAAGACTCCTCCATCTCCTCCATCTGCCTTTTCAGCGGGATCAGCTTCGCTGCCTTGAATGCTTTTTTCTCAAATTCTTGCTTTAACTGAACTTCTTTGGCTTCAACACTCGACAGCTTGACACGCAAATCTGCAATCACATAAAAATAGCCACCCGCCAAGCACAATACAAAAACCCCAAGCCATACTGCTGCCCTCACCAATAATGGCCAAGCACCAATATTCTCAACAGTTAGGTCACTGAGGTCGAAGCTTTTTACTTCTTCGACTAATTCTTGCCACTCCGCCACAGCTATCGCTCCCTACTTCTCATCATCAGGCGCAGGCGCACTGATCTGGAAAGACAATTTGAAACTACTGGCTTGATCACCGTAGGCTGAAGCCGCACTCACCGCGGTCAGATTCGGATCGGCAAACCAAGGTGAGCCGTCCAATTTACGCATTAAGCTGGATACTCTATTATTCGACTCAGCAATGCCTTCCACATTTACCTGCTTATCACGCCGAACCACCGAGGTGTAAAATAAACCATCGGGTAAGGTTCTCACCATTTCATCGAAGACCCGCACTATTAGCGGCCGAGTACCCTGTAAATCCTGAATAATCGTCATTCGGTCGAGCAATTGCTGGCGGCGCTTTTCAAGTTCACTAATTTCGGCCACTTCCTTATTAATTTTAGTTATTTGGGCCTGCATATAATTATTGCGCGCTTCCTGACCGCTGATTGCACTATTCACAATCGACATGGCGAGTAAAATCAACAGTGCCCCCAGCACAGCCACACCACCGAGCACCACGAGGAACTGCTGTTTAATCAGCTCGCGGCGCTCCTCGCGCCAAGGCAATAAGTTAATCGTTGCCATTAATCAAAACTCCTCAGTGCCAAACCGCAGGCAATCAGCATGGCCGGGGCATCACTGGTCAATTTAGTGGCGTCTACACCCGGCGCAACCGACATGGCCGCAAACGGATTCGCAATAACCGTATCTATGCCCATGCGCTCTTGGACCAGCTCGACCAAGCCCTGCATCGCGGCAACACCGCCAGCTAATAAAATAATATCAACACCGCTGTACTGACTGGCCGAATAAAAGAATTGCAATGACCTAGATACTTGTTGAATAACCGCTTCTCGGAACGGAGCCAAGACTTCACTGTCATAGTCGTCGGATAGTCCGCCTTGTTTTTTGGCCAGGCCAGCTTCTTCCACCGTCAAGCCATAGCGACGCTGGATCTCTTCGGTTAGCTGGCGACCGCCAAACAACTGGTCGCGGGTATAAACTGTTTCGCCGTTCACGACCACACTTAGGGAGGTCATACTGGCGCCAACATCGACAATGGCCACCACCGTATTCTCATCACAGCCGAGCTGCTGAGCGATAAGATCAAAACTCCGCTCAATAGCGTAGGCCTCGACATCCACCACTTTTGGAGTAATCCCTGCAATTTCTAAAGATTCAACCCGCGTATCGACATTATCGCGACGACAGGCCACGAGCATTACATCCACCATTTCCGGGTTGGTTTCCGATTCACCCAAGACCTCAAAATCCAGAGACACTTCATCTAGTGGGTAAGGAATATACTGGTCAGCCTCAAGGGAAATCTGCGTTTCCATGGCATTTTCATGCAGACCTGCAGGCATGTGCAGAACCTTGGTAATAATTGCCGAACCAGGTACTGCCACCGCAGCGCGTTTCAGCTTGCTGCGAGATCGGGAGTGCACTGCACGCACAACGTCGCCCACCTGCTCGACATCCGCAATATTTTTTTCGACCACAACCTGCGACGGCAGAGACATTACCGCGTAGCTTTCTACGCGATATTTCTCGCCACTCCGGCTCAACTCCAGTAGCTTAACCGCACTGGAACTGATATCAATACCGAGCAGACTCCGGGAACCCTGACCGCCAAACAAGCCATCTAGCACTGTAGTTTTCCTATTTACACCGTGGACTTAGAGCGCACTTTTATATACAAGATTAAATACCAGTGTATACCAATGCGCAAATAGTTATGAAAAAAAGACGCCGATAATGTCACAGTTTTAGTTATCCTAGCCTTCGATTTTCTACCGTCATCTCAATTTACAGGAAAAATATGCCAAGCAAGACCCGAATTCTCCGCCTCTTCATCGGCTTAGGCATTCTCGCCAGCTGCGGCGCCGTGATGATTTTCGCCGCGGCATTCCTTTATATTAGCCCTAAATTGCCATCCGTCGAGGCGTTAAAAGACATTCAACTGCAAACGCCGCTGCGGATATACAGCGCAGACGGTAAGCTGCTGGGAGAATTTGGCGAAAAGCGCCGCTCCCCCATCAGCTTCCAAGAAGTCCCCGAGCTCTTTATCAAAGCCTTTCTCGCAGCCGAAGATGACCGTTTTTATATCCATCACGGCGTCGACATCACCAGCCTGCTGCGTGCTGCGTCCCAATTAATCACTAGTGGCAGCATCCAATCGGGCGGTTCCACCATTACCATGCAGGTGGCCAAAAACTATTTTCTTAGCCAAGAACGTACCTTTACACGGAAATTCACCGAAATTTTCTTGGCCATCGAAATAGAGCGTGCACTCAGCAAGGGCGACATTCTCGAGCTCTACCTAAACAAGATTTTCCTCGGAAACCACGCCTATGGTATCGAGGCTGCCGGCCAAGTCTATTACGGAAAACCCATAAAAGAGCTTAATCTCGCCCAAATGGCCATGATCGCCGGACTCCCCAAAGCGCCGTCGGCCTATAACCCCGTCGCCAACCCCAATCGCGCCAAAATACGTCGTAACTGGATATTGGGCCGCATGCTTAGCCTTGACTATATCACTCAGGCTGACTACCAAACTGCCATTGCCGAACCTATCAGCGCCAAGGCCTATGGCACCCAACTCGATGTCGATGCTCCTTACGTATCAGAAATGGTGCGCCTGCACATGCTCGAGCGCTACGGCCGAACCGCCTACGAAGATGGCTTCACCGTCATCACCACAGTCGATAGCCGACTACAAAATTCAGCAAATAACGCTCTTCTCGACGGCGTGATCGAATATGACACGCGGCATGGCTACCGCGGCGCGGAGCGACACTGGAATCTCAGCAAGGAGATCGATGATGAGCAGCGCCAGCGCCTAAGCCAAAAATTGGAAGAAATTGACAGCATTGGGCCCTGGCATCCAGCGCTGGTTTTGAATGTGGCCGAGAAAAGCGCCACCTTGCTACTGTCCACTGGCGACCAAACGACGCTGGAGTGGAGTCACGGCTTAGAGGGAACGATCCGCTATATTAGCGAGGATAGAGTCAGCTATGCACCAGAAACGGCGAGTGATTTACTCGCGGTAGGTGACGTAATACGTGTGCGCATGAGCCAGACGGAACCGCGCCACTGGGAGCTCTCACAACTCCCCAAAATTCAGGGTGCTCTCGTGTCTCTAAATGCCGATAGCGGAGCCATCCTCAGCTTAGTGGGCGGCTACAACTATCAAAAAAGCGCCTTTAACCGCGTCACCCAAGCAGAGCGCCAGCCGGGTTCCAATTTCAAGCCCTTTATTTATACCGCCGCCCTCGATAACGGTTTCACCCCGGCCACTATTATTAACGACGCGCCCATCGTCTTTGAGGACAGCGGGCTCGGCGACACCTGGCGTCCCAGCAATGACAACGGCACATTCAATGGCCCCATGCGGCTGCGCAAAGCACTGTATATGTCCCGCAACTTGGTATCTATCAGAGTACTCAGAGACCTCGGCATCGGCAAAGCCATCGGCTATATAGCCCGCTTCGGTTTTAACCCAAGCAAGCTACCACGCGATCTTTCGCTCGCGCTCGGCAGCCATTCGCTAACCCCACTGGATATTGTTAGCGGCTACGCGGTGTTTGCCAATGGCGGTTACAAAGTAAAGCCCTATATTATCGACCGCATTATTGACCGCGACGGCAACACCCTCTACCGCGCCGAACCCGATATCGTCTGCCGCAACTGCAGCACCGACGAAGATGGTGACCTACTCAACCCTCACCATCGAATGGAGGCCGATACCCTCGACGACATCATTAATAACAGCCGCAGCGAGACGCCGAAGGCCAACTACGCCAAACGCGTACTCAATGAAGACGTCGCCTTTCTGATCGACAGCATTTTACAAGACGTCATCACACGAGGAACCGGCCGCAAGGCACTGGTGCTAAAGCGCGGCGACGCAGCGGGCAAAACCGGTACCACTAACGGGCCTACCGACGCGTGGTTCTCCGGTTACAGCGGCGGCATTGTGACCTCGGCCTGGGTCGGCTTTGACCAAAACAACAATCTTGGCCGCCGCGAGTACGGTGGCTCTGTCGCCCTGCCCATCTGGATTGATTACATGAAAGAAGCGCTCAAAAACAAACCCGAGCGCCACTTAAAGCAACCGGACAATGTCATCTCGGTAAGAATTGACCCAGATACCGGCAACCTCGCCCAACCCGGCCAGAGCAACGCTATATTTGAATACTTCCGCAGCGACAATGCGCCGAGCGAGGGGTTCAACCAACCCCAAAGCCCCTACGGCAGCAGTGCTGGCGACGATCCAATAGAAATATTCTAAATATAAAAATAACCAAAGCCTGGCGGCCTAAATGGCCTCCAGCGCTTCAGCGAGAGTTTTCACCCCCACGACTTCCATGCCGACCAAGTCACCCCGCGGCGCATTACCATGAGGCACAATAGCTCGGCGAAAGCCGTGCTTACGAGCCTCTTGGAGCCGCTCCTGACCGCTGGGCACCGGACGAATTTCCCCCGACAGACCGACTTCACCAAAGACCACTAAATCTTCAGGCAAAGGGCGATCCCGAAAGCTCGACACCATTGCGAAAAGCAATGCTAAGTCAGAACCGGTTTCCAGCACTTTAACGCCACCTACCACGTTAACGAACACATCTTGATCACCAACCTGTAAGCCGCCGTGACGATGCAGCACCGCCAGCAACATCGCCAAACGGTTTTGCTCTAAACCCACCGCCACCCGGCGCGGATTGCCAAATCCAGAGCTATCGACCAACGCCTGAATCTCTACCAAGAGCGGCCGCGTACCCTCCCACACCACCATCACAGTACTGCCCGACGACACCACATCACCGCGATTAAGAAAGATCGCAGACGGGTTCTTAACTTCTTTAAGACCCAATTCCGTCATGGCAAACACACCTAGCTCATTCACCGCGCCAAATCGGTTCTTACTCCCGCGCAAGGTGCGATAGCGACTATCACTACTCCCCTCAAGCATGATCGAGCAGTCAATAATATGCTCAAGCACCTTGGGGCCGGCCAAACCGCCATCCTTGGTCACATGACCAACCATCAACAGTACCGTGCCAGTCTGCTTGGCGAAGCGGGTGAGCGCCGCCGCGCACTCCCGCACCTGTGAAACACTGCCGGGCGCCGAACTGACTTGCTCGCTGTGTAAAACCTGGATGGAATCCACCACCAGAATTGCAGGCTTATTTGCCATCGCCTGGGCCAAAATCAACTCGAGACTGGTTTCCGAGCACAACTTTAGGGTATCTGCACTTAAATTCAGACGCTGAGCCCGCATCGCAATCTGCGGCAGCGACTCTTCGCCAGTCACATAAAGGCATTCGCATTGATTCGCCAAACGACACAGAACTTGCAAGAGCAGCGTACTTTTGCCCGCCCCCGGATGCCCACCAATCAATACCGCAGAGCCCGGCACCAGCCCGCCGCCCAAGACCCGATCAAATTCATCAAAACCAGTGGAGCGCCTTGGCAAGGCCTCAATACTGACATTGGCGAGCATTTGCACCTCGCCGCCAACTTCACCCGCATAACCTTGCCGCACTGGCGCTGCTTTGGCACTCGTCGCAGGCCCTAAACGCAGCTCCGACAAGGTATTCCAAGCGCCGCAATCCTGACACTGGCCCTGCCATTTATTGTGGTCAGAACCACAGTCCACACACACATACGCGGTTTTTTGTTTTGCCATAATACTGAAGCAATCGCTCCCTCTTACTGATAAAGATCAGACGATAAACGTCCAGAATTTGCTGGTGACAACAGGGCTGACAGCAGCCCATACAAGGCCGTACAATGGCCCGCTATCCACAGAGTAAATAGCATGTCGGCCGCTTTTGTAGAACGCCAACTATTGGTATCCCCCTCCCTCGCCGCAACACTCGGCCTAGAGGCAGCACTGCTGTATCAATTGCTAGCGGAATGGCTGCCCCTGCTCGACAGCCGGGAAAGCCAAGGTATTCAATGGTATATCATTGACAAACAGCGTCTGAATACACAACTCCCGTTTTGGGACATGGAAAAAATTGAAGAAGTGCTACGCACCCTAAATGACCAGGGGCTCATTATTATCGGCGCAGCCCTAATGAGCAATGCACAAAATATTCGGCTGGCATTTACCCAAGCCAAATCCGCAGCACAGGCAATGCAGGCCAACACCGCCGCAGCCCGAACTGAGAGCCCGACGCCGCAGACAACGGCACAACAACCCGTCCACAAGGGCTCGCTGGCTGCCAACACCACAAGAATGAACCAATACACCAACACTGCCAACCCTCGCCACCCGGTGCCCGGCAACAATATAATTGCAGCCGACTGGCTACCCGACCAGGCGGGCATCGACTACCTGACCCGCTTTAATCAGGTCGACCCCGCGTTTATCAACGCCGTGCTGCCCGAGTTTATCGCCCATTACCGCGACACGGGCGAAACCCGCAGCTCATGGAACAGTGCGTTTAGCCAGTATGTCAGCCGCCGCTGGAAAAAAGAGCAGTATCAAAAAATTGAATTAGCGCGCAATCAACCCATTGGCGACAGCTGGAAGCCCAGCCTCGATGCCCTCGAAATTCTCGAGCGCGACGGTATTAGCCGCAACTTTATTGAAGACGCCATTCCGGAGTTTACCCTGTTCTGGCGAGAGCGCGGCACCGCCGACAGCAATTGGAATTCGCGCTTTATACAGCATATTCGCCTGCAATGGGCGCGCTATACCAATGCCGTCAGCAACGAAAACGTCATCGCGCCAATTCCCAGCAACTGGCAACCCAATGATTCGGTCTTCGATATTTTGCGCATGGCCCGTATCGACCCGGAATTTGCTAAAGCACAAATCGCCGAATTTATATTATTCTGGCAAGACAGCGGCCAAGCACACCGTTCATGGAACACAAAATTTCTCCAACATGTAAAATACCGTTGGGCAAACAATCATCAACTGGGACAGAGCGATGCAAGACAGCAACAGGCTCCTGGAGCAAGCAAACCGGCAACTGGCTTCATCGCCAAACACACCGACCGCAGCTGGGCAGACGAACTCTGAACCCCTACCAGACAGAGACGCCGTAATCGACGCGCTTAACCAGATGTTTGCGGAGTTCGAGCTGGTCTACCACAACCAATACAACAAGGCCTTTTCAAATCCTGAAAAGCTCTCCTATGCCAAGAAAATTTGGTTTAGCAATCTCCGCCACATCAGCCCAGAGCGAATTATTGCCGCGACCCACCGCGCCATTCGCGAATCTGAGTTTTTGCCGACGGTTAAAGGTATTTTAAAATACTGCGAACCCGATCTGCGCGAACTCGGTTTACCCGACAGCCACAGTGCCTATATGGAAGCGTGTCGCGCACCTCAGCCCAAGGCCGAGTACAACTGGTCACACTCCGCGGTTTACCACGCTGGCCGCGCCTGCGACTGGTTTTTTCTTGCGGGCACTGCCGAGCACACTGCCTATCCGGTGTTTAAACGGCACTACGAGGATATCTGCCAACGCGTTATTAACGGCGAAACTCTGAGTTTACCTGCACAAATCGCGCTGCCAGAGACCCTTAGCAAGCCACTGAGCCCCGACGAACAGCGTCAGCGCATGCAGCAGCTCAGAGACGAGCTCGACATATAATCCTTAAGTCAAATCCAATCGTGCAGGGCGCCCACGCAAACGCTACAATAGCGGCCTAATTAAGCTGGCCGCCCCGCCAAGACCATACCAAGTAGGCAGAATTTATGGCAGACGACAAAACCACCCACTTCGGTTACAAAACCGTCGACAGCAAAGACAAAGTCAAAATGGTCGCTGGCGTCTTTCACTCGGTGGCGGCCAAATACGACATCATGAACGACCTCATGTCCGGTGGCGTCCACCGCCTGTGGAAGCGCTTTACCATTGAACTGTCTGGCGTGCGTCCCGGCAATAAAGTATTGGACATTGCCGGCGGGACCGGCGACCTCGCCGCCAAATTTAGCCGCTTAGTTGGCAGCAGTGGCAAGGTTGTGCTGGCCGACATCAATGACTCGATGCTCACCGTTGGCCGAGAAAAACTGACCAACAAAGGCATCGTCGGCAATATCGAATATGTACAGGCCAACGCCGAATGCCTGCCCTTCCCCGACAATTACTTTGACTGCATTACCATTGCTTTTGGCCTGCGCAATGTTACCGACAAAGACGCCGCACTGCGCTCCATGAACAGGGTACTCAAACCCGGTGGTCGCCTGCTGGTGCTGGAGTTTTCCAAACCCGTTAATCCGGTCATCGCAAAGCTCTACGACCGCTACTCTTTTGATGTTTTGCCCAAGATGGGCCAACTCGTTACGAATGACGCAGACAGTTACCGCTATTTGGCCGAGAGCATCCGCATGCACCCCGATCAAGACACCCTCAAAGGCATGATGAAAGACGCGGGCTTTGTCGATGTGCGCTATCACAATATGACGGCGGGCGTCGTTGCCGTGCACCGGGGCATAAAGCCGTGATTCCACCAGTACTCCAAGGTGCGGCGATTTCCGGCCTTGAAAACCTCATTAATAGAGCACTTCATCTCGACCCAAGTGCCCGTGCGAAACTATTAAGCTTAGACGACCAACGTTTTGCCCTTGAGCTAAAAGAGCCCGATCTCAATATCGGCATCGCCATTACTGGTAGCCGTCTGCGCATACTCGGCAGCCTAAGCGAAGGCATTAACACCCGGCTCAGTGGTCGCTGGAATGAGTTTGCCGCAGTGGCGACCGCCACCGACCCCGCAGCGGCGCTGATCAATGGCAATATTCGGATTAGCGGCGATACCGCACCGCTACTAGCCTTGCGTAAAATTCTTGCCGACCTCGACATTGACTGGGAGCAACCACTTGCCGATTCCTTTGGCGACGTCGCCGCCCACCAAATTGGCACTGGCCTGCGAGCAGGCCACCGCTGGTTAAACGCAACTCGCCAAAACTTACACCGCCAATTTGAAGAGTTTTTAGTCGAAGAGAGTAACCTCGTTCCCCACCCCTGTCAGGCCGACGATTTCTATCAACAAATTGATGATGTTAAGGCCCGCAGTGAGCGCCTTGAGGCCAAGCTACGCCGCCTGCAAGCGCGGCTAGCCCCCCAAACCAATAAAAATTAAGGAAACACTATGGGGCTGCGTCGCCTGCTCGCTATTTGCTGGATTATTTGCGTCTACCGACTGGACACCCTCATCCCCACTGAGCACCTACCATTGCGCGCTCGCTTATTATTGCGCTGCGGCCCATGGCACCTATTTTCCAAAGGTAAATACAATCGCGGCGAACGCCTGCGCTTGGGCTTAGAAAACCTTGGGCCAATCTTTATTAAATTTGGTCAAACTCTTTCAACCCGCCGGGATTTATTGGTCGACGACATCGCCATAGAATTGGCAAAATTACAAGATCAGGTGCCGCCCTTTGGCAGCGAGCAAGCCGTCGCGGTTATTGAGGCGGCGCTGGGTAAACCCATTGCGCAGCTATTTGTACAGTTTGACCACCAGCCCCTCGCCTCGGCCTCCATAGCCCAAGTACACACCGCCACCTTAGAAAACAATATCGACGTCGTGATTAAAGTGGTTCGCCCCGGCATTGAACACACCATTAATGCCGATTTAAAACTGCTGCAAACCATTGCCGAACTCGTTGCGCGCTATATTCCCGACGGTCGCCGCCTGCGCCCCGTCGAAGTCGTAGAGGATTACCGCCACACCATACTCGACGAGTTAGACTTACAGCGGGAAGGGGCGAATACCTCGCAACTACGCCGCAACTTCAAAGACGCCGAAATGCTATATGTGCCGGAAGTTTACTGGGATTACACCCGCCGCAATGTCTTGGTGATGGAACGCATTCACGGCATTCCCGTCACCGATATCGAGACGTTGAAGGAACAAGGCACCGACATGAAAAAACTCGCTGAGCGTGGCGTAGAAATTTTCTTTACCCAAGTGTTTCGCGACAGTTTTTTTCATGCCGACATGCACCCCGGCAATATTTTTATTGCCCATAATCGCCCCAATTCCCCCCAGTACATCGCGATAGACTGCGCCATTATCGGCAGCCTCAGCGATTTCGATCAATATTATTTGGCCCGCAATTTACTGGCGATATTTCAGCGTAATTACCGGGAAGTAGCCGAACTCCATATTGAGTGTGGCTGGGTGCCGCCAGAAACCCGGGTGCATGAGTTTGAAGCCGCCATCCGCACGGTTAGCGAACCTATCTTTGAAAAGCCACTGGCGGAGATCTCCTTTGGTCTCTTACTCTTGCAGCTATTCCAAACTGCCCGCCGCTTTGACATGGAAGTACAACCCTCGCTCGTGCTACTGCAAAAAACCCTATTGAATATTGAAGGGCTTGGCCGTCAACTCTACCCTCAGCTGGATTTATGGTCGACCGCCATGCCATTTTTGGAGCGCTGGGTGCGGGATCGCTACTCGCCGCAAAGTGTCTTGAAAAAAGTCAGCCACCGCATTCCCGGCTGGTTAGAACAGCTACCCAATTTACCTGAGGCGCTACTCGAACGCGGCGGTTCAGGCAAGGAGCAGATTTATGCAAATACCAAGGCAGAGAGTCAACTTCAACAAGATTTCGCTGGGATGATTAAGCAACAGGCGCAGCGCGGTCGTAATCAACGCCTTGCCATTGTTGCCGCGCTGGCGGCCGCCTTAGTGAGCGATCCCGGAATTCGAGCGGGCTTACAAGCCCTGCCCAGTATTAGTATTGGTCTATTTGCTGTCGCTTTGTATTTCTTTATCCGCAGCCGCTGAGGTAAAGTATGGCCCAGGTCAATGTCGACACGAACACCCAAGCCTTTTGGAAACAGTATGAGTAGTAAACCCAATACCAGCCCGTGGCTAGAGAAAATAAAATGGAACGGCGACGGGCTCGTCGCTGCTATTGCCCAAGACGCCAAAAGTGGCCGCGTGCTGATGATGGCATGGATGAACAGTGAATCTTTGCAACTCACGATTAGCAGCGGCGACGCCGTTTACTGGTCACGCTCACGTAATAAATTATGGCGCAAAGGTGAAAGCTCCGGCCATGTACAAAAAATTCATTCCATTGCCCTAGATTGCGACGGTGACGCCCTGCTTATGCAGGTTGAACAAATTGGCGGTATCGCCTGCCACACAGGGCGTGAAAGTTGTTTTTATCGCCAGCTTAAAGGTGACAATTGGCAGAGTATGGAAGCGGTATTAAAAGACCCCGCAACAATGTATAAAAACGTGGACCAGTAATATGCCAGAATCGATTTTAAGTCAGCTCGACCAAGTACTGGCGGCCCGCAAAAGCGCCAGTTCAGACAGTTCCTATGTCGCTAGCCTTCACCACAAAGGCCTGAATAAAATACTGGAAAAAGTCGGCGAAGAGGCCTTTGAAACCGTCATCGCAGCCAAAGACGCGCAAGTCAGTGGCGACAATAGTAAAGTAATCTACGAAACTGCTGATTTGTGGTTTCACAGCCTGGTAATGCTGTCGGAACTCGGCGAAAGCCACCAACCGATTCTTGATGAACTCGCCCGTCGTTTTGGCCTTTCAGGCCTAGATGAAAAAGCGGCGCGGCACAAGTAATTAACTTTCATTTTTAGCAAAAGGACATAATCATGGGCTTAGGCGGCATTAGCATTTGGCAACTCCTCATCATCCTTGCCATCGTGGTTTTATTATTTGGCACCAAAAAACTCAAGGGCATGGGCAGCGACCTTGGCGGCGCCCTTAAAGGCTTTAAAGACAGCATGAAAGGTGACGAAGACGAGGACGCTAAAAACCTCGAAAACAAAGCCGAGCAGGACGCCGGCACGGCAAAAGCCGAGAGTAAAGAAGAGTCTAAGCACTAAATGTTCGATATTGGTTTTGCAGAGCTATTAGTGCTCGGTGTCCTCGGTCTACTGGTCATTGGCCCCGAACGCTTGCCCGGTACAGTGCGCACCATCGCGCTCTGGACAGGTCGCCTACGCCGCAGTTTTAGTGATATTCGCAGCGAAATTGAGCGAGAAGTCGGCGCAGATGAGATCCGCCGCCAACTCCACAACGAATCAATTCTGGCGTCGCTAAAAGAAAGCAAAGACCAATTAAATAGTCAGTTTAATAACGCTGGCGAAGGACTGCGCGACATAGAAAACAGTATTACGCCCAAGCCAGATCCTACGGCTACAACAGAAGTAGAACGAATCGCAAAACCGAAATCCAACAAACAAGATCCCACAATATGACTGACGCAGAACAGGATCAAGGCCAGCCGTTGGTTGCGCACCTAACCGAATTGCGCGACCGCCTACTAAGAGTCGTATTAGCGGTGCTGGTCTGCACCGTAGCACTCATGCCTTTCGCCAACACCATTTATAGCTTTATTGCTGAACCACTGCGTCGCTACCTGCCGGAAGGCACAAGCATGATCGCCACAGAAATTGCCTCGCCCTTCCTAACACCGTTTAAGCTGGTGCTGGTCTCGGCATTTTGCATGGCGATGCCAGTAATACTCCACCAGATCTGGCAATTTGTTGCACCCGGTATGTACCGCCACGAAAAGCGCATCGCCGCCCCACTACTTGCTTCAAGTGTTATCTTGTTTTATGTGGGACTGGCTTTCGCCTACTACGTGGTATTCCCGCTGGTATTCGGCTTTTTCAGTGGAATCACTCCCGAAGGCGTTAACTACACTCCAGATATCGCCCGCTTCCTAGACACCGCCCTAAAGCTGTTCCTCGCCTTTGGCATCGCCTTTGAAATCCCCATCGCCACCGTACTCCTCATCGCCTCCGGGGTAACCACCGCCGACGATTTAGCCAAGAAGCGGCCCTATGTCATTATCGGCTGCTTTGTTTTCGGCATGCTACTCACCCCACCGGACGTTATCTCCCAAGCGCTGCTCGCGGTGCCGATGTGGTTTTTGTTTGAAGTGGGGATTGTGTTTGGGCGCTTGGTGAAGAAGAAGCAAGCGGAGTCTGAGGTCTGAGGTCGGGTGTCGGACGTGGAATGCGCTGAATGCTTGACGGGAGATGGGAGACGCTAGGATCAAAAGCGAGCATCTAGGTGAACGGAGCGAATGCCTTTAAGCCTCAGACATCAGACTCCCGACTAAATACTGCCTCTTCGTCAGACGCCCGACATCAGACGTCCGACCAATTAGTATTCATCCGCCTGCTCATAGCCAAAGGCCAAATTCTCAAAGCGTGTATGCTTGCCCACAAAGCTTAACCTAGCAGTACCAATCGGGCCGTTACGCTGCTTACCGATGATAATCTCTGCCATGCCTTTATCTGCCGACTCCTCGTTATACACTTCATCGCGGTAGATAAACATAATAACGTCGGCGTCTTGCTCGATGGCGCCCGATTCCCGCAAATCCGAGTTAATCGGTCGTTTATTAGGCCGCTGCTCCAAGGCGCGGTTAAGCTGCGAAAGCGCTACAACCGGACACTCAAATTCTTTGGCGATGCCTTTCAAAGAGCGCGAGATTTCAGAAATCTCAGCGGTTCGGCCTTCACTCGCCGTGCCCGCGACTTTCATCAACTGAAGGTAATCGAGCATGATCATACCGACACTGCCGTGTTCACGAACGATTTTACGCGCCCGGGAACGCACTTCAGTGGGGGTTAGCGCCGGCGTGTCGTCAATAAATAGCAGCTTGTCTTTGAGCTTGGTCACCGCCGAACTCAGCTTAGGCCAATCCTCTTCTTCTAAACGGCCCGTTCGAATGCGAGTCTGGTCAATACGGCCCACCGACGACAACATCCGCATCATCAACTGATTAGCGGGCATCTCCATACTAAATACGAGGATGGGCTGATCGCTTTTCATCAGCGCATTCTCAACAAGGTTCATCGCAAAGGTCGTCTTACCCATTGATGGCCTTGCGGCGACGATGATCAAATCTGAGTTTTGCAGGCCGGAAGTCATTTCATCCAGCTTTTCAAAGCCAGTGGTTAAACCCGTTACCGCATCTTCGTTACTGAACAGCTCGTCAATCTTATCAACGGCTGACTTCAATAGCGGGTTGATCGGAGTGAGACCGCCCGTTTTAGGGCGCTCCTCAGAGATCTGCATGATGGCCCGTTCGGCCTCATCCAGGATCTCGTCACTATTGCGGCCTTCGGGATTAAAACTGCTGTCGGCAATGGCATTCGCAGCACTAATCAAGGAGCGAAAGGTGGCCCGCTCACGCACAGCTTGGGCATAGGCCCGAATATTGACGACCGAAGGGGTATTATTGGCGATCTCAGCCAAATAAGCTGCGCCGCCTACCTGTTCAAGCTGCCCCGCCTTGGCCAACTCCTCAGCAAGTGTTACAACATCTATTGGCAACTCTAAGGTAATCAAGCGCGTCATTTGCGCGAAGATTTTGCGGTGCTCAGGTCGGAAGAAATCGCCCTCACCAACGACATCGGCAACCGAATCCCAACTTTCGTTGGCAATCATCAGACCGCCGAGCACCGACTGCTCTGCCTCTACCGAGTGCGGAGGTAGCTTCAGTTGCGCGAAGTCGCTCTCTTCTTCAAAGGGCGGCGGAGAATCAGAATAAGCTTCGGGGTACACGGAACCATCACTAGGAATAAAACAGATCGGGCATTGTGGCAAAAAAAAAGCACGGCCGCTACAAAGAACGGCTGTGCTTTTTTACACCTGACTAACAGCCGCGAAAAACCACAGCCCTAAGCGCAAAGATCGTATTAACAACCCTGCACTTTCTAAATCAGATCAAAGACAGATCAGCAAAATTACTCGGCAACAACCGCAATGCTAACAGTCTGTACTACATCACTGTGCAATTGAATTGCCACGTCGTAGGTACCTAGATCGCGAATTGGACCTTCTGGCATACGTACTTCGCTTTTATTCAATTCAACGCCAGCTGCCGTTACTGCGTCAGCAATATCGCGAGTACCGATAGAGCCGAACAGCTTGCCGCCGTCGCCAGAATTCGCTTCAATAGTGACTGTCAACGCCGCCAGCTTTTCAGCACGGGCATCAGCAACACTGCGTTTTTCAGCAGCAGTCGCTTCTAAATCAGCGCGACGCGCTTCAAATTCAGCAACATTTGTTTTAGTGGCAGGTACTGCTTTGCCAAATGGAATCAGGAAATTACGGCCATAGCCGCCTTTAACATTAACCTGATCACCCAAATTGCCAAGTTTGCCAATTTTCTCCAGCAGAATCACTTGCATGGTTCTCACCCTCTTAAATTCGTCTGCGTTTGCGCCGCTCTATGGTTGAGAGCGATGCGGCAAACGCCGCCTAATATCAATCCAACTATCTACAATCGCCATCAAAATCAAGCCCGCCCAGAGCGGCCCCAACAACAACAGCGCTACGTAAAAAACTATTAACCATGCGCGACCTAAACCCAAACGTCCTGCGGCACCGTGTACCAAGGCTATACCGGAAATCACAATGGGCAGCATACACATCACCCCCCAAAACCGATAATTCCCACCAACATTGCTTAATAGCAACATCAGCGCAACCAAGGCCACTGTTATGGCTGGCGGCAAACGAAACTGCCACATTTCCTGACGAAACCCGCCGGGATTGTACAGTATGGACTGCCACCACCGCGCCAGCATTACCGCCAGCGTACTCCACAACACGGTGCTAACACCGATCACCGCGGCGATATCGCCGCTGCCAATCTCAGGCAAACGCCCAGACGCAGAAACCTGCATCCGCTCCAGCATGGGTTGGACCATTGCCAGAATCGAGGCCAGATAATCGCTGGCCAGTTGCATCAAGATCAATGCCGTTAGCAAACCGGCACCAACCGCAGCCAGCATTGCATAGGCCCACTGCTGAGTGCTGCGCAATACCGCTGCACTTGCTGCGGCGCCAAGCAGCATGGTCAAGGGGCCAACATCTGCGCCAATAGCGGCCACCGCAACTGCCGGTAACAGTGCCCAAAATACAACATAGGCACCTTCGCTCAAGCCTTTGCGCAGCATCACCAACGCTGCGGCTGCAACGCCAACCCAGGCAAACATGAGCGTACCAACACCCAAGCCTGCAACGGCTACCGCCTGCAAGCGCCCTTTCATAATGAATTCAGCTAAGGCGCGCATAATTTTACGTCGTTTAATTACTTATGGCTGTCTGTGTAAGGCAGCAAAGCAAGGAAACGCGCGCGCTTAATTGCGGTAGACAATTGGCGCTGGTATCTAGCATTTGTACCTGTGATACGGCTAGGTACAATTTTACCTGTTTCTGAAACATAGGCTTTCAGGGTTTCCAGATCTTTATAATCGATCTGGCTGACGCCTTCCGCGGTGAAGCGGCAAAATTTACGACGACGGAAAAAACGTGCCATAACTATTCTCCTAACTCAGCAATTATTCAGCGTCGTCTTCAGCCGTATCGGCTTCAGAGTCACTATTGTCATCAGTCGCCGACTCGGAGTCGTCACGGCTGCGCTCAACACGCTGTTCGCTGCGGCTACGACGCTCGCGGCTCTCGTTCTCTGCCTTCATGATCGGCGACTCTTCAGTCACAGCTTCATCGCAGCGAATAATGAGATTACGCAGCACGGCATCGTTATAACGGAAGTTAGTAGTTAACTCTTCCACAGCTTCAGCAGACGCTTCAGCATTGATCAGCACGTAGTGTGCTTTGTGGATTTTGTTGATTGGGTAAGCCAGTTGACGACGGCCCCAATCTTCTAGGCGGTGAACTTTACCGCCGTCTTTTTCGATGGCTTGAGTATAACGCTCAACCATACCTGGTACTTGCTCGCTCTGGTCTGGATGGACCAAGAACACTATCTCGTAGTGACGCATTTTTCAGCTCCTTACGGGTTAAGCCACCCTTTACGGTGTGACAAGGAGGACAGCTCCGACCAAAATAGTCGGAACTACCAATAAATCAAGAGCGCGGATTTTAGGTATATCGGGGATGATATGCAAGTGATTCGCACACTATTTAGCCAATTCAGGCTTTTAAGCGCTGGCGCACCGCCTCAAACAAACAAATTCCCGTTGCCACTGACACGTTTAAGCTACTCACTGAGCCAGCCATCGGTAATTTCGCCAAATAATCGCAGTTCTCGCGAGTCAGGCGGCGCATACCACTGCCCTCTGCACCGAGTACCAGTGCCCGCGGCCCGGTTAAATCCTGCTCGTAAAGCGATAACTCGGCCTCGCCCGCCATACCGACAATCCAGACGCCGGCTTGCTGCATCTGCTGCAGACTGCGGGCAAGATTGGTGACTTGCACAAAGGGCACGACCTCTGCCGCGCCACAGGCAACCTTCAGCACCGTAGCACTGAGCCCAACCGAGTTATCACGGGGCGCAACCACAACAGTCACCCCTGCCGCGTCGGCACTGCGTAAGCAGGCACCAAGGTTGTGGGGGTCAGTGACGCCATCTAACACGAGCACTAAAGCCGAGCTACCCGCGGCGACCACCAAATCTAGCAAGTCTTTTTCCTGAAATTGGGCCGCCGCCTCTACCAGCGCAATAACGCCCTGATGGCGCCCCTCAATCATTGCATCTAATTCAGGACGTGCCCGCTGAACCGCGTGAACCTTCGCGGCCTTAGCGAGATCAAGTACTTCCTGCAGGCGTTTATCAAGCCTGCCCGTTTGCACATACAACTCCTGAACTCGCTCAGGACTACGGGCCAGCACGCTTTGCACTGCGTGTATGCCAAATATTTTCTCTGCCACAGAATAAAACCTCTATCGACTACGACGCGTTCTATTGGCGCCCGATTTAGGTTTGCCACCCGTTTTTTTGGGTGTTTCATTTGGACCCGAAGCTTTTGCACCAGACCGACTACGGCGAGGCTTAGGTTTGGCCTCCGCTGCTTTAGCTTCAGCCGCTTTCGCACCAACTGATTTAAACGCTGCCTTCGGCTTAGCCGCCGCTTTAGACTTTGTTGGCATCAAACCCTTTAAGCCCTTGGCCAGCGCCTCACGAACAGAGGTCTTTTTAGGGGCCGCCGCCGGTACATCCGCAACAACAGGTACAACGGATTGCCGCTTTTTACGCGGCGCTGACTTCGCCGCAGGCGAACTAGCCTCGGGTTTACTGCGGCGGGGCGAGGGAGATGCGGTCTTCGGCTCGACCTTACGACCGCGACTTTGACCCGGCTTACGGCGCTGGCGCTTAGGTCCATCACCAGCTGGCTTTGTCGGGTCATGCGCTGCTTTTTTGCCAAGGTCATCGCCAGCGACAACACCCAAGTCAATTTTGCGCTGATCAAGATTAACGGCCAGAACCTGCACCTTTATTGCGTCACCAAGCTGAAAGACGCGGCGGGTCCGCTCACCAATTAAACGCTGATGAGCCTGATCAAACTGATAAAAATCCTGCGGCAGCGCAGTGATATGCACCAAGCCTTCTATATAGAGATCCTGCAACTCGACAAACATGCCGAACCCAGTGACCGCAGTGATAATACCTTCATGCTCACTGCCGACATGGTCTTGCAGGAATTCGCATTTCAGGAAGGCCATTACATCGCGGCTTGCCTCATCGGCGCGACGCTCAGCGACAGATGAGTTCGCGCCCTGAGCAATGAGGGCATCCATGTCATAGGGATAAATTTTCTTCCGATCAAGATTCGGTGCATCGCCAATCTTATGGAAGCAAGCAGGCGCTTCACCGCCGCCACTGCGAACCAAATAACGTAGCGCGCGGTGAACCAACAAATCAGGGTAACGGCGAATCGGCGAGGTAAAGTGGGTATAGCCGGCATAATGCAAGCCGAAATGCCCTTCGTTCTCCGGGTGATAAACCGCCTGACTCAACGAGCGCAGCATCATGGTCTGAATTACCGCCGCATCTGGACGCTCGCCCAGATTC
>NZ_JBFHDY010000044.1:0-28196 GCF_041584495.1 Zhongshania sp.
CGGAAACACCGTTCTCATTCTGTTTCAAAATCGCCAGTATCTGGCTGTCGCTGTATCTTGATGTTCGCATAGAAAACTCCCTTCCTTCAGTTTAGTGGAATTTTCTACTAATAACTGTTCCGGATTTTCGGGGGGATTACACATTGGCTTCACTAGAAAATATCGAAAACGAACTTGCATCAAGGGCTCCTTGCCCTTGATTTCCCTTAACTCCATAAGCCACCTAAATTTCGAACTTTTCATCGCTCGCCAAAATTCTTCTTATATGTATTAAGCGTGCGTAGAATGGTGCATTAACAACCTATTGGGTGAATGCACAAGTTCAGGAGGCTCTACATGCAAACCAACTTTAGGATTACCACTCATCTTGTATATTCGAAGAGCAGGCTTACCTTCGCCATCTTCTACTAAACTAAATTTCTCTCTTAAATGTCTGAGCAAATTATTACTGGCCGTAGTAAGAACTAGGCGCAGAGGATTAGCGGCTCTTCTTTCAGAAACGATTATTCTTAACGTATCAAGCAATGCCACACGGTTCAGATCATCTAAATGAGCTAGAGGCTCATCCAAAAAGAAGGTTCCGCCAAGACTTCTTGCACGCGCCAAAAAGATGGACAGAGCCAAATCTTGCCTCTGACCTTGACTCAAAGACCGCATTTTTTCAAACGACTCACCTTCATCATTAAGCTCAGCAATCCACTCTAAGAAACCTTCTTTGCTAGGGCGAGCCTCTATTGAGTTTATAAAGCGATTTCCTTGGGCGCGTAAGTAAAGAGTATTAATGATGTTAGTAAGAGGGCGAATTTCCTCCGCAATAAAACGTCTAATTTCTTCCTTTATAAGATCAAGCTCAGCTTCAACAACAGAGCGTGATTTTGCTTGATAATTCCATTCCTTAAGCTCGTCCTGAGCCTCTTTAATTTCCTTTTGGTATAATCCGTGCTCTCGTTCTTTTATCTCGGACTCTTTTATTTTAACGAAATATTCCTCTACTTTTGTAAAGAGACCCCTTATTTCGTTAAGCATCTGTTCCTTTTTTACGATGCTGACAGCAGCATTCTCAATTTCAGCATCACTTAAAACATCAGCCTCAGAAATTGACGACCATTTTCTTTTAAAGTCCTGAATGAAGTTATGAATTGGAGTAATTTTATCTCTGGCTTCTGCAATATCAGCAGTTTTTTTCTTATTTTCTTCTTCTAATTTTAGCATTTCATCAGAGAGCTTTTGAATACAAAGGTTTGAATCTTCGCGCAACTGTTTTAGCTCCATACTTTTCTTTTCTAGTACGTCCTCCAGTTTTTTCAATGCGTCGCCAATACCATCCGCGGTAAATGATATTTCACCGCTTATATCTAGTCGCTTAAACCATAAAGATGATAAAGACTGAATTACAATACGCATTTCCTCTAGTTTACTAGCTGCATCATAGGCGCTTCTGTATGGAGCAATGTCCTGAAACAGCTTTTCCAATGAGGCTTGGTATTTCAATTGAATTTTTTCAAGTTTCTTAGAGACAGACTCTGGCTTAGATATATCCGATCTATCTAAGCCCACTACAATCAAAGCCTCACTTGTTTCTTGAATAGCCTTTATGAGAATACTTTTCTTAGTGGTTAGTTCTTCAATTTTTTTAAGGTAGTTATTTTCTTGAGTTAAAAGCTGTGTTATTTCATCAAGCCTCGAAGCTAATACAGCTTCTTCTTTAGACTTACTTGAAAGCCTAGAAAAGCGAGTGTTAATTTTTTCTTGAAGGACAAAGTTACTTTCGTGATTATGTTCACACAGTGGACATTTGGAGTCCTCTGCATGTGTTTCAACATACCTTTTTCCCGATGATAATAGCAGCTCTATTTCTCCCAGAACTTTCTCACGTGAAGATTGCAAAGCATCTAATTCTGCTTTTATTTTTGATGCTTGCTCTGCAAGGGGAGCATCAGGCGTTTCTTTCGGTTTTCGTTTTTTTAATGCCTCAAGCTCACTATCTATTCCCCTAAGCTCTGCTTGTTTCTTCTGCCAAGATGGAAGTGAATTAATAAGATCTCCCACTAAAAGAAGTTTTTCATTTAATGTCGAGATTCTTTGCTCTATAGAAGCAATATAGTTAGAAATTTCAGTCGTCCTGTTTTTTGAGTCATCAACCTCAAGCGTATGACCTTTGTACATATTGTACAAATTAAGCCAAGTAGCCTTCTCTGCTTTTATTCTGCTTATAGTTTCACGGATTTCATTGATTAGCTCGTTTCTTTTTCTGGAAGTTTCCTGCTTTCCGGCAAGCTCGACCTGCTTCGCCTTCAAATCCTGAATTAGTGCTCCTTGCTTAGAAACGTCTGCATTAATTGCCTTGTTAAGGGAATCATAGCTGGACAAATACTCTTGATAAGCTCCGACTTTATCGCGAATAAAAGACAACAAAGATTTCTTCTCAACTAAAGATTCAACATACTGTATATACTGAACCTCTAAAGTTTCATGGTATTTCTGTAGGTCTGTTTCTTTGTCTGTATTTTTTGCAATACCCAATCGTTCGGCAATAGTACTAAGCAAGTTATATACGTGATCTTTGTATGGAGCAGTTTGCTCCGCAGTCAGCTTCGTTATTAATTCCTCATACTCTTCAATTTTCTTAACAATTTTTCTTGTTTCGCTCTTGATCTTTCGCTCAGAAGGAAGCTTTCCCAAAATCCTGTTAAGGTCACGCTCGTTCTTTTGATACTCAGCTACTCCAAATAGGCTCGAAAAAATTAATTTTCTAGTGTCATTTGACTCTTTGTCGCTGTCTATAAGAAGCCCTAGGGAGTCGCTTTCAAGAAACCGCGTTGAGCGCACCCAGTCCACTTTGGACTTGTTAGAGTTTCCACTTGGCGGCAACGCTTTAACAAAACGCCTAAGCAGCTCTTGATCAGTTGCAATGGTGTAATCACAATCAAGATCTTTCCAATAGAGCGGAGTACCAGAGTCAGATAATTCCCTTTTGATAAAAAATGGACTGCCATTTTGAGGAATACTGGCTTCAACTTTAGTTCTAAGGTTGTCATCTCCTAATTTACAGCGAATGCTTTCATCTTTCCCTAACCGTCCGACACCTCCACATAAAACCCATTCTACGGCATCGCAAACACTGGTTTTTCCTGTACCATTAGGTGCATATAAAACGGTTAAAGGTGCCGTAAAGTCTAGAGATAAAGAGTCAGATATTCCTCTGAAACACTGTATTTGAAGATTATCAATTAGCATCGGCTAGCTCTCCGTTTTTAATTGCATCTAATAACCGCTCCAGACTTCCAAGCTCATCATACTTAGCAAGCAGTTTTTTGGCCTCAACAGACAATTCAAAAGAAGTTGCGTTAGCAGAATTGCCACGAAGCGGATCAGGTAGAGAAAGTATAGTTACGAACTGCAACCTCTCTAAGCCATCCCCATTCTCCACAGGCCATACAACATGCTTTCTACAAATTTTCGTATCTAATTCAATATCCCGAACGACCTCTTTTACTTCTGCACGAGGCGCTTGATGAAGTGCTATAAGTAGATATCCATCAACAATAAGACCTTTTTGGTTTTCTAAAACTAATAATGCCTTACGGATAAAAGCATGCATTCGCTCTTTTGCTTCCATTAACAAAGAATCCGCCTCGTTTTCTTCCGGCAACGCTGCATATCCGACCACCAGAGCGTAGCTATTGTGCATTACGAACACCCTATCTGGAATATCACAGATATCGGCCATAAGCTCAGTTGAATCTACAAATCCCGCTTGTACGAAATATTCTTTAAGTTCCGAATTTGAATTAGCTTCTGTCATGAATCCTCGGGCAATATAATTTCTTCTCGTAAGCTCACAACCAAATCCTGCCTAGGATCGGCAGACGCCAATATATCATCGACTTTTCCCTGATTTTTCCAGAAAACAACTCGATCATTCGCTTCGCATATATCTTTACCAACATTTAGTGGCGGGGCATCAGAAATATCCGCGAGCCGATTGCTGTGTATCCGCCCTTCATCAGGAAAGCTTCCACCGCCATTACCTCGACCAACAATCATTAAAGGGCGAGCACTCCCACCGTCCTTAACAATACCTTCCTTCACAAGACTGTATAACTGATTAGCCGTATGCTCCGATGAGTCCCAAATCAAAATTTCTTGCTCTTCATTATTTGATAGCAACTGACCATACCCAAGCTCTTTCCCTTCTGGCATAAGCTCGGCTTCAATAGCATGCTGAATAAGACTTAGTGTCGTAATTGCGCAATCGAGATTCTCTGAACGGCTGTATAGTTGATCTGGGCAGAACTGTGCTTCTTGCTTGACCCCCTTCAAACATTTCTGAAAAATTTTCCCTGCAACAGCACGAAGGAGGGAATTTGAGGTTGGCGATAATTCAGTTAATAGCTTCTCAAGCTCACTATCAGCAAGGGTTCTTGTTGCCTCATTTGAGGTGATTTTACTATGCAGCAAGTTTCCTTTATTCCTTATTACAAAGCGATAAAGCTCATCCGCAGCACAAATAGCATCACAAGAATGAAATTTATCGCCACTCCAAACATGTTGTGCGCACTCTGAAAAAGCTTGTTTTCCCTCAGATGAATTATTTGTCCACTGCAACTTTCCAAAAAGCGCCCCGACCTCAGAATTACGTAAGACAAGACCAGAGAATTTTTCACCATTAACGTAGCGAATGTATGGGAGTGGCTTGACTGGCGGCTTGCACCCTTCACGATGCTGGAATGCTCCAGATAAACATCGCCACTTGTCTATTTCTTCATCCTCCACCGGAATTGGGTTAATGCAATTGCTTAATAACAACCTAACATTTGATGTTTTTGATGAATCCAACAAATCACCGATGGCAGTCTTCCAATGATCACTTTCTGACTTCTTATTCAATAGCGATCCTGTCACCAACACTCGCCGATTATTATTGCTGTTTCTATTGAGAGATTGTTCAATTCGGCTACTAGGACTGCCATCTTCCTTGGATATTAAGTCTGCACAAACCAATGGAAAGACAACTATGTCATTGCCATTGAGGCGGAGGATATAATCTCCTGTTGCAATGTTTTCAACAGTAATTTCCGTGTTCTGTTCCAAATAATTCTTGAGGAAGATATAACATTGGGTGGAAGAACCACTTTTCACCCACACCCAGCCGCCGTTATATCGCTTATTAGGGTTAGGCTCTATGTTCCAAACGCCTTCAACATCAGTTCTCCGTGCCAAAGTAGCCAAGTCACTTCCATTCGAGAATCCGAAGCCGCAAATAAAAATAAGATTTTGGTTATAATTTTTTACAAGGGTATCCAATGACTGAAAATCTGGAGACCCGAAAGCCAATTCAGGAGCTATCACAACCGCAGACTTTTCGGGGAACTCTTGTACCAATAAGCTTTGAGAGGATTCATCAGGGGGCGCAAGAAGTTGCGTAGCCATGGAGAGGTTATTAGCACGACTTCCATCATTCTCCCACTCAGACTGAGTTGGCGGGTAAAGTTTAAGGATACAAGCTTTTAGATGACCGTTTGTGAGCCACTCACCACCGATATCTATGCTCTTCACTTTTGCAACGACTTCTTCGGTCATTTTATACCTTCTGCTTCGCATAACTTCGCAACACCTCAGCGGCGCAGCAGCTATAGAATTTTATAAATCTAACCAGCATACCAAAGCTAATAAAAAACGCGAAAATCATACCAGCTAAGAAATCTTCATTTCCGATTCGAGAATAACCATCAAGCATTAATAAAAATACGAGAAACGCGCTAAACGATACATTACGGCTAAATCTATATTGGTTACGAAAGAAATCAATCCTGTCACGGATTTCAGCGGTTTTTCTGGCGTCAACCAATGCCGGAGCAAAAATTTCATTTACATCAGCTTCTAAAGCTGTATGCGAAAGCCCCGTCTCCTCCTCAGCTCTCATATATATTCGGCTGATAACATTTTTTGGCAAAGGAGAATAATGACGGCCGATCAAATACTTCTCGATAAATTTTTCAGTTTTATTTTGCTTCTCGGAAAGCATTAAAATCGCTGGAGCTCGCAAAGCACTACGAACCAGATAGTGTTCAAGCACCATTGAAGAAGGTATAGCTATTATCTGACCAACTATGTACGACAATGCGACAATTAAAGCTCCTTGAGAAACCGTCCATTCGTGCAATAGATATTGACCACCTGAATACCAGTAATCAACACCAAAAAGGAAAACCATTCCGCATGCAAGATAGCTGTAGAAATCGTAGCTGGTGAATGGAAACCAATCTTTCATAAAAAATCCCGCCCTAAATCCCTTTGTTTAAAATTCATTGAAATCTCAATATCGACGCAAAGTCGCTAACTCACCTCAACCAACTTAGCCAATTTATAGTCATACTTAAAATCAGTAATTGAACCATCCTTGATTCTCTCAACAACTTCGTCAATCACAAATAGCGGCACTAAAAACCATTCCTTAGGTTTCACCATATTCCCGAAGCGATCAGGAACCTCTATATCTAGCTGACTTTCCACAAAGAACTTATGGAGCAGATTCTCCAACTTGGTTCGATTAATGTTCGATAGCTTATAGGTTGCCACAACTTCTACCTCTGCCATCAGGAAAGTCGGGTCAAGCTTGGCATTGGCAATTCGCTTTTCAACTTTACCACCTGTGACACCTATCTTATGGATAACATCTCGGTTTTGGCCAACCACTTGGTGATCGGACTTACTGCGCAATACATAGATAATTCCGCTAGCCAAATCATCTTCTTCGATTGTGTCATCAAATAATGGGCCTGCCGAAAGAGAAACAATTCTTCGGCCTGCGTCATCTTCATAAAGCGCTTTTTGAAGTGAACGCAATAGCAAATCACTTTCCGTGCGATTGTCGTAGATCACACGAAGCCTGTAGTCGTTCTTATCAAAGCCGTGATTGCGTTCTTTACTAAACTCGGCAACATACGCCTTTTGCCCATTTACAATAAACCAATCGCCTTGTTCGATTTTGGCCATGTAATCGCGGTCTTTTTGATCTTTGAGCAATTTAGCTTCTACAAGTCCATGCTTTAAATCACTTTGAATTTTATCGAATAACGGTTTAAATTTATCGAAGTCTTCACACGGAGTGCGGTTAGCTATCTCTTCTGCCGCTTTTTTATCTGCCTGAGATTTCACATGTTTTAGGTAGGTAATATCACCTTCTTTAGGCGCTTCTACACCTAGCTCAGCTAGTAGCTCTTCGTCCGTATTGTATTCGGCTGGGGGCTCAGCCACTTGTAAGCTGCTAGCCAAAAGACCTTGATGATCAATTTCTTCAACGAGTATGCGACACTCCTCCTGCTTTCGAATCTGATCCAGTCTTGTGGCATACAAGCGTTCAAATATATCTTTGTTCTCACCATGTTCTGGAGCATGCCCATGCTCTTCTACAAATCGCTGAATTTCCTCAAATCCTGCTATGATGCGCTCTTCTTTTGGTGTTCTGGTCGCTTTCTTTTCTTGCTTAACCTCTACGCCAAGTTCAGCCAAAAGCTCTTGGTTAGTTTTTTCTTGTTTTACCTCAACCATTACTTTCCTCCATTACTTTCCGTTGAAGGAAAGCGATGCCTTCTGCCATTCGACGCTCCCAAGGGTCAGCGGCTGTGATATCAGGCAAACGGCCTCGTTCGCGTTTAAACTGAACCGCTCGTGTTGCAAGCTCACGCGCCTCTTCTTCGGTGAGCTTAACTTTTTTGGAGTTAATGACTGCCTTCACCTGCTTAAGGCTTTCTTCATCCATCGATTTAGCGAGGATCGCATAGGCTTCGCTGAATGGATTGATACGATCAATCAAATCAACATCTAGTTCCCGCACGTCCATAGCAAATTTTCGAACGCCATCGACAAACGCTGTATTAGCAGAAGCCTCTCCATCCGCACCATCATTGGCGATATCTTTCGCTTGTTGTGTAATGTTAAAGGCAGCAATTGCGTGCTGGCGAACAGCCTCTTGATCTTCCGCATCAAGCTCTGGGTATTTATCTTTAACAATCTTACCCATCTTTAGCTGAGTAAGTTCTTCAGGAACAACTTCTTCATCGAACAAGCCTCGCTCCAAAGCAGCTTTATCCTGAACGAATGCTGTGATCACCTCATTCAAATCTTCCTGACAAATACGCTTAGCACTATCGCTCTTTGGCGCTACCAATCCATTAATCTCGATTTGGAACTGGCCTGTTTCTTCGTTGAAACCAACATTGTTCCCTTTCGGGTTATAACCTTCTTCACCATAATCAAAGCCTTCTTGTGGGCCACTGGTTGGTGTTTTCGGCGTAAAGTTGAATTTAGGCGTAAGCACCTGCTCCATAAGAAGGCTGGCAGCGATTGCTTTAAGGGTGTCGTTCACTGCATCCGTAACCGCTTCTTCCGATGCATCAGGCTCCGCAATCAGGTTCGTGAAACGAGCACGCGTTTTGCCTTCAGCATCACGGGTTGCACGACCAATAATTTGGATAATTTCGGTAAGGCTGGAACGATAGCCAACCGTCAATGCATGTTCACACCAAACCCAGTCGAAACCTTCTTTCGCCATGCCGAGCGCGATAATCACATCGACAAAATCTCTGCTCGATTTAGCCTCTGGACGCTTGAGCGCGGCTGATACTTTGTCACGCTTTGGGTCATCATCGACCAGATCGGCAACCTTTATCAGCTTTCCTTCGCTCGTTCTAATTAGTTGAAAGCCAGTATCGTCATCTGAACCTTCCCAATCGCCCAGTGCTGAGAAAATACGTTCAACTTCAGAATATTTATCTTTCTGACTTTCTCTGGATGCGGGATGAGGTATATGCACAATGGTCTTTTCTGAAGGGTCAAGGACTTCTCTAATCTCGTGCGTATAATCGCCACTTGAATAAAAGTAGTAGCCAATATCCAGCGACTTTAAATATTCATAACCATTAAGCTGCTCATAGTAGGTATAAGTTACTGTTTCAAAGTTAGCTTCATCTTCAGGGGAAAGAACAGCCTCGGCATCACCGCGAAAGTACGAGCCTGTCATGGCAACTACATGAACTTTATCTCGCGTAATAAACTCACCAAGATGCGCACCAAGCTTGTTATCTGGGTTAGCACTCACATGATGGAACTCATCAACTGCTATCAGGCAGTCATCAAATGCAGGAACGCCAAAGCGGTCTACGGCAAAACGAAAGGTCGCATGTGTGCAAACCAGTACCTGATCATCGCTATCAAGGAAGGCCTTTACTGAATTTACCTTGCCGCCATCTTCACCTGGCGCATTACAAAGATTCCATTTTGGTACAACTTCCCAATCCCAATAAAAACCGTGTTTTGTCAGTGGCTCATTGTTAAAGCTTGAGCCAATTGATTTTTCAGGAACGACAACAATGGCTTTTTTAACGCCTTGATTGTTTAGCTTATCCAAAGCAATAAACATGAGAGCACGACTCTTACCAGAAGCCGGCGGAGACTTAATTAAAAGATATTGTTCACCACGTTTTTCGTAAGCACGTTCTTGCATCACGCGCATACCCAGCTCATTCGATTTCTTAGAGCTGCCATTGCTGGCATAGTTAACAGATACTGAGGGTATAGATTTATGCTCCGTCATGCTCAAGATACCTTTTTCTTAGAGTTGGAAGTGGATTTAGTCATTTTTGTATAGAGGTCAAAGAGCTTTTCAAGGCGCTCAGTGTCATTCTTGAATTTACGTCCGATGTATATGCGCTCTAAAACTTCGTCATTGCGCTCATGTGCTCTGCGCAAATCATCTGGCATTTTTTCAGGATCATAGAGATCGGCAATAGTGGCAGGAAAATGCGCTTCGCGGGCGAGAAGAATGTCTTCTGCGCATTTGGTCAAATCTTCTTTGTTTTTTTCTGTAAGATTTGGGACCGGAAAGGTATTCCATCCAAGAGTATTAGAATATGAAAAATCTGTTCGCATTCGCACACAAACTGTACCTATCCATACCCAATGGAGGCGAGACGCCACTATAGGCAAATGCCAAATAGCGGCATCGTACATGGCAAACGCTTTTTCCTGAATTATAGCTTCATTTCCCAATAGACCAACGGGTAAATAAGGTCTGTTTTCCGAACTAACTCTAGGGATCACCATTACATGATTCTCCGCAATCATTTGTTCTCTGAATCGGTAGGGGGTAGATAGGAGCTTCTGAGCGGTTTTGTCCTTCTTAGCTCCCAATCTGGATTCTTTAACAGCTTCAACTCTTTTGCGAATAGGTTCGTATTCAAGAGCTTCGACACAATCTGTATCTCTTATCCAAAAACATGCTCTAGGAGAAGAGTTTATAAATTCTTTTGATCCGTAAAAGGGCTTGATATATTTTGCTATTGCAGGATTTTGATTAGATAACTCTCGTGCCTCACCCATAGAAAATACAAGTGCAGAACCGTAATAAGGATGATTACCAAATTGTATAGGGCTAAGGGAATTTAACGGCTTAGAACTTGCGCTAACCTCTACATTCTTTCCGCAAACTAAGTACGCATTAATGTTGTCAGTTTCTTTTAACGTAGAATTTCCATCTTCATCTAGTGAGTATAATTTTCGTGTTTTCCCCGCAGACTTCGACATGCCGACAATAACAACGGTTACACCTGCGTTATAACTGGCCAAATTTGCCCACTTAAAGTTCGTATGTGCAAATAAAATTTCATGACCAGTACTAAATATTAGCGGCCAAAGGATAGGTACTTGCTGTCCTTGATTGATCGAGTTTGTCGATACAAATGCAGATGCACATTCTGTCTTAGTGCCGTAATCAGCAGCTTTAATGAACCAGCCCGCAACATAATCCAATGACTTCCAGTTTTTAACCCTGCCATCAAATATCGCTCCTAGATCAGACTTTTGTTCGTCAGACTGCCACTTGCTACCTAAATACGGAGGATTCCCACATATATAGGTTTCTCCCCCTTCGTTTTCAAAATCGATTTCAACCTGATCTAGTGGTGAGTTAAACAAATCATCCGCTTGAAGCTTTACCCCTGTTCCAGTAGGAGGACATATACTGAGCCAGTCTAATCGGAGCGCATTCCCACAAATGATCCAGTTCATTGCATCAAGCGGTAACAACTCAGCCAATGCCTCTTTCTGCCCTCGATACAGTACGTCACACTGGTATTCAGCAATAATCAATGCCAGACGAGCGATTTCAGCAGGAAAATCTCTAAGCTCAATACCCCTATAATTCGTTAGGGGAATATCTGATTTCCTACCGCTCTCACCTCTTCGTTGGTTGATCTCTGCTTCAATTGCTCGCATTTCCTTATAGGAGATAACGAGAAAATTCCCCGAGCCACAGGCGGGATCGAAAACGCGTATTTTCGCCATACGCTTGCGAAGATTGAGTAACTTTTGAGGACTATCATCAGCCTCTTCAAGTTTCGCCCGTAAGTCATCAAGAAATAATGGGTTGAGAACTTTTAGAATGTTAGGTACAGACGTGTAATGTAGGCCTAGCGCGCCACGCTCTTCTTCATCCGTCACTGCTTGGATCATCGAGCCGAAAATATCAGGATTGATTTTCGTCCAGTCCAAATTGCCGATATGAATAAGATAAGATCGCGCAATTTTACTGAAACGCGGAACATCTGTATTACCCGAGAAGAGGCCACCGTTCACGTAAGGGAAGGTATCTGCCCATCGAGGTAAATTAGCGCCAGCCCTATCTTCAATAGAAGTATCCATTGCACGGAATACTTCACTCATAATTTCGTGCGTATTTGAAGAATCCCGCTCACTCATCTGCTCAATGGTCTTGGTAAACAAGCCCTCGCCATTGAAAATATCGGTATCCTCCGCAAAGAAGCAGAAGATCAAACGAGCCATGAAGTGGTTCATATCATGGCGGCGTTCTTCCGTGCCCCATTCAGGGTTATCTTTAAGAAGTTCTATATAAAGCCTATTAAGACGACCCGTTGCCTTGATATCAAATGAACTTTCGCGGATTTGCTTAACTGTCGTAATGCCTGCCAGCGGAAGGAAGAAGCCAAAGTGATCTGGAAATTCGTTGAAGCGGCATACCACGGGTGGATCGTCGGAGGTTAAATCTTCAGCCTCAAAGTCAATCCCATCTGTGGCAACCACAAACTTTGCTTTGCCTTTGGTCGTAGCAGGGCTTTCTTTCAACCGAGTTAGCGTTTCAGATACCGCGCCCTCACTGCACGTGGCGATATGGATGTTATTTCGCTGTAAAACACCGCCTTCGATATCTGAGGAATTCGTATTACCGCTCTTTAGGCGTTTAATGGTGGCTGGTTTATTTCCGAACGCCTCTAAAAAGGCATACGGGAAACTGGCTGAGTCAAAGTCTTGCTCAGCGAGTAACGATATGGCTTCTTCTATTTCAACTGCGTTCAAACTCAATTACTCCGTACTGCGCGCCAGCTTTTATTGTTCAAAAAAATCTTCATCTATTTTCTTCAGGTACAACACGTCTTCGTTGCGGCAGCCGATGTTGTATCTGAGCATTAACTTGGCCAGCTCAACGCCGTCTATTAACACGATTCGACTGCCCAGATCATTTGCTGTTTGAATTGCAGAAGAACTGAAAGCGGAAGTCGTAATGAAAATGCCTTTTTGTGCTTTTTTCAGGTTGAGGGCACCAAAAAAGTCTCGAATATCACCTGCGCCTACGTTATTGCCTTGTGCGTAACGCTTGGCTTGAATGTAAATTTGATCAACCCCTAGAGGGTCTTGGTCTATCACTCCATCAATACCATTGTCGCCAGTTCTTCCAAGGGCGCGACCTGCATCTTCAACTGCGCCCCCGTAGCCCATCGCTAGTAATAATTCGACAATCAATTCTTCGAAGAACGCTGGCGTGACGGTTCTAACCTTACTCAAAATATCCGTCTGGAGTGCGGTATTGATTTTCTTATAGGCAAGTCTTAGCTCTTCATCAGGGGTAGTTTTTGCCGCTTCCTGCTCCTGAGTAATTGCGCCTTTATTATCATTAGATAAGCCCTGAAATGTTTTGAACTCATCAAATTGCTTCAGGTAGTTGTTATCAATGGTGTCGGATGTCGCTATTAGCGCGTCTTTACCCCTTTGGGTAATGACAAAGTGACCTCGACGTGTTGGCTCTACCAGACCCGCTTTAGCTAGGTATGTTTTTGCCCAATGAACCCGATTGGCGAAGGTTGCCTGCTTTCCACTAGGTAGCAGTTCTTCTCTTTCTTCCTGAGTGAGTTCAAACTCATCTGCCAGCGTTTCTACCACATGGCCAATGCGGACTTCGCCGTTTTCTGAGCATTTGAGAACTGGCCTCATTAAAGTTTGATAGTCGGGTATCACAATACGTCCTTTCAGTCTTTGCCCATGCGTTTCTGCTCTTCAATCCACTGGTCGATATCTTCTTTTTTAAAACGCCAGCTCCCCCCAACCTTAAAACCGGGCAGCTTATCTGCTGCTGCCAGTTTGTAGGCGGTTTTCTCGGCGAGTTTTAAATACGCCGCGACCTCTTTTAAGGTCAATATTTGATCTGTCATAGCATGTATCGCCCTCATAGCTTAGGGGAGAATATGGGAAAATAGAGGAAGGAACAACCAAAAACACCTATGATTGTTGGAGTTTCTGCACTAAATTGTTTGCAGCCAACCGAATTGATAGACTTTAGATGAACAACGCGCCAACCCAAGCCTATATCAAGCCAAGTGATGCCAGCTCTTGGGCGTTGTGCGCGCGCCGTGTATGGCTGGATAACATAGGCGAACTGGAAGTTGAAGAAGCAGAGGATGCCTTTGAGGCTTTGATCATTGAGCTTGGCCTTGCTCATGAGCAAGCGGTACTAACCCAAATAATGAGAGAAAAGTCGGTGCATACGGCCACTTCAGCAGAAGATACACAAAGGCTTATGGCCGAGGGCGTTGATGTTATCTATCAAGCTCAGTTGCTTGATAAGGAAAATCATCTTGTGGGCTACCCTGATTTTTTGATCCGCCATGCCAGTGGTGAGTATCAACCAGCCGATGCCAAACTATCCCTCAGTGAGGATAAAAAGGAAATACAGGTACAGCTTGGCTTTTATCGTCGAATGCTCAATGCGAATTTACCTGCGATTGTATTCTTGGGTGACGGTGATACCGCTGAAATTGGCGACGAAACCAACCCTCTTACCAACCAGTTTGTCACCGAAATGCGGGAGCTACTGGCGAGTGATACAGAGCCAATGGTTCGCTATAGCCATAGCAAATGCCGCGCATGCCCTTATTACACGCATTGCAAACCTGCCTTTGAGGCGAAGGAAGAAATTTCACTGCTTTACGGTGTGCAAGGTCGTGCAGCCGATGGGCTGGAGAAGCACGGTATCAATACGATATCGGAATTGGCCGCAAGCTCACCTGAAAGCTTACCCGATGTGCCTTACCTCAAAGGCTATGAAAAGAAGCAACGCGCCATATTGCAGGCACAATCCTATTTCAGTGGAGAGGTGCATCAAATTGCGCCCGTGAGCCTTCCCGATGGTCACTGGGTACATTTTGATATCGAAGATAATCCGCTCACGGGGAACGGCGAAAAGCATGTGTATCTTTGGGGCTTTTTAGTACCCGACTTCGGCCATGCTGATTTCGAACATGTTTGGACGGATACTGCCGAGCAGGATAGACAAGGCTGGATTGAGTTTCTTGCCAAAATCGAAGAATACCGTGAGCGCTATGCTGATTTGGTACTTGCTCACTATTCGCAGCACGAGCGCACTACGATACGCAGCTACGCTAAGCGATATGACATGGAGAGCAATGAAACCGTCCTCTATCTGCTTGGCGATGAAAGCCCCTTATTTGATATGCAAAAGCCTGTGCTCGATAGCCTTGTATTGCCATTACAAGGTTATGGCCTGAAGGACATTTGCAAGCACAAAGATTTGGTCAATTTTCAGTGGGAAGATGACAGCTCAGGCTCGCAATGGTCGGTGGTTCAATTCAATCGATTTTTGGCAGAAAACAATCCAGAAATGAAAGCTCAGTTAAAGGCCGAAATACTCGGCTATAACCGCGATGATGTGATTGCAACGCGACGGCTGGAAGAATGGCTACGAGCTAAATTTATGTAATGAGCGCATCCAAGGCCGCACCTTGGTCGTCCTCCACTGGCGAAACAGTGGTCGTGGTTAAGCGTCGAAACGCTTACGGCATCCAATCCGCGCAGGGTTGGTCGAGGGAGTTTATGAGGGGCTATGACATGCCCCTTTGATTGATGGGAAGTCCATGAAGGGAGAGCTAACTTCTCCTTTCTGGTTGATGGGGATGCAAGGGGAGAGCAAAATTTCGCCCTTGCCCATGGGGTTCTTAGGGGTAGCTCGGAGGCTCCCATAAGTGGTGATCGAACGGCCAATCGTTCGCTGGTGCAGCATACCAATCACTATGGATTGCGCACCAGATAAGCTCTTGTCAGAGAATGATAATTCGATGCTTAGAGCGCCGCCTGAGGATAGAACGGACGGGGCAACGTCCTTCTCAAGATAGGTGCGGGGAGGGAAAAATCTCCGATTTTGTACTACACGCACACATCTTGCGGTCATCGTAAAGCCGCGCCAATAGCGGAACTATGCTGAATTGCAGCAATTTACTCCTAGTCACTCTTGTCTTATCTTCACGATGACGGTGTTGCTGAGGCCTGCCCCAAGGGCAGAAGCTTACTCTTTAATGCTCCGCGCCCACTACCTGTTTACCGACTGCCGATTTTGGTTACAAGCACAATGTTGAATCAGCATCGAGGCAGTCGGATGATCGATGGCATTGCCATCAGGTCATATAGGGTGGGCTTGGCGGCCAGTTAGTTTTCCGTAGCGCCTTGCGCTACTTGCTATGCAAATTGAGAAAACTGGCTGGGGGCTTTTAGGGCTTTGAGATTCAGCTCGCTCCCAAATAAGCACAATAAGCGAATTTTGGCACAACACAATAAGCGAACAACAGCACATAGAGGCATCTCGATAAAAGCAATATATATGTTTCTTTTTGCAACTGAAAGACTTCAATCTTCCAAAAGCAACTTATATGTTGCCAAGGCCAAAAAAAGAAACTAATATGTTTCTTAATGGTAAATAGCAACATATATGTTTCATTATGAATTCACTACTAGAACAGATCAAAAAACGCCGTATCGCATTGAAGCTCAAGCAGCACGATATGATGCTGCGCGTTGGTATATCGCGCCAGCAATATCAGCGACTGGAATCCAAAGGCAATCCGCGCCTCGATACTCTTGAGCTTGTCGCCAAAGGACTTAAAAGTGAATTGCTGCTGATACCACAAGAAAAATTGAATGCTGTGCTGGCGGTACTGGAGGACGATAACCCGCCATCAACTGGGACACCAGCCAAGCCAAGCAAGACAGGAAAAGAACAAAGTAACCCACTGGCCGATGATCCATGGCAGGGTTTGCTGGGAGAGAATGAATGAGCACAGACAGCAATGATGAAGTAAATGTTCTACAGCTCTCAATTCATGGCGTGCTGATCGGCTATCTCGCAGGATTTAAGAATGGCCGCAATGTCTTGAGCATTGCAGACTCATTTAAAAACGATCCTGATCGCCCGACATTCAGCCTGATTACGCACCCCGCGTTTCCGAATGCGAACAAGCTCATGGCAGAGCCATGGGCGCGGAATCAACGGCTGCATCCTGTACTTTCAAACTTGCTGCCAGAGGGCTCGTTACGCGAGCTAATCGCACAAGGCTTGAAGGTGCACGTTGATAATGAATTTCACATTCTCTCGTACCTTGGCGAAGATTTGCCGGGGGCTATCGAAGCCACGCCGATGGAACCTGAAGATGTTCCTGATTCCGTGCTAAACACGCACGGAAAAGCCAAGGCCGTAAAATTCGATAAAGTCACCCAAGAAAACAAGTTTTCCTTGGCTGGCGTGCAAATGAAGTTTTCCATGAAGGAAAAGGATGGGCGATATAATTTGTCCAAGGGTGATGTGCTGGGTGACTGGATCATCAAAACACCATCAACCAAGCATAAGTTCGTACCACTGAACGAATATACGGCCATGTCGCTGGCGGGGCTCGTTGGCGTTGATATCCCTGAGATCAAACTTGTCGAGCTGGATAAGCTCGATAACCTTCCACAAATTAACTTACCCGATGAGAAGCAAGCCTTTGCCATCAAGCGATTTGATCGTGAAGACGATCAACGTATTCACATGGAAGACTTCGCACAAATTCTGGTGAAGTACCCGCACGAAAAATACACGTCTGCTAATTACGAGAATATCGGCAAAGTCATTTATGACTTTTCTGGCGACGGGCTTGCCGACGCTCAACAGTTCGCAAGGCGATTACTGGTGAATATTCTCTTGGCCAATGGCGATGCACATCTCAAGAACTGGAGCTTTCTATATCCCGATAAGATTACGCCACGGCTGTCTCCTGCCTACGATATCGTCACAACCAATGTCTATATCGAAAACGAAACCCAGTACGCGCTCAATCTAGGTAAAACGAAGGAGTGGTATACAGTTACCATGGCGCATTTTCAGTCGTGGGCAAATAAGTCGGGTATTCCGTGGCGAGCGATCAAGCCACACTTAGACGATACAATGAGCAAGGCGAGTGAGTTATGGCCTGAGGCTCTAAAAGCGTTACCGATGGACGAAGCGCACAAAGAAGGCCTTAGAGCGCATTGGGCTATGCTTCAGGACGATTTCAAGATCGAGGCCACAAAGTAAGTTAACGAATAATTAAGATACAACACGTATGATATTAATAGATACGTGGCTTAATTCTGAGAAAGCGATTATCTGTTACCAACAGGCACGTAGCTAATTTTCAAACATGGGTGCAAGGAAGCGATACAGCATTTGCTGTTACCGCTTCCTATAAAAAGGAAAGCCCCATGGATGAGCTATTAAACGGAAAAAGCATTAAAGCGGATTTTGAAGCGCAGGTAACAGCGGCGCTTATGATCCAGAGCAATGCGCTTATCCCTCTCAAGCTTGCCGCTCGCCTATGCGGCATTCCCAAGCACGAAATACTAAGACGCATTGATTGCGGCACATTCCCCAAACCCAGAACATTGTCCTCAACAGGTAAGCGTATTCGCGAGGCGTTTTACCTGAAAGATTTGCATGAATGGATCAAGTGCCCACACCTTTATCACCAGAGGGGGCTGCATGAGTGATCAATTAAGCTTGGCACAAATTAAAAGAGCGTATCATCAAGCTGCAAAAATTGTGGCGCGATATGGCGATAAATACCTGCCGATATTCGAGCGCCTTGAAAAAGAATACCAGAGCAGAAAAGATAAAGTTAAAACCTTAAACCGTGCTATAAAAATTGCAGGAAAGCACACGGGATTCGAACCTACAGACCTCTAAAAACTGGGACACAAAATGGTACACATATTGGGACACGAATTTTTATAGTAGTATTTTCTAATAAATATCTAAAGCACTGAAATAGAATAATAATTAGAGATGAAAATTTTCAAATCGAATCCTGCCCCCTCCACCATTTTCATTTACATAATCTTAACTATTTTCCCGCTAACATGTTGTATTGATTGAAATTTGTTTTTCAATTGACCAAGGCACATTTTTGCTTTACCTAAAAATGGTACACAAAGTGGGCTACAAATTGGGACACATGGATGGCGAACTATGTATTTTGCAGAGGGAAGAATTTTTATTATCGCAGGCGCGTTCCTGAATACGTGTCTGACTATGATAAGCGCGCCATCATCAAAATATCTTTGGGCACCAAAGATGAAAAAGAAGCCATCCGAAAAGCTGCCATCTATAACGACTATATCGAAGATTACTGGCGCAGCCTGATTAAAGGCAATGGCAAAGCTGATCCTGAAGCCGAATATCGCACCGCAATCAAGCTCGCAAAAGCCCATGGCTTTGCCTATAAGAATGCCGTTGAAATTGCCAAAGAACCACTAGAGGAAATTGTTGAGCGCCTGAAGACGGCAAACAAGGCGATAGAACAACCTGAAACGGTCTCTTCCGTGCTTGGCGGCACGGATGTGCCAGAGTTACCGTTAAGCACTTGTGCGGATAAATACTGGCCGCTTTGTCGTGACAGGCTCACCAATAAGTCCGAGCATCAAATCCGCAAATGGAAAAATCCGCGCCTTGCTGCCATCAATTACTTTATCAGGGCTATCGGTGATAAGCCTCTTAAATCCATTGCTCGCTCTGACATTTTACAGTTCCGACAATGGTGGATGGATCGCATTGAAAAAGGCGAAGTCGTCGCCGCGACCGCTAATAAGAACATGATGTATGTGAAAGACATGCTTCAGGTGGTCGGGCTTCAATATGAAGTGGCTACCGACTTTGATGTGCTGTTTTCAAAAATACGCCTTAAAGAGCTGGAGCAATCACGACCACCTTTTGAAGCCAGCTATGTTCAAGATGTCTTACTTTCCAAGCACCGCCTGAATGGATTGAATGATGAGGCGAGGCTTTTGGTATTTGCCATGGCCGATACGGGCGCGCGGGAATCTGAGTTAATCGGCCTAACAGAAGAAGATATTGTTCTGGGTGAGCCTATTCCCTATATCTGGATTCGCGCACGTGAAAACAAAGCGCTCAAAACGCTTACTTCCGAGCGCAAAATTCCGCTCGTGGGCGCAGCGCTTCATGCGTTCCAGCAATTACCCAGTGGATTTAATCATTATCGCACTGCCGATACCGCTTCCACGACCATCAACAAATATTTGCGTGAAAACGATTTAAAACCAACACCAAATCACTCCCTCTATTCGTTGCGCCATACCTTTAAAGACCGCCTCCGCGACGCAGGTGCGCCAGAGGAAATCATCGACGAACTTATGGGGCACAAGAAGTCGGGGCCGAAATATGGCCGTGGTCATATGCTTGAAAAAAAGCAGGAATGGCTTAGGAAAATCGCTTTTAGCGTCTAATTACGATTTTTATTGAAAATTTTAAAGCTTTTCTGATAACCATAAAGCTGAAAGGTTTTATGGATGAAAGACGAATTTACATACAGGTCAACACCTGATGGCAGTCCACCAAGTGGGCGAAAGCAAACTGGAACATGGAAGGATATAAGCCTTTCGGGTGCCGATCCAAAACTCATTGACGAATTTGATATGGATTGCCAAGAGCTTGGCCTAACGCGATTTGAGCTTGCCAATAAACTATTTGAACCTCCTGAAAACGGGGGTGATGACGTTCGCTTTTATAATGTTTTTAAAGACGTTAGAAAATGGAGCAAACACGCTGAAAGAGTAAAGAAAAGAGATGAGTTTGGTCATTTTGCTGAGCAGAGTAACGACACCCCGCCTGAAATAACCTAAATAGATTTAGGCGAATAGATTATTTTTTCTTTCTGGAGTCTAATGCTTTCGCAAAAGCATTGAGCGCTGGACGATCAAGCTGTGATACAAATCTCAAGCCACGCTTCTGATCCTCAATTTGTTCAGGATACAAAAATGGAGTTGGAACATCTGCTCCGACACCACCTATCAAATTTTCACTTACTTTAAACTCAGAGCGCTTGAGAGCGCTGAAATATGCTCCCCGCATGACCCTTTTTCTTAAACCTTGCACATTTTCAGTGATGTTTCGAAAATGCCCCAGAAACCACAAAACATCGACCCAAAATACAATTATTTCATTTACATCATTAACGTATTCTCGGTATGGCTCATAGACAATAGACTGCTCAGAACTTTCGTTGCAAGGATAGGAAGGCTTGCCCCATGGCGGATCATATACTTGTTTGAGTTTGATCGGGCATGTTTTGCACGCTATGCGCTTTTCAATAACTTGCTGTCTTTGCCCATTTTCTATTTGTTCTTTTACGGCTAAGGGCGGCGTATCGGAGCTGCACGTGAAAATACAGGACTCAAGATGATTCTGCATCGGGTATTCTTGCCACATGCCCCAGTGATAAAGCAAATGAGGGGTGTGCCGCAATGTTTCTTCCCAAAGGAAATCATCCCACCCCTCCTGCACCCTCATATCTCTGGTGTAACCTTTAGCATCGAGGTTGATTAGCATCCCATGCACTGTATATAACATGTATCTAACTGCATCCGCCTCGCTATCTTCGTCATCATCAAGAAGCTGGGTAAGGTCGTGAAAGAGCGCTCTTCCTTTATTGTCGCTATTAAAAACCAGCTCATCCAAGCGTTTATATAAATTGCTCACGCTTTGTTTGGAACGGCCAAGTAAATCAGCGCATTTGGAAACTTTTACGCCTTTTAAGTAAGAAAGGATAAGGAATTCGCTTTGCTCGTCTGACAGGCGCGAATTCTTAAAATATCGATTTTTCTGTTTGTAGCTTCTAACCATAAACTCAAATCATTCCGATTTGGGGCAATTAACGTACCTAAGCCAAACAGCAGGCTTTACGGGCTCTTGACGGGGCGTATACTCCAAATATCCCCCCTAAGAAATCCTCCTATTTGTCTTTTAAGGCAAATTCCGCCCGAAACTTGGGCTTCACAACAGGAGGATGGACTTATGTCTACTTTATCCAAGATATCAATAGATATCACCTTATCAGTGGTCGCTGATCCAATAGGCGAACCACCAAAACTCACAACCGCAATAACAGACCAGCTTCGCTGCGAGCAGTTCTATAGCTGTAACAGTGAATACTGCGCCAAACATGGCTGCCGTAATGCGCTGCCTCGCAAATCCGGGGAGGTGCGCTCATGAACTTCGACAAACCAACGCCGTTTGACGGTGTGAAAGCCGTCAGCCCGTCAGGAGTGATCAAAGTCCTCTTTGCCGTCTCGCTTGAAGCTGCCATGTTCGTTATGTTCTATGCGGTCTACACCGAAACGATAGGCTTGATGAACGAAACATACCTTTCAGAGCTTCCTGTGCTCGGCGGGATGTTTGGCATGCTTGATCCTGATGCAAATGCCTCTCACATCATATCGATACTGCTGGCGACCTTTTCGGTAGCAACTCCGCTCTTCATCTGGGCGGAAGTGCATCGTCAAAATATCTTGGATGATCCTCAAGAATGGTTTTCTCACCCGCAAAATCAGATTTTGGCGAGCATCGCTGGCTTGGTCTTAATTATGGTCATAGGCCTTGAGGTCGTGAATTTATACACCCTCGTTGCAAGGGAAAGCGCTCAGGGTGGATTTGTCGTGCAGCAAGAAAGCGGTGTGATGGCCTTTCTAGCACAAAACAAAGGGCTGGCGATTGGTGTGAGCGCAGTCATAGCCGTCATCAACATCATCCTTGCTTTATTCACCACACGCGCCTTTCAAAGCCTTAAGTCAGAGGAGAAATAGTCATGAAATATTTAACCGCTCTTATCCTAGCCCTTTGCATTACCGCTTGCGGTGAACAAGCACAGGCACCCAAAGCCAAAATTCATGAAGATATTTTTGTGCTCATCGAGAATGGAGGAACCATTGCCACTGAAGATCAGGATGAAGCACGCAATACCGCGCTTCATTTACTTCAGCAATTAACCTCACTTTCCCGAAGGAAAGCCACGAGTGATGTTCAGATTCACATTATTCTGAGCGCACTGCCTAACCGTATTGCGTGGTCGGGAACGGCTGGTCAACTTCTCTCGCAAGCGGAAGATGTTACGAATCTGATTGCGTTTAAACCGACCTTTTCGGACTTGGTTATGGCGTTTGATCAGATTGAAACAACCGTGAATCTAACGCAGCCTGACAGCATTCGCTTGTACTGGATTGGCTCAACGGTTCATGTGCCGTTTCAGCAAGGTAACGATCCGATTGACGTTGAAGTGCCTCAAGAGATGCCAAGCGAGTTAGCGCTGGCAAATCTGGCCAGCAAGCTCACCACTCTCAAAATCATGCGTGTTCATCCCGATCAAGACAAGGTGCTGCAAGCCTATCTTAGCTCACTCGGAATTTTGAAACGTGCGCGCAGTGGCGATATTGATTTTGAATTGCTTGGTGAGGCACAAACGAAGTCCCGACTGAATACGTTGCTTTAGGTGGAGGGATATCGATGAAAACTCTCATTAAAAACCTCGCAGTTGCAGTTGGCCTTTCGGCCTTCTGCAACACCAACCTGCTGGCAAATGAGCTTGTTATCACTGTTAAATCAAAAAGTGAGTATTCAGCGCCGATTATTGTCATTCGATCAAAATATGATTTTGAGAAATCCATTTCTTTGAAGTTAAAAACTGACCCTTTGCTTGATGCCTCGGACATTCTCATAAGAACAATATCCAAGTTCGGAATGGTCGATGCCAACGGCATTAAAATCGTATCGGGGTTCGATATCGATCAGTCGAACAATATTATTGTCGCCTTTAGCGGTGGAACCTCCGAGATTATTCAAACCTCAGGAAACCCTTCGCAGCTCAACATCGTTGCCAGCTTTAGGGATTCCAACGGTCAGTTTGTTTCGCCGCCTTCCGATAGCGTCGCGGTTTATTCTATGAGCGGTGAAAAGCTGTGCTTTGATTACAAAACCGTTCAGCAAGCACCGCCTGACATTGGTATTGCATTACTGCTTGATCGTTCTGGCTCTATGGCTGGCAACATAGACGCGGTGAAAAGCGCGGCTAATAACTTTCTTAATTCATTGCCGTCACATGCACTATGCGCCGTTGGTAGCTTTAACTCCGACCTTACTTACGGTCATAAAAACTACCAGCAATGCAATGGCGGCGGATTTGGCTTTGAAAATATTGAAGCCAGTGGCGGCACAGATATTTTTAAGGCGCTGAGCAGTGCCTATTCAGACCTATCGGGCAGTTACTTCAATGGGTATCAGAAGGCGGCTATCGTCATCACTGACGGTTACACCGTAAATGATGCAAAAGTAAAAGCTGAATTACTCGCCAATAAAAATGGCATTCTGACCTTTGTGTATTTCATTGGTGGAAATCATAAAGATGACCTTGAAGGCATTACCGATCACTTTATTTCTCAAGGCGGCAATGTAAAGCAGTCGCTATCGCATTACTTTAGTGCCATCGGGCTTGCCTATCAAAGCCAGAAGGTTCTAAGCGTTAAGCCTTGCTCTGGAGGTGCACATGCAACTCCGTAGCCAAGGCACGCAGCATCCGTCGCGGATATATAGCCGCGACCCCGATTTGCATGGCTCAAGTAAATGGGCGACGAAAAGCCATCTTCACCAAAAAGGTTACGGCGAAAGTGGGCGCATATTCCTTGGCTACGGCATGGCCGAAGCAAACAAAGGTCGCGCTTATTGCATTACCACAAATACTCAAAAGCACCTGCTGACTGTAGCACCTACACGAAGCGGAAAACTTCTAACCGCGAGTATGCCGCGATGCTTGGAGCATCGTGGTTCGCTGGTTGCCCTTGATGTGAAAGATGGTGAGTTGTCTTTAATTGCTGCACGATATCGGCGGGACGTGCTTGGCCATAAAGTCATCATTATCGATCCATGGGATTTAGCTTGCTCAAAGCTTGGCATGCCTCAATCAAGGTTTAACATTATGGATTGGCTTGATCCTGACAATGATGACTTTGTTGAGGATGCCATGAATATTGCAGATAGTCTTGTCACCGACCGAGGCGGAAAAGACCCGTTTTGGACGGATGAAGCTCGCGCGCTCGTTATGGGGCTAATTCTCTATGTTGCGGCCACGCCTTTGGTGTTAATGCCGACCGCCAAGCGCTCACGCGACATTCCGCAAGTGAGAAGATTGTTAAGCCTATCCTCTAACGATTTCAAAAACCTTGTGGGCGGCGAATACGAAAAGGATGAAGAAGGCAATGCTGTATTAATAAAGCCCGGCATGATGCAAAGCTCAAACGAATATGTTCGCTCTGCCGCCGCACGTATCCTTAATAAAGCGCCCAAAGAATTTTCCAGCATATTATCAACGGCGCAACAAAATACGCATTTTTTAGAAAGCCCAAAAATACAGCGCACTTTATCGGAATCAGACTTTACCTTTGAAGAGTTGGAAAATGGCAAAACAGATATTTTTGTCGTTTTGCCTGCTGGAAGATTGTTTACCTATAACCGCTTTTTGCGAATGTTGCTAAGTTCTGCAATTACTTCAGTAACCCGCTTTAAGGCCAAGCCAAACCCTCCCGTGTACTTTCTTATGGAAGAAGCCGCTGCTTTGGGGCGCATGGAGGTCATTGAAACCGCCTTTGGGCTTATGGCGGGGTATGGCATGCAGCTTCATATGATTGTGCAGGATTTAAATCAGCTCGTCTCACTTTACGGGGAGAGGTGGCAAACCTTCATTGCCAATAGCGGCGTTATACAAATCTTCGGCACCCGTGATTTGATGACCTCTGAATACACATCAAGGCTGTGCGGCATCACAACGATTGAATCGTTGAGCGAGTACAGCGCTGAGATGCGGGCTCGCCTTTTTAGTGATCCCAGCTTTTTAAGCCGAGAGGATGCGCTCACATCGCGTTCGCTTATCACTCCCGATGAAGTCATGACGATGAGCCCAGTTGCTCAGATTCTTATCTTGTCTCACGCTAACCCAATTGCCTGCTTCAAAACCGCTTACTTTTTGGAGCAGAGATATAGAAATAAAAATGGTTCGCCGATTTACGATATTCATCCAAACTTTGCCGACGATCCAATAAGCAGGCCTGTGAATTTCACTAAACAGGGGCTCAACATTGCCGCGCCTCTCTCTTCGATATTTGATGGAGGGTGAGCACATGATATTTAGAGCATGGCTTTCAATTATCGTAATGGCTGCATGTGCATGGAGCGTGTGGGTTGGGCTTGATGGAAAAATCCCCCCTTATGATTACGCGCCATTTAGTTTTGTTTTTCATTGGGTAACACCATGGCTGTTATTAATCTTGGCGGCAAAGTCGTGGTATCGCATTTTCATCTGGGGACGCATGCTGCAAGCGAGGCAGTCGCCGCCAATTCTTAGTCGTGGGCTATCAACACAGGGGCATAAGCAAACAAATACAGTTTTATTGAAACTGACTTTACAGGCGCTATTTCTTTTCGCCTTATCTGGCATATTAAATCAGTTCTCAATTGATCATATCGAATGGTGGATCGTATCAATCATTGCCTGCTTTTACCTTCTTAAAAAATCGACAAGGGCGGGGTAATAAATATGATTAATTTATTGTCCAAAAAAACAGAAAGTAAAAAAACGGCAGAAACATGCGGTTTGCAGGGTGCTTATTTACGATTTATTAACGATTTCAGGCGTATCATTATAAGTATGAGAGATTGTGGGAGCGCCAGAGCGTTCCATGCAACTCTCTTTTTTTGTGGTCAGGTGGGTGTATGTGCATGTTCCGCACCCAGAACGTGCCATCTCTCAGATATACGCGGCTGGCGCAAAGAATACGGCAGTGAGAGCAGTTATTCGCCTTCACTGCTTTTTTATGGGGGGATATATGGATAACCCCCTCATAAAACAGAATAAAAATGAGTCAAATGAGGCTCAGATTTGTTTGAAGACTCCGCTGAAAGCGAGTCATAATCGGGGTTCCGACGATGAAGCGATAATCGCTCTCGTGAAGTTTCTCGCAAGACGCGCCGCCGAAGAAGATTACGAATTTTATCGCCGCGCGCTTAGCAATCCCGATATAGAAGATGGTGGATAGGAATATGACGCAACGTGCTTGCATATATGCCCGATATAGCTCTGACCTTCAAAGTGACGCATCGATTGAAGATCAAATTCGCCTGTGCAGTGACAAAGCAAGCGCTGAAGGCTGGAAGCTTGGCAATTGTTATACGGATGCAGGAATTTCAGGGGCATCACTCATGCGCCCCGGTATTCAATCTCTGCTCAGTGCCGCAATGAATGGTGAGTTTGACATACTCATTGCAGAAGCTTTGGATCGCCTCTCGCGTGATCAGGAGGATATCGCAGGCATTTTTAAACGCATGGAGTTTGCTGGCGTTAAAATCATCACCCTTTCAGAAGGCGAAATATCCACGCTTCACATAGGCCTGAAAGGCACCATGAACGCGATGTTCCTCAAAGACTTGGCCGATAAAACCCGCCGTGGACTTCGTGGCCGAGTAGAAAAAGGCAAATCAGGTGGCGGTCTGGCCTATGGCTATCAGGTGGTGAAGCAGTTCGACGCCAATGGTGAAGCCATCAAAGGGGATCGTGAGATTGATGAAGTGCAGGCCGATATCATCCGCCGCATCTTCCGAGAATATGGCCTTGAGAACAAATCGCCCAAAGCTATTGCCGCTCAGTTGAACGAGGAAGGCATACCTTGCCCATCTGGCAAAAGCTGGGGGCAATCCACCATAAACGGCAACCGCAAGCGCGGTACGGGCATCCTGAATAACGAGCTTTATATCGGTCGCCTGATCTGGAATAGACAACGCTTTATCAAAGACCCTGCCACAGGAAAGCGTGTAACGCGCCTGAATGATCCGTCTGAATGGATTATTCAGGATGTGCCAGAGCAACGCATCGTTGATTCTGAGCTATGGGAAGCGGTTAAGGCACGCCAGAAAACACTGGATCGTAAATCTACCGCGCTTTGGCAAACGAACCGCCCCCAATATCTGTTATCAGGACTGACCAAGTGTGGCGTTTGCGGTGGCGGGTATTCCAAAATCAACTCTACTCAATATGGCTGCTCTGCGGCCAAAAACAAAGGGGATAGCGTTTGTAACAATCGCCGCACCATCAAACGAGAAACGCTGGAGGGCTATGTTTTGGATGGCTTGCAAGGCCACCTCATGCGTGAAGAGCTGGTCAACGTGTTCTGTAAGGAATACACCAAGCATTTGAGCACCTTGCATGCGCAGGCCAATGCGCAGCGTAAATCTCTTGAATCTCAACGTGACAGCCTTCTCAAAGAGCGCGAGCGCCTAATACAGGCCATCAAAGTCGGTATCCCCGCCAATATGGTGAAAGACGATCTGGAAAGTGTTTCTGAGCGCATTGAGAAAGCAGAACAAGCTCTGACGGTGCAACCCGCACTCAAACCTCTGATTCATCCGGCCATGGCCTCACGTTACCACCAAGCCATTAAAGACTTAAAGGCATCGTTGAATGCGGATGGCGCACGCGCCGAAGCATCGCAGCATTTGAGGGGGCTTATCGACAAAGTGGTGCTAACGCCAGAGGAAGGCGAGAAAGGCCTGCGTATTGATCTTTACGGAGATTGGCTCTTCATCATTAACGGGGGACACCGGCATTCATTAAACTGAATTTGCGAAGAAACAGTTTGATGGAGAATACCGATGTCCCACGCAGGAAGAATTATAGGCATACCTGGCCTTGAGATTGAACGGGTAGTTCGCA
>NZ_JBFHDY010000045.1:0-27186 GCF_041584495.1 Zhongshania sp.
CCAAGCAGCGGCTCGCCTTTGGCAGCCGTTACAGTGCCCCTTGGCGAAGCCTTGGCCCCCGTGATCGACGCGGTGGATAGCGGTCTTGATCCGGTCACCGACATCGTAGACAGCGAAGTTGGCGTGCCTTTACTCGACGCTCTCGCGCCAGTCACCGAGCCCATCATCACAAGCGCTGAGCCCATCATTACTCCGGTCGACGCCATAGTTCGCGAACTCACTGGTGGCAGCGTATCTGACGCCCTCACTAATTCCGACGCCAATACGGCGGATGGCGATGGCTTGGTGAATGACCTACTCGGTGGTGGCAGCGCCGCCCCAGCTCCGGCCCCTGCCCCTAGCGATGGCTCACCATTAGCGCCCATCACCGTGCCGCTAGGTGAAGCTCTTGCACCAGTCATTGATGCAGTAGATACCGGTCTCGACCCAGTCGCTGATAGCGAAGTTGGCGTACCTTTACTCGACGCTCTCGCGCCAGTCACCGAGCCCATCATCACAAGCGCTGAGCCCATCATTACTCCGGTCGACGCCATAGTTCGCGAACTCACTGGTGGCAGTGTGTCTGATGCCCTCACTAATTCCGACGCCAACACTGACGACGGTGACGGTGTGGTCAATAATTTACTCGGCAACCGCAATGCAAATTCAGCGAGCAGTAATCCAAGTCCAAACGACTCAGACAACGACAGTATTGACGATGGCGCCTCGGGTGAATTCAATGTCGTTGCTCGTCAAGAACAAGCAGGATTTACTCAAAGCGCGCTGGACTTAGCCATCGCGACCACAGCGACCGGCGAGCAATGTGTCGACCAGGATGCAGATGGCGTATGCGACCAAAAAGACCGCTGTGAAAATACACCCAAGACGAGTCTTGTTCTAGAAGATGGTTGCGATCTCGGCAACATCGAGCCTGCTCGCCTCAAAGGCGTTAACTTTAGCTTTGACGATGACAGCCTTAGCCCAAAGGCAAAGGCGACGCTTGACGAAGCCATATCCTTGTTACAACGATCCGAATATAAAACAATCGAAATTAATGGCCACACTGACCACTTTGGCAAGCAAGATTACAATCTGCGCTTATCCCAGCGACGTGCGAGTAATGTAAAGGATTACCTTATTGACCATGGCATAGACGCTAATCGCATAACAATAGTTGGCCGTGGCCACCAGTCTTTAATTGCAAAGATTGAAGACAAGGAGCAAGCCGAACTAAATCGTCGCGTTGACTTCACAATAATCAAATAATTTTTTACACAATTATCTTTCGGGGAGATACACAATGGCGATAGATTTGCCACCAACATTACCACCGGTACAAGCAACGGAAGTACAAGTAAAAAATTACGCTAGCAGCCCAGCGAGTGCAATCACAGCAAATATAAACGACATTCAACTGAACGTATTCGGCGATACCTACCTCGGCAACGTCGAAATTGTCCAATTGATCGAATCATCCAAAACGCCATCGGATGCGATTATTCGGCTGTCTAATCGCTATTACGAAGCAGGTCACCTGCTAATGAAAATTCACTACTACCGCGGCTTGGACGCCATATATGTCTATGTCAATCAGCTGCGTCTAACCGAACTACGCGGCGCAAGCCAAGTCACCGACCACTTTACTAATTTAGTGGGCGACAGCGATCTTACAATGGAAGAATTTTACAGTGCTCGAGTTATCGCCGACTTACAAGCCAAACGCGCGGGTTACCACTATAGCGTGTCCTACGAAGAGCAAAGTAACAACGATCTCGTCATGGTGTTTAATCAAAAAGCGGTCGAGGATTACGACGCCACTGACTACATTTTAGAAGCTAACAACAAAGGCAATCGCTTCCTTGGCCGGTATTTTGGTTTAGCGGGAATTAACCACCGTTTTCAAACCGGCACCCAATTGTCGGTGGCCTATCAGACGGCTTTCGCCGATTTGGGCGAATCCAGAGACGGCGAAAACCTTGATCAATTCAGCCTCGGTATAGACCACCCGTTTGTTAGCGGACTTTATGGTGTTGAGCTCAGCTATGTAGAGTATGAGCGCAGCCCAAGTACAGAGCAGAACAACAGCGCTTCCTGCCTACTCGGGGCCCCCTGCCTATTGCCGGGCACAAGTACAAGCACCACCAGCAAAATTGATCTCGAAGCAGAAATACTGCAAGCCAGTATTCACGGACAACAAATACTCTATAGCACCACGAGAAACCAATTTGTTCTGAAAGAAAAGCTGCAGCACATTGACTCCAAGGTTCACCGTACAGGTCAGAACGAAAAACTACTGGAAGAAAAATATCAAGCCTTAGAAATTGGCGGGGAATACTCCAGAACCCAATACGACTCACAAATTACAACCGCATCGCAGCTTAATTTAGCACTGAACGCACGCGTAGGTTTAGGCGGTAGCGGCACACTTGAGGACTACGAATCATTTAAAGCGCGGTATATCGCCGCAAACCCAAACTCAGTTGTGCCTGAAGTCGCCCCCGCTGCCCGCAGCGCTGATTTCTTTACCTTGCTGCCAAGCGCAAGCTACCAAACTCGGTTATTCAGTGACATGTCGTTGCAACTCAATGCCAGCGGCCAATTCACCAACGAGCAATTGCCACAGCAGCAGCAATTTGTGCTGGGTGGCATGGACAGCCTCAGCGCCTACCTGCCAGGCGTATTAGTGGGTGATGAGGGTTATCTGCTCACTGCAAAAATCAAACGCAGATACAAATTTGATCAATTTGAATTAACACCCGGAATCTTTAGCGAATACGCCGGTAGCTGGTACAAAAACACCTCGTCTGCGCAAAAAAATGACGACAGCATAGCCGATGCAGGCCTCAGCCTCAGCCTCAGCTACGGTGAAAGCCTCTATACAGAGCTTATCACTGCGGTACCGATTTACGACGACGTTATGGACGAGCAGCGTTTAAACGCCCTAGAAGCCGATTTCTACTGGCGCATCCGCCTTACTTTCTAAATCACAAACCACTGACAATGGGCACGCGCCAGCGTGCCCATTGTATTTTGGCCCTAGAAAAACATTACCATACTTAAACTCCCAAACTAAAAATGCGCGTTCGCAAGGTAGCCGCTGCGAAACATCGAGTGCCGTATTGCAAATATTGATCTCACCTTTTTTTATTAGCCCCCGAACCGAGATACCCGAATTAACATTAACAGGCCGTTTTCACAACGCGGCACGATTCACGAGCGCGCACTAATTTGATACAACGCTAAGCGCGACAGAGACTCAATACTACTCAATAAAAACAGCCTGCTTACATATTGCCAATTAGGACCAAAATCCTCGCAAAGCCCCAATTCAAGAGGGTTTTGAACCCGTCCCCTCAAAACTAGGCGATATATCACTAGGATACACATTTAATATTTGCTTACTGGCGCGAACTTTGCTAGCTTCAAGGTGTCCGATCAATAGTTGAGATTAGTCGCATCAGGATTAGCTTTTACCGCGTAGTAAACACCCACGCACGGAAAAGCAGTTAGCAGCAAAACACCTAGCTGCATACTGAGAACAAATCAATGGCCAGCGTGTATTTGGCCAAATCGGCAAGACCCGACATTGTTTGTACCGAAAATAATACGCCATGTTATTTGGCGTCGCTTAAATTCTAAGCGGCATAAATCGCAAAAATAGTGTCGAACACAGAATGCTGTCATACATTTGTCATCGCAAGCGGCGATAGTCACCGACAGCAAGACAATAAATGAAACAGCGTTTGGCAATGGAAGAAGGCGCAGAAGCGCAATGGAGAAAGACAATGAACAAACAGAATCAAGAAGTGAATGTTAAAAATCTGTGTAGCCGCAAATTGTGGGAACTATTAAAGAACGCCGAATGGCAGGACAAATCTGAGCGTTTTGCAATTGAGCGAGAATTATCCTGTCGTCGTCACTACATAAAGGAACTCGAGCAACTTACTGCCCGAGAAACCATGCATTAAGCACGACTATAAACGGTAACATGCCCAGCAACAGCCAAGGCAACCATCCCGCCCAAAACAACAATTGTTCCTCACACGCTCGATGAATCGCCAGGCCCAATAGGGCCGGCACTTGTTTTGCGTCTCGCATTTCTGACACTGGAGGCATAGCCACACCCTCCAGAATCCCGCTGCTTAGCAAAGCACTCGAAAATCGCCCCCCGGCCTCAACTTCACTCGCCAACTTAAAATAGCGGCTATTCACTGGCGCGTCGGGTAAACGCCGTGCGGCTTGCTTTAAAGCCTGGGGGAGTGAAAAGTCAGCGCTGATACAATCAGCCAAATGATTCATATAATGGTAATTTTGGTATTGCGTTAGCGCGGAACCTAATCCCGGCAAACGATAGGCCACACCGAGACAGACGCGCCTAAACCACGCTGAATACTGCGCCACTTGCCAAAGTCCATAGGCTGCGCCTAACGGCAATAAGCCGGCCATCGCCAGCCCTACCGCCTGCGGCATGCTTATAAAGCCCCCGCTCAGCACCATCAACGGCAGGCCCAAGGCACAAACCACCAACACCAAAACCGGCCCCCACAAATGACGTCGCAGATTACGCCTAAACTCGCTTTGCAAGCGATAGTGTTCAGCAAGGCGCAAATAGATTTTTGCTAAATTGCCCACCGCCAAACCCAGTCGCATAAATTGCAGCTCCCACGGGGTGAACATGCCGCCCTCGCGGAGTTCGTCCAATACAATGCGCTGGCCACTGGCAAACTGATCAGCAAGTTCATCTAATTGTGCCCGCTGAGCAGCGCGCTGCCCTTTGCTCAATAAGGCGACAACCTGATCCCAATTGTTTTCGCCAGATTGGCTGGCTTGATAGAGTGCTTGAAATAAGACAAAACGTTGCGCGGGGCTAGATCCTGAAACCATGAACAAATCCATTGAATACTATTGGTGGGTCTATCGCCCACAAGGCTTTATACTTTAGCACAGCTTAATTCACGGGTAGCCGCCTGCACAGGCAATTACACCCCTTAAGGACTTAGCATGATCATTCGTTTACTTTTTGCAGTGTTTGTTCTCTACGGCCTGTATCGTTTTGTAAAAACCGTACAAGCCAAACCTGCCAATGAGCGCCGAGGCTACTATACCAGCCTAATTATTGGTTTAGGCGCGGCTGCGCTGGTACTGCTGTCAGTAACTGGCAGAGTTCATTGGATTGCGGGCCTCGTTGGCGGCGCCCTGCCCTTTGTCCGCCAGTATATTCTTAAGCATATATACCATCGGATCAGCGGCACAACTAAGAGCAGCGCGCAAGATGAACAGCCCCCTCCGCAACGCCCAAGTAGCAGTATGGGTCAACAGCAGGCCCTCCATGTGCTCGGCCTTAAACCCGGGGCCAGTGACGAGGAAATCATCACCGCGCATCGTCACTTAATGCAAAAATTCCATCCTGATCGCGGCGGCAATGACTTTCTCGCCAGTCAAATAAACGATGCCAAAGATGTACTGCTGGGCAAACGCGGCAGCTGAAACGCGATTCAATTGCTCACGCAAACGCGCTAAAATTCGCTCCGCTTCGACCACCGCTTATCCAAACAAGGAATTCAATGGCGACTATTTTTGTCATCCAAAACCAGCACGGACACTACCTCGGTAAACAGCAGCAGTGGTTAGATGGGCGCGATAAGCGCCTGCTATTCCGAACCGCCCACAACGACGAGGTGGCAAATGTTATTTTTGAGCAAAGCAGTAAAGATATCCACCTGCGCGCCCAAGCTTTAGCCTGCAAACTTGATGACAATAATCAACCTATCGTTAAACCGGGGCCGCCGATCCTGAGCGACACGCCCTCACTATTTGATGACAAAACAGCCGCGACAGCACAAAATGACTCGGCCACGCCGGCAAGTAACGATATTGCGCCGAACGAAGGTGATATTTTGGGTGCATGACTTGAAACTGAACGAATTAACCACCATCTAAGTTCTGCCCTTAAACATTGGAAGTCTGCGTTATGATGCGAATTCTGTTATTTCTTGCCACCAACTTGGCGGTTGTTTTCGTTGCGAGTATTACCCTGAGCCTACTCGGCGTAGAAAGTATTATGGCCAGCAACGGCGTTGATCTTAACCTCAGCTCGCTGCTGGTGTTCTGCGCAGTTTTTGGCATGAGTGGGTCACTGATCTCCCTGCTTATCTCCAAATGGATGGCCAAACGCGCCACGCATGCCCAGGTCATCACCACACCCAGTACCAGCGAAGAGCGCTGGTTACTCGAAACAGTTGCTGAACTTGCGCAAAAGGCCGGTATCGGCATGCCGGAGGTCGCGATATTCCCATCGCCATCGGCCAATGCCTTTGCCACCGGCTGGAACCGCAATGCAGCGCTCGTTGCCGTATCAGAAGGCCTGCTGCGGCAAATGCGCCGCAATGAAGTGCGCGCGGTACTCGCCCACGAGATTGGGCACGTCGCCAATGGCGATATGATTACCTTGACCCTTATTCAAGGTGTAGTGAACACCTTTGTGATGTTTTTTGCTCGAATTATTGGCCACACCGTAGATCGCACGGTCTTTAAAACCGAGCGTGGTCACGGCATTGCGTTTTATGTCACCACGTTTGTCGCCGAAATGGTCTTGGGCATTTTGGCATCGACTATTGTGATGTGGTTTTCACGGTGGCGGGAATTTCGCGCCGACGCCGCGGGCGCCAGCCTTGCCAGCCGTCAGGACATGATCGCCGCGCTGCAGCGCTTGCAAGCTCAACAAGGCTTGCCCACAGACCTACCCGGCGAAATGAGCGCCTTTGGTATTAGCAGCCAGACCAAATCGGATTTGGCCGCGCTATTCAGCTCACACCCACCACTCGAAAAACGCATTCAAGCCCTACGGAATGGTCTGTAATGGCCTTTACCGTAGAGCGCTCGCAACTGGTTGCCGCGCTACATGGCATGAGCAATAGCAACCTAAGCCCCGGCGCCAGCGGCAACGCCTCGGTACGCACCGCTGACGGCGGCATGCTAATCTCCGCCAGTGGCCAGTTGGCAGGCAATACTCGCCCCGGCGATTTGGTCTATATCGACAGTGATGGTGACATTCCCAAGAATCAGCGCAAGCCCTCAAGCGAATGGCGTATGCACTGGCAGGTTTATCTCGACCACCCGGACGCGGGTGGCATTGTCCACTGCCACTCCCGCTACGCCACCGTGCTGGCGTGTCAACGCCGCGCGATCCCCGCATTTCATTACATGGTTGCTATCGCGGGCGGTGACTCGATCCCCTGCGCTCAATACGCGGCCTACGGCACCCAGGAATTATCAGATTACGTTAGCGCCGCACTGCAACAGCGCCGCGCCTGCCTCATGGCCAATCATGGCCAAATTACCTATGCCGCAGATCCACTGCGGGCACTGGCATTGGCGAAAGACATTGAAGAGTTAGCCGCCAACTACTATTTAAGCCTACAGGGCGGTGAACCGGTGATTCTCAATGAGGCAGAAATGGCCGACGTGTTAAGCCGTTACGCCGATTACGGCCAACAAAATTAAGCCTAAAGCACGGCCCTTTCCCACCTAGTTACACTGTGAATTTTACCTCCAAAATTCAAGCTCTCCGCGGTATTCAATTCAAAAACCCTGTGCTAACCTCCATTGCACCAATATCGACCAAAAATATAATTAAGATCGATATTGGTGCAAATATGCGCACTTAAAAAAGTCACATAATCATAAAGAGCCTGTCATTAGCCAAGACTACATTGGCTGACAACTGTTCATAACGGGGATGTAAACAATGAAAAAGACTCTATTAGCCAGCGCCATTGCGATTGTGGCAACCAGCCATGCCTATGCGGACTATCAATTTGAGCTTGGTGCTGTTTATACTCAAGGAGAAGTTGCCGACACCGACTACGACGGTTTTGGTATCGGTGGTGAATTTCATTTCGACAAAGTAGATACCAGCAAAGGCCCGCTGGCCGAAGCCAGCTTTCTCGACAAATCCTCATTCATCAGCTTTATTTTCGTCAGCGAAGAAGACGACGTTGCAAATGCTGACGAAGAAGAAACGACTAGTATCGGCGGCCGCTTTGTTACCGCAACCAACGTCATTATTGAAGCCGACTGGACAACAGAAGACGATGGTAATTCAGACACCGACACGATCCGCGTTGGTGTGGGTAGCTACTTAAACGACAATACCGACGTGGTAGTAAGCTATACCACTGAAGATGACAATAACGCCGACATAGATTACCTCGACGTTACCTTCCACGGTGTAAACCCACTGAACCAAGGTGCTTCAGTTGCCTTTGACGTGGCTGTTGGCTATATCGACACTGACGACGATAGCGGCTACCAAATTGCGGTAGGCGGTACTTATTACTTCAACACCATGTTCGGTGTTGGCTTGAACGCTGGCATTGCTGACGTCGGTGATGTAACTCGCGACACAGTTGGCATTGATGCGAGTTTCTTCCCCAGTGAGCAAGTTGAGCTTAGCCTGTCGATCTTTGACTCCAGCACCGAGTTTAATAATATCGACGTCGATTCAGACGGCATCATGTTTGGCGCCGCTATGCGCTTCTAATTTAAAATCACTTGTCACTACCCTGAAAACCGCCGCTAAACCGGCGGTTTTTTTATATCAGGTCCCGCGCGGTTTAAGCCGCGCAGTGGGCAGGCTTTCTAAAGGATTTTCTGGCCAGGGGTGCTTCGGATATCGGCCCTTCATTTCTTTTTTTACATCGTGATAACTGCCCTGCCAAAAGCCCGCCAAATCTTGCGTTACTTGCAGGGGGCGCCGCGCTGGCGACAAAAGATGTAAGAGCAAGGGCTGACGTCCATTGCCCACGGCGGGGCTTACCGTGCAGCCGAACATTTCTTGCAGTTTTACCGCCAGTACCGGCGGCGTTTGGCTGTAATCAATTTTGATATGTGAACCCGATGGCACCGCAAAGCGCTCGGGAAACAACGTATCCAAAGCTTGCCGTTGGGGCCAGTCTAGGCTTGTAGCGAGAATATCACCCAAATTTAAACGCTTAAAATCATGCAATGAATTGACGCCATCCAAATACGGTGCAAGCCAATCTGCAAGCGTATTCATTAGCGCCTCATCGCTTAAGTCAGGCCAGTTACCGGGCTGACAATCTAATTTAGCCGCCAGCATTAGCCTTGCCCGCCACTGGACGAGCGACTCAGGCCAATCAAATACCGCCAAACCCCGGCGCTGTACAAAAGTAAGCAAGGCGCTAATCTTTTGGTCGGCAGAAATCGTATTCAAAATCTGCCGCCGCCATACCAAGCTGCCAACCAGGTCACTACGCTCGGCAATAAAGCGGCCTTTGTCGTCGTTCCAATCCGCTTGCTCAAAGGTTTTTACCTGGTTCACCAGCAGCCCACCAAAATGCGCAGGATTCAGCGACGACGCGAGCTGAATAAAATCACTGCGCCCCCCCGCCGTGCCCCCCAAGCTCGCCACGACCAACCAAGGCGACGCATTCAAGGCATCGGCCTCGTTTAAGCTCGCGGCGCGACCATTGCTCAGCACATAATCGCGGCCACGCTCGCGACGCTGTTTGGCAATACGATCTGGATAGGCATAAGCGAGTAATACGCCAGCATCAATACCCTTGGCGCCGCCCTTGATGTCGGTACTTTGCGTTAAGATTCGCATGTATTGCTGCTGTTGTTTTTTCAGGCGAGCAACAATACCTTGTTGCTGACGATCCGCACGCTGCTCCCCGAGTAGCACGGCAAGGCGTGATTGAATGTCGGCACTGTCGCGGGGACCAAAATCTCGTTCACTGAGCAGTGCAGCAATTGCACAGGCTAGCGGCGCGGCACCAAATTCACCGCCCTTTAACAACATATGCGCTAAACGCGGGTGTACCGGCAAGCTCGCCATCGCTTCGCCATGCGTGGTAATTTGCAGACGATTCTCGTCGCGACGCAGCGCGCCTAGGGCCAACAACAAATCCAGTGCCTGCTGAAAAGCCGCGACTGGCGGCGAATCTAACCACGTTAATTGACTCGGGTCAGTAACACCCCAACGCAGTAGCTGGAGCGCAAAGGCGCTTAGATCCGCCTGTAAAATTTCTGGCTCATTGTAAGCCGCCAACTCGGCTTGCTGCGATTCACTCCACAAGCGGTAACACACGCCCGCGCTTAATCGCCCAGCCCGCCCAGCGCGTTGCTGAGACGAGGCCTTAGACAAACGCTTGGTGGTGAGGCGAGTCATCCCCGTGCGCGGATCAAATGCTGGCAGGCGCGCCAAACCGCTGTCCACCACCACGCGGATGCCCTCAATGGTCAAACTACTTTCCGCAATGCTAGTTGCCAATACCACTTTGCGCTGGCCTAGCGGCGCTGCGGCGATCGCCAAGCGCTGTTCAAGCAGACTTAAATCACCATATAGTGGCGCAATAATCACATCCTTAGCCACGCTATTTGCCAAGCTCATCGCACAGCGGCGAATCTCGCCCTGCCCCGGTAGAAATACGAGGATACTGCCCGTCTCATCTCGCAAGGCCTCATGCACGGCCCCACAAACGCGGTCAACGTTGTTTTGTTCATGACGGTAGGCATTGCCATAGCGCAGGCTAACTGGATACTGGCGGCCCTCGCTGCGTAACACCGTGGCCTGAGCCGCGTCATCGCGGTTAAATAAATCGGCAATACGCTGACCATCTAGTGTCGCCGACATCAATAACACTTTTAGCGGGGCGTCCCTCAGCTCGCCAAACAAGCTTCGACCCTCGAGGGTGAGCGCGAGGCCCAAATCTGCATCAAGACTACGCTCATGAAATTCGTCAAAAATAACGAGACCGATACCCGCCAACGAGGGGTCGTCGTGCAACATCCTTGTTAGCACGCCCTCAGTGACCACCTCAATACGGGTGTGCTTGCTCACTGCGCTGTCCATCCGCATACGGTAGCCGACGGTTTGCCCCGCTGTTTCTCCGATCACCTCGGCCATACGCTCAGCGGCAGCCCGCGCGGCAATACGGCGGGGTTCCAGTATTAAAATACGCTGGCCAGCCAACCACGGCTCATTGAGCAAGGCCAAGGGCACCCGCGTGGTTTTACCAGCCCCGGGCGGTGCCTCCAGAACCAATTCGTGGTGATTTGCCAAGACTAGACGAATATCAGGGATTAGGCTTTCGATCGGTAGATCAGCCATGCGCGGCTTAGACTCCAAGCTGGGAATACAGGTTTTTCTGGCCTGGCAGTATAATGCAGTTTACAGCAGGATTGGCGGGAGACGTTCGATGGGAGACAGAAGACGCAAGTGAAAACCGACTCGTCTCTTAGTAATGAGCTATCTGAGCAAGTTCACCGCGGGTTAAATCGCGGCTCTCACCCGGGGCCAAGCTCTTATCCAAATCTAAGCTACCAATGCGGTGGCGATGCAATGTTAAAACCTCATTTTGAAAACGCCCAAACATGCGTTTGATTTGGTGATAGCGGCCCTCGCATAAGCTGACCTCTGCCACATAGTCAGACACAATCCTTAACTGCGCGGGACGGGTGGTGATGTTCTCATACTTAAAGTACATACCCGCCGCAAAAGCCGCCACGTAATCAGCATTTAACGGCTGCGCAAGCGTCACGGTATATACCTTTAGTATTTGACGCTCCGGCAAGCTTAACTGCCTAGACCAATCACCATCATTACTCAGCAAGAGCAAGCCCGTGGAATTGAAGTCTAAGCGGCCGGCAATATGCAATTGCTCTCGGTCACCACGCTGCAGGATATCTATAACGGTTGTATGCTCTGCATCTTTAGTCGCACTGACCACTGCGGCGGGCTTATTGAGCATGACATACAAAGCTTGTTGCGCTTGGAGGCTGCAACCGTCAAACGTAACGTGGGAGAACTGATCGATTTGCTGGGCAATATCCCGCGCCGCTTTGCCGTTTACCAGCACCCGCCCCTGCGCGAGAACTGACCGAACATCGCCGCGCTTAATACCAGTTTGGCGGCTAATAAAGCGGTCTAGTCTTGACTTAGAAGAGGACAAATGCGGGCCAATTTAGAATTCTTCAATTGATTTTGGGTGCTTGACGTAAAGTAAGCTGCCGGTGTCAAAACCCAGTGATCGCGCCTTATTCACAAAGCGGCTAATCACTTCGTCGCTCACCACTGGCGTTCTGGCCAAGAGCCAGAGATAGGACTTGTTATAACCGCTAACAAACGCAGTTTCATAACGCGCTTTATCCGTATCAAGACCGAGATCGAAGACCACATACGATGAATAGAACGGGCCAAAAAACGATACCTTTAAATGAGCCGTCGAGTCATCATCAATAAAATAAGCTCGCCCTTCAACCTCACGCCATTCACCATCTACCGCGGAATAGCCACGGTTGATAACCCGTATGCCGCCATCTTCGCGCAAACTATAGTCCGCCGTCACCTGGCTCAAGCCCGCCTCAAAACGATGATCTAAACGGGCGATTTCATACCATTTACCCAGATATTTGTTTTTATCAAAGTCGTGCACCGGCGTCACGCCACTGGGCAATTTGGTGCATGCCGCCAAAAAAGCCAACACGGCAAGGCAAATAAATTTAGGCATTCTCCCCCCAATCAACGCTATTCTCGAGGCACAGAATATCACAGACAAAGAATCGGGTTGTGCTTTGCGCAATTACGCCCTAACACCGCCCGATTAACAGCGCGATAAGCTGCGCCGCGACGTCAAATAGGCGAGCTAAAATTTAGCTGTGGTCGTCTATTTCGTCTTGCACTTCTTCGACACCTTCGTTGTAGGCATCTTTGGTGTCTTCAACACCCTGATCGATACTTTCGCCCGCTTTCTCAGCCGGTCCTTTTTCGCAAGCGCTAATCGCGAACATTGCGCTGGCCACAATAAAAAAGGCAACCAAAAGTTTGCTGCTTTGCGTTGATTTAAAATTTCCAAGTAATGCTTTCATGTTTGATACTCTCCATGAGTAGATTCAGTTTTAGGGATTTCTGTACTGAAAAAACTTACTTCTACTGAAATTAATATCGCCTTATGCGATTTTTTTCAGCCTGACATTCAACCTAGCAGTTCCCTATAAAGTAAGCTTTAAATACAACACACGACCAATAATAGCTCGCATCGAAATGTTTGCATTCGGAGTTTATGACCGCGCTACCCAACGCGATGTTCCTGAGTCAGGCCATTTTTTCGCAACCCGCATTAACACCAACACCCCTTGTCGAATAAAATGGCCATTCATTCTCAGTTATCGCCAAACCGCATCTGCAATGCCAGCTCAATGCCTCGGCCTGCTTCAGGGGCGTAGTCGCGAATAAAAGAGCTCGCACTGCGAATGTCGTCGTCACCTAAGTTCCGGCCTTTTAGCATTATCGTGTATTGCACGTCGGCAAGATCAAAGGCCCGCGACACGGTCATATCAATGCGCTTATAACTCGCGGTAGGTAGCTCATTGGCCCCTGGCTTGGTCTGTGCATGAGCGTAAACCACACTTAAATCAGCCTGCCAGTTCTGTGCTTGCCAATTAAGGCGCACACCGTCATGTCCCGGCGGCAGACGAGGGGCGCTATCACCGTTATCCAGTTCGCCTTTTATACGGTCACCAAATAGACCTAGACGATAAGTCTGATTAGCACTGCTGTAAAACGACCAATCAAGCTCATACTCAAGCCCTTGAAAGATCGCGTCTTGTTGCCGGTACGCGAGGACGTCTACGCCATCCACCTCATTGCCGGTATTTTCTAGATAAATAAAATCATTAAATTGGTTCGAAAACACAATGATTTTAGCGCTGACCATCTCATACTCAGCACGCAAACTCAGGTCAATATTTTGTGCCTCTTCGCTGTCCAATTGCTCATCACCAAGCTCAACGGCGCCAGTGGCGCCATGCACAACATAGCTGCCGGCGGTATTGCCGATATTTGAAAAACGCTCCTCGGCTGTCGGCGCTCGACGCGAGCTAGAAAGCGATAATGACGCCGTCCAGCTATTATTCAACGCATATAAGCCCGCCAATGAAGCACTGATGCTGTTGGTATCGTGGTCTTTTATCGTGTCCTGCTCCGTAGAAAGGCGATCCATATCCGCACGCAAGCCCGCCTCAAACGACCAATTTTTACTGTGATAGTCCTCTAACCAGAACAAACCCAGCTGACGAGTGGTGTTTACGGGCACAAAGGATTCTTCGCCAAGCGCCGAGAAATCAGCCTCCAACCACTGCGCGCCGAATACACCATGCCAGTCACCATCCCAATAGCTAAACGTCTGATGCGCCAATTCCAGCCGTCCCGTCAACGCCTCTTTATTAAATGTAGTGCCGACGTCACCGTTGGCTTCTATTTCTTGGTGTTGGTAATCGCTATACGCTAGGCGCCAGCGCAGTAGCTCCAAAACGCCATCAAAATGTTGGTCACCGGCGAGATCCCAGCGCTTTTGACTTACCGCGAGATAAACACCCTCTTCACTCTCTTCCTCTACTCTTGGCCCCACGTCATCTCCCTCATCATGGTGATGGTGCACACCAGCGGGAATACCATAGACATTATCTAGCTCGCTATAACTTAGCCCAAAGTAGCCGTCTTCATAATGGTAGGCGCTGCCTAAAGTCGTGCGACGAGTGCGGCCGTCGGCATTGGCAATAAAGCCCGCACTGCTTTCATCGGTGTCCTCGACGTTACGTGGGTTAATCGCTAAGCCTGGAATTTCTGGGTAGCCCCAGTCGCGGTACAATGAGTCGATATGCGCCGCCCAGTTGCCATCACCGGCGTCGACCCTAAACACCCCGCTGCGACCGTCATCGACACTGCTGTGGCGCAACTCTGCCACGCTGCTCACACCGTCAATCGACTTGCTGGGCACTCGGCCATCCAATACATTAATGACCCCACCAATTGCACCGCCGCCATACAGCAAGGTCGCCGGGCCACGCAGAATTTCAATGCTATCGGCCAGTATTGGCTCAACCGAAACGGCATGATCGGCACTATTAGAAGACACGTCTAAACTCGACAAGCTATTTTGCAGTAGCTGTACCCGCGGCCCCTGCTGCCCCCGAATAACGGGTTGCCCCACTGCAGGCCCAAAGCTGGCACTGTTCAACCCCGGCGAATGATTTAGGGTTTCGCCAATCGTCGCTGCCGCCTGCCGGCGCAGCTCCTCTCCACTCAACACGGTTAAAGGCAAGGCGGTCTGCGCTTCGTTTTTGTGAATAGAGGTGGTCACCAAGACATGTTCCATATGGCGGTTATCTGCTGCCAATACATTTAGTGACTGGGCACAGACGCCCGCCAGAGCAATTTTCATTTTCCAGTTCATGGTGTGTTCCTACGCATCTCAGGTCTTAAATGGCTATTTACACAAGACTCAGCAGTCTTACTCCGCAAAATAGCACCGCAAATTGTTCCGCAGAAAACATGCAACTTAAAATCACCGTACCGACATGGGCACCCCGCACTGATTTACAAACGCAAGCGGTTTAGGGGCCAAGCTGATGTTTCGCGTAATGCGATTTAGACAAAAAATACCGGAGGTGCCCGAGCGGGCGGGCGCAGCACAATGCTTGCGCGAAAAATGCGCGGTAGCGCCACGTCATGACGACTTGGCAGAGCCGCGGGAATATGGGGACTAAAGGGATCACTCGTGGCCGCAGCACCACTGTAATGACAAACCGCACATTCACTGAGTGGGCTGTGTTCAGCCACATGAATATGATGACCTTGCAGCCATAGCGACCAACTGAGGCACAGTAGTAACAGTGCCGCCAGTGACAGGCGTTTATGGTGAAGGCTAAGTTTCATGGAGGCTGAGCAATGCTGCGTTAACAAGCGAGCGGCTATGCTAACGCAGTGCAGTGAGATTGAACAAGGACTTGCGCGCACTGACGATTTAAGCGTCGAAATCGATACCCAAACGACGACCAACTAATTCGTAAGATTCAACCACACTACCAAGGCCTTGGCGGAAGCGATCTTTGTCGAGTTTTTCTCGGGTGTCTTTGTCCCATAGGCGACAGCCGTCTGGCGAAAATTCGTCGCCAAGATGGATTTCGCCATCGCTAAACACACCAAACTCCAGTTTGTAGTCAACCAGTAGCATGCCAGCGTCGGCAAACATCTTTTGCAGCACGTCGTTAACCTTAAAGGTTAATTCCTTCATGCGGTCAAGCTGAGCATCGTTTGCCCAGCCAAAGGAGCGAATATGAAATTCGTTGATCATCGGGTCATGCAGGGCGTCGTTCTTCAAAAACATTTCGAAGGTCGGCGGATTGAGCTCCAAACCCTCTTCTACGCCCAAACGCTTTACAATAGAACCCGCTGCAATATTGCGCACCACGCACTCTATGGGCAGCATATCCAATTTTTTAACCAGCGCGTCGTTGTCAGACAACAGCTTTTCAAAATGCGTTGGGATACCAGCCGCCTGCAAGGCATTCATAATGAAGGCATTGAACTTATTGTTCACCATGCCTTTGCGATCCAGCTGCTCTACCCGCAAGCCGTCAAAGGCCGAGGTATCATTTCTGAAATTGAGGATATAACGGTCTGGGTCGTCAGTCTTGAATACTGACTTTGCCTTACCGGAATACAACTCTTCGCGTTTTTCCATGGTTTGCCTCATTAGCACAAAAAGATCACGCTATATCCAGCCAGTCGAAACCAGCCTCTTGGTCGGCAGACAGCAGCGCGTCACTGTTTACCAACATCGGTTCAATCGCCATTCTCGCCAGCGCGGGCGTGTTGTTCTTTTCACTCAGGTGGGCAATGACCACGTGTTGAAGCCGGGCAACCTCGGCGTCTTCTAGCAAACTCGCGGCCTGCTGATTGTTCAAATGGCCCCAGTCACCGCCAACCCGCTGTTTTAAGGAATAGGGATAAGGACCATTGGCCAACATAGTCACGTCGTGATTACACTCAAGTAAAAGCGCATCACAGCGTTGATAGTGCTCTCTAACGACGGGCGTAATACTACCTAAATCCGTGAGCAGCCCAAATGTTTTTTTTCGGTAACTGAACACAAATTGGCAGGGCTCACGGGCATCGTGGGGAACCGCTACGGGCATCACTGAGATTCCACCAATGTCGATTGCCGCGCCCAACTCCAAATGCCGCCAGTGATGCGAAAGCCGTAACTGACCGTGCTCACCCGTGCCGTAACTGCAGTACACTGGCACCTTGTATTTACGCGCCAGCGGCAACACCCCTTTAATGTGGTCGCTGTGTTCGTGCGTGACAAGAATCGCGGTCAAATCACTTGGCGCGCGCCCCAACCTCGTCATACGCCGCTCGGTTTCTTTAATACTGAAACCGCAATCGATCAGAATACAGCTTTGCTCAGTTTCAAGCAGGGTAGCGTTTCCTTTACTGCCACTACCCAGAGATGCGAAGCGCACTAATACATATACCCCATAATGCGCTTAAGGAGATTTTCGCGTTCAGTTTCCCGCAGGCGGCGACCTTTTTGGTAGTTCAGGAAGATCAGCGACTCAGCCTTGCCTTCGCCAACTGGGCGCAATTCCACAACATAGCGACTCAAATCTGGACCGCGGGCACTGAAAAGACGCGAAAACCAGCCCACCTCCTCTGCCTCGGGATCGATATAGGTGAGCCAATATTTCTTCTCTTCGGGACGGCCGTCTTCTATTTCAAACCCGGCTTTAACCAATGCTAACCCCAAGGCCGCCCACGCGCGATCTTCCGGCAACAAAAGGCGTAAATAGCGGCCATCAGCACTGTCTTCCGTACCTTCAAGAAAGATTTTACCCTTACCATCACTACGCTGAGCCAACATCGACACTGACGCATCGGCCTCACTATCGGCCAAATACTGGGCAACCACCCGCACCATCTGCGACTCGCGCTCTAGCGAGTCGGACACCGCTGGCCAAGCATCACCACCGTTGACCTGCGTGAGTATATGAATTTCACTGGTGCCTTTTTGCACACCTTGATCGAGACGGAAGCGAAAACGCTCACGCGTGCTGCCGTCGCCATTCGGGTCGCGCCACTCGGTTTCGATTGTTGCAGTAGCGCCATCGGCCCGCGCCACTTTCAAACCTGCACGACCAAGAAATACGCGCATCCGCGGCCAAACTTGATTCGGGTCACCGTCGAGTAATATCCAGCTCTTACCTTCTAAAGTTTGAATTTTAACTTCAGCAGTACCCACATTTTTAGTGAGTGGCTCAGGGCGTGGCACATCAAATTTACCTGGTAATACCGTGTGGGTTTGTAAACCGGGCACGACATATTTATCGTCCAGTGAGGCTGAACTGATTTCAGGTGGCAATTCCAGTGGCGCACTTAATTTTGCCTGACGGTAATCGTCTCCGCGATCACGAAAAGCGCCATTATCACCAAACATACAGCCGGACAATACCACCAACCCGAGACTCGCTGTCATCAATCGAAATACGGTGCTATGCATAGTTTCGCTCATTTAGTCTAATAATCCCGATTGTTTCAGGGCTTCGGCCACCTGGGGTCTAGCGGCTTCGCTAAGCAGTGTTAACGGTAAACGAATACCGTCTTCCATTAGGCCCATCGCAAGCATGGCCCACTTCACCGGGATGGGGTTTGACTCCACAAACAGGCGTTCATGTAAAATTCGCAGGGGGGCGTCTGCTCGCTCTGTCTCCGCATGGTCACCAGCCATAGCCGCCACACAAACCGCCTTTACCGCAGCTGGCGCAATATTAGCGGTAACGGAAATATTACCCTTACCGCCAAGGAGCATCAGTTCGGCAGCCGTCGCATCGTCGCCAGAAAAGACACTAAGCTTGTCGCCAACGGCATCGATAAGCGCTTTGCCCCGTGCCATATCACCCGTCGCATCTTTTATTGCAATAATATTCGGGTGCTCAGCCAAACGGATAGTCGTGGCATTGGCCATGTCACAGGCGGTACGGCCCGGGACATTGTAGAGAATTTGGGGAATGGCCACCGCATTGGCTATGGCCATATAGTGCTGATAGAGACCTTCTTGGGTCGGCTTATTGTAGTAAGGCGTCACCAACAAACAGGCATCAGCGCCCACTTCGCGGGCAACTTCAGTCAGCTCAATGGCTTCAGCCGTGGAGTTGGCGCCAGTACCGGCAATCACTTTTATCCGCCCAGCCACTTGGTCAACACAGGCTTTAATCACCATTTTATGCTCATCCATGGCCAATGTTGCGGACTCGCCGGTGGTGCCAACTGCCACAATACCGTCAGTGCCCTGCTCGACATGCCAGTCGATTAAGCGTGCCAAGGCCTGCCAGTCTATGCTGCCATCGCTGTGCATCGGTGTTACTAGGGCGACAATGCTACCCGAAATCATGCCTGTATCTCCAAAAATGGTGCAAGCCGCCAATGGTACTGGCCTGTGCCACGCAGCTCAAGGGACAAATCACTGTAAGCCGGCGGAATCTCGAACGAATCCATGTGAACATGGTCTATAACATATGTCTTGGTGGCGTTAAGACCTATAATGCACCGCGTTTTGCCCATGTGAGACAGGAGAAAAGCCAATGCGTTTCCTAGTAATAGTATTTCTGCTTATTTTGGCGCCAATGAGTATTGCCGACCCCTGGCGCACCGACCCAATCACGCCCATGGACGAGCGTTACATGGACAACAGCCGCAAAGAGCTCAACGATCTTGCCCGAATTGAATTGGGCCGCAGCTTTGGCGAAGGCCGCGACAGCGACCTGAGGCTGATGCAAACCCTGCTTGATCGCAAACTGGTTAAAGGTGATCAAACAGCCCTGTTACAGGCCATGGGTATAGTGCTAGGCGATCATCTGCGCAAAGAGCACAATTTAAAGTGGGTGATATATATTGATCGCGTCGGCCGCAGTCGCGCGCTGGAAGTCCCCTTTAAAGACGAGGCCATATTTCCCGTCACCCAAATTTCTAGCCGCGCTGCGGTGGGCGCAGATGTTGACGTTAAAGCGATTTACGAACGCTTAGAGAGCGAAATTATCCGCGCCAAAAAGAAAATAATTGTCCGCTAATAAGCCCTTCAGCGCACACCGAGAAAATAGAGTAAAACGGGGATGCTAACAAAGCTAATCAGCGTGGAGCTAACCACCATCCCCGCCACGGTATCGGGCTCCCGCCGATACTGCATGGCCAGCAAATAATTAAACACCGCTGCCGGCGTTGCCGATTGCAGCAATACCACATTGCGCAACATACCCTCTAGCTCCAAGACGTATACCGTCACCACGCCGCCACCCAAGCCAACCAGCAGCCGCAAACACCCCAAGCCCAGCGACTTTCCGGCCCCCTGCAGACGCAAGCTGCTCAAGGAAACCCCAAGGGTGATTAACATCAAGGGTATCGACATGCCACCCAGTAAACTCAAGCTATTTTGTATCGACAGCGGCAAGGTCCAGTGATTAAAAATCAAAATGCAGGCAAGTGCCCCAGCGTAGATAATCGGCGAGCTGAGCATACCCTTCACCATTGCCTTGCCGCTGAGTACAGCAACGCCAAACGAGAAGTGCGAAATAGTGGTCACCAAAAAAATGCCTAATCCGATCGCCAAACCTTCTTCACCAAAGGCAAACAAACACAACGGAAGCCCCATATTGCCGAAGTTACCAAAGATCAGCGGGATCAAGAAATCGCGCACATTCAGCCGGAACAACACGCACACGGCGGCGGCAAACATGGCGCTAAAGCCCAGCATGCAAAAACTGGCGAGCAAGACCTGCGCCAGTAACTCGGCCGAAATAGCGGTTTTACTAAGCGTACCGACAATCAGCGCTGGCGCGCCAATCCACAGCACAATTCGACGCACAAATTCGTGGTCGAAGGGCTGTTTAAAGCGCACCCAAAACACACCAATGGCAGCACAGAATATTACCGGCAGAACAACCGGTACTAAAGGCGAGACTAAAGACATGGAATTCCGACGAGAGCTGGAGTTTGTGTAACTAAGGAAAATGCATTATCACGGCATCACGCGCAAATTCCAAGGCGCTGCAACGCATCCATTCCTCACCTTACAACGTAAACACTACTAACTCAGATTGCCTAGGTTCTCAAAATGAATGCCGTTAACCCCAAGAAACTGCTCAATAGTAAATGGACCGCCGTTAGCCCGCACAACAAGGACAAACATTTCGTCATTACCGAAGTCGAGTTCGATGAATCCCAAACCCTCTACCACTGCATGATCGAAGCGGTAATGAGCAAACGCAGCTACACTTTACAGTGGCGAGAATTACGCGATGCCAACCAGTGGCTCTGTGGCTGGCAGTAATCCCCACTTTCCAATGCTTAAAATTGGTCTGGACGCAGCATGGCGTCATGACCACCATCAACAAATACGATGGCGCCAGACATGAAACTGGCTTTGTCACTGAGTAAAAAGCACACCACCTCGGCTATTTGAGCTGGCTGACCAATGGCACGAAGGGGTACGCTGTCGCCAAAATCCCTCATAAACTGCCCTAAATCCTTGTCGGCTAGCACTTTGTCGCTCAACGGTGTGTTGACAATACCCGGTGCTACCGCGTTAATCCGTACACCCTGACGGGCATAATCTGGCGCATTGCGACGCAACCAACAGCTCAACGCGTGTTTAGAACCCGCGTAGGCCGTGTGAGCATCTTTACTCGCGATCATCTCGCAGGCCGCCGCTTCGTCATCAGCCAGCAATAATTTCACGTAGTCGTCGTGAGCGGTCATGACGGCAGAGTTAGATGAAATCATCACAACACTGCCCTTGCGCCGCACCAGTAGATCTAAAACCCCTTCCGTAACCGCAACCGCAGCGAAATAATTCACCTGACTAATTAGCGACAGTGGCCGCACCGACGGGCCAAGCCCTGCACAGGGTATAAAGCCGTCTAAGCCCGCTGGAGCGAGCGCGCGGATTCCATCAATGGCTTTTTGCCGCCCCGACGCGTCGGCAAGATCGACACAAACATCGCCCTCGTGCAGATCGACCACAATAACCTCGTGACCCAAAGCCCTAAGCTGCGTTTTTATGGCCGCACCAATTCCGGTGGCGCCACCCGTTAAAGCATAAATTCCCATTATTTTTATTTTCCCTGGATAGCAACACGGCTGCAGCAAGCAGCGGTCGATTAAGGCTCTCAGCTCGTGGCAATAACGTCCTCGGTGCTAATTTGCTTACTGCGCTCATATTTATGCGCAGGGGTGTTCTCCACCTCGCTAAGCGGTGCGGCACTGCGTGAACGCAAACTCTGCTGAGGGTCGGCTGGGCCGTATAAGGTATTGCGCTGAAAAGCTTGTCGGCCCGCCCGTCGAATACGCGCTTCCATCAGCTCGGGCGCGGCCTCCTGACCATGAACAGCACCCGCTGCACGAGTAATGGTTTCATTCATCAAGGTGCCGCCCAGGTCGTTAACACCGGCATTGAGCAATGCTTCGACCCCCTGCTCGCCCATCTTAACCCACGACGCCTGAATATTGTCGATTAAGCCGTTAAACACCAAACGCGCCACGGCGTGCATTAAAATAGCTTCGCGGAAACTCGGACCACGGCGAGCGCGTCCTTTCAAATAAATAGGTGCTTCTGGCGGCACAAAGGGCAGCGGCACAAACTCCGTAAAACCGCCGGTCTTTTCTTGCAAGCTCCGCACCAGCAATAGGTGCCGCGCCCACGACCGATAGTTGTCTACATGGCCATACATAATCGTTGCCGTAGAACGCAACCCAACTTTATGGGCTGCCGCCATGACAGCGAGCCACTGCTCTGTATTGATTTTATCTGGACAAAGAACCGCTCTCACCTCGTCGTCTAAAACCTCTGCAGCCGTGCCTGGCAAAGTGTGTAACCCAGCCTCTTTAAGCTGCCTGAGATACGTCTCTAAATCCAAGCCCAAAGTCTCCGCTCCCTGCCAAACCTCTAAAGGCGAGAACGCGTGAATGTGCATATCTGGCGTAGCGGCGCGCAAGGTGGCAACAATATCTAAATAGGTTTGCCCGGTGTATTCAGGGTGAATCCCACCCTGCATACAAACTTCAGAAGCGCCGCGCTGCCAAGCCTCTTTGGCCCGTCGGGCAATTTCTTCACCGGACAAATCATAGGGACGACCGCGCAAATTTTCGCTCAATTTCCCCTTCGAAAAAGCACAAAACTGGCATTTAAAATAGCAGACATTGGTGTAATTAATATTGCGCGTAACCACATAACTAACGCGATCACCGCAGCGCTGTTCTCGCAAGGTATTCGCGGCGCGGCACACCGCAGCAAAATCACTGCCACGAGCCGTGAAAAGGCGAAGAATATCGCCTTCACTCAGCGCCTCGGCGCGCATTGCCGCCGCAATGATATTTTTTATATCGCCCGAAATGGCCACTGCAGCTGCCTGCTTATTGGCTTCACTGGCGAGCAGAGCCAGATCCACTGCGGGCGCTTCAAAGTCTTGCCCGGCCACCCAGTTATCTTCTTTCGGCAAACCTTGGCCATCGCTATAGTGCAAAACTTTGGTGTGCAGGGCGGGATCAAGCCAGCGCGAGTAGCTCTGTACATAGCGCGGATAAATAGTTAAACGTTCATGCAGGTGCTTGCCCGCCGCCGCCGTTTCTCTCGCAAGGGTTTCTAGGTGCGGCCACGGCGCCTCAGGGTTAACAAAATCGGGCGTTAGAGGCGACACCCCGCCCCAGTCGTTTAAACCCGCTGCAACGAGCTGCTGCAATACGCCCGGACTTAGGTTCGGCGGCGCCTGAACACTCATTTGCGATCCAAAAATAAGCCGCGCAACAGCAATTGTCCACAGCAGTTCATTTAGATCGGGCTCGGGCGCAGTTGCCATTTTGGTATTCGGTTTAGCGCGAAAGTTTTGAACAATCACTTCCTGCAAATGGCCGTAACGGCGGTGTAGCGCGCGCAATGCCAGTAGTGATTCCACCCGCTCCAAACGAGTTTCACCAATACCAATCAAGATACCTGAAGTGAACGGCACCGCCGCGCGCCCCGCCCGTTCAATTGTCGCCAAACGCAATTCGGGGTCTTTGTCAGGGGAGCCGTAATGCGGCATGCCTTTCTCACAAAGGCGGGCCGACGCGGACTCCAGCATAATACCCATGGATGCCGACACCGGGCGCAACATCGCGATTTCTTCATCGCTCATGCAACCGGCATTAATATGGGGAAGTACATTGGTTTCGGCCAGGACTCTGCCGGCGACATGAGCGAGATATTCTAATGTGGTCGAAAAGCCCATTTGCGCCAGCGTTTCCCGCGCCGCACGGTAGCGTAGTTCAGGCTTTTCACCCAGGGTAAACAGCGCTTCTTTGCAGCCCATGCTCTCGGCGACTTTCATTTGCGCTAGCACTTGCTCGACAGGCAAATACGCCTGCTCGATCTTCTTGGGCGTTTTCGCAAAAGTGCAGTAATGGCAAACATCGCGGCACAAATGCGTTAGCGGAATGAACACTTTACGCGAATAACTCACCCCATTAGTAAAGCCGCGATCACGCTGTTGCGCAGCAGCCTGCATTAAGACCGGGCTGTCACCAAGCTCGGCTAGGCGCAAGGCATCTACCTCACTTAATCCCTCAGGCGCCACTTCCGTTAAATAACCCGTCGCTGTCATAAGGTATTCCACTCGGACAATGCCGATTCTGTATGGGCAATCAAGGCACTAACATTGGCTTCCGTATTCATGGTATTAAGCCGCTGCGCGATGCCAGTGTCATGCAAAAATGTCAGGGTATGGGTGGCAACTCCAGTTTCAGGCAGTGCCAACAAACGCAATAAATCCTCGCGTGTATCAATGTCTTGACCGATGCCTGGCAGCTGTAAGACCTGAGTGGGAATCCCTATTCGACGGGCCGCCTCGCAATGCAATGCACAGCTATCAGCACCGTAGGCGAGATTCAGCGGCCGCGCGGGGTCACACACTAAGATATTACTACCGCGCTGATGGCGATCGGTAACGATGCTCAAGCCGGAATTACCCGAAGCAAGCAACTGCTGATGCTCACGAATTACCGTATCGAGTTCGCTGGCGCAGAGTAATGGCAAATCACCATGCACCACCATCACCGTATTTTGCTCACCAACTGCAATAGACTGTATTTTCGCTAACGCAGAACCAACCACTTCACTTAAACCGCGAACTGCAAAACTGCGCTCAGACCAATACTCGACGCGATAATGCTCCGCTAATAACTGCGCGGCGGGGTCATCTGAGACCAGCACCACTCGTTCTAAGCTGGGGTGGACCGACACCACCGTTAACACGTCTTCGACCATCGCATGGAATAAACCGCGCCGCTCTGATACCGTTAGACTACCGGACAAGCGCTGTTTGGCCTGAACAAAATCTTTTAATGGCAGCAGTACCCACATACAATTTTTCACTTTATCGATGATTTTATTTTAATTGCGCAGCGCAATTCCCGCGGAAAAATCCAATACAATCTCGGCCAAACGCATTTTACTGTTCACATCACTCATCATCGTGGGGGCAACACACACGTCAATTCCCAGCGATGCGACCTCGTCGGCGTATTCTGCATCTTGCTCATCCAAAACATAGCCGTCGAGCAGTTCACCGTAATACTGAGCCACCGCCGTCGCTGTAGCTGGCATCGACAACTCTCGCATCATTTTAGCGGCGGGACCTTTTACCGCACGGCCAGCAATTATCGGCGACACGGCGATAACAGGCGCTTTAGTCGAATTTAATAGCGCCCGACAACCAGGAATCGACAGAATAGGATCAACACTCACAAAGGGATTGGACGGACAAATAATTACTGCGGCGAGCTCGTCACCTTGCAGGAGATTAACAATAGCCGGGTGCAGCTGTGCAGTGTCGATGCCCTCAAAGTTCAAGCCACGCACCTCTGGTTCACATTTATCGCGAACAAAATACTCTTGGAACTCGAGCCAGCCCTGATCGGTGTTAACTTTAGTGGCGACTCTATCTTCGCTCATCGGCAATAGACTCTGCGCAATGCCTAAGCCGCAGCACAGTTTCTCCGTTACCTCAGCTAAACTCGAACCGGCCGCCAGCATTTGACTGCGAAAAATATGCGTTGCGACGTCTTGGTCGCCGATTTGAAACCATTCGTCACCGCCAAGGCGGCGCATGGCAATTCCTGTCCGCCAGCTTTCATCCTTTAGCCCCCAACCGCGGGTTTCATCATTGAGGTCGGCTAAGGCATACATGACTGAATCAAGATCTGGGCATATTCGCAGGCCCCAGTAATCAAAATCATCTGCAGTATTTGCAGCAATAGTGAGTTGACTGCCCTTGAGCACGCCAGCGAGTCCACGCGCCAATTTAGCACCGCCCACGCCGCCGGTTAATGCCAGTATTCGGCCCTGAAATTCAGAATCAAGTGAACGATGAGTACTCATTAGCGAAACATGTCCTTATCTCGATCGCGAATTAATGAGGCCGAACCACCATTTGCGGGACGCAATTTAGCGCCCCGAATCAATACCAATGGCATCGCCTCACTGCCCTGTCCCATCAAAAAAGATGCCGCGGCGGCGAGTTCATCGGCAACCGCCACTTCGGTAACTTCGAGGGCACGACCGAAGAGATCCTGCTCACCAATACGATTTTCTAGCGGTTCAAAACCTGCCGTGCCTATGGCAAAGCCGACGCTGCCATTGCGCCAAGCTCGCCCTGCGCTGTCATTAATAATAATATTAAGCTGTGCACCCGTTTTCACAGCCAGTGCCTCACGCAGACACTGGGCGCTGGCATCCGGGTTTTCTGGCAACAGCAGCAAACGAGGGTTGCTGTCATCACTTTGAATATTAGAGCGATCAATACCGGCATTAGCATGAACATAGCCTAACTTATGTTCAACAATAACTACCCCCGGTCGACGACGCAGAACTGCACGCGACTCGCTCAGTAAAACTTCCATATGCCGAGGGTCTTTATCGCACTCAAGCGCTAAGGCATGCGCCTCGGGGCTGGGCTCCACATTGTTTAAAAAGGCGTAGCGCCCCTCAGACTTCGAGACAATTTTTTGAGCAAGCACCAAGACATCGCCGTCTTGCAACGGCAAGTTTGCTTGATCTAGCGCGCTTAGCACCAGCGCGCAAAGATCGTCGCCAGGTTCTACCAGGGGAATACCCGGCACCGGGTGTAATGTCAGAGCGCCTTGCGTCATATTAATCAGCGATCCAGACCGGTCAATTTAATTCCGGCGTGACACTTATACTGCTTATTGATAAAAATGAGCAGCGAGGTCATCGCCTCCACTGCCGCCGCATTGGCGATACTGCCGGCATGAAAGCCACGCAAACCAGCCGCTTCAACCAATTCGATTACTGCCGC
>NZ_JBFHDY010000046.1:0-27133 GCF_041584495.1 Zhongshania sp.
AAGGCGAATTATCTGAATTAAAAAAAGGCGGATGCGTTAATGGCTCCGCCTTTTTTTATGTTTGCAACGTGCTGGCCTATAGCGTTGCCAGTTGCTGGTTTAGCCAGTCCTTGAATTGCCCCTTGGGCAGTGCGCCAGACAGCCGGGCAACTTCGCGGCCATCATGAAATAGAATCAGCGTCGGGATCGAGCGGATTTGACGCTGCGCAGCCGTGTTCTGGTTGGCTTCCGTGTCGAGTTTAAGAAAACTGACATGAGTGGGCATTTCGGCGGCAAGCTCGCTATAAACTGGCGCAAAGGAGCGGCAGGGGCCGCACCAAGGCGCCCAAAAATCCACCAGCACGGGCAAACCGCTTTGTTGAATATAGCGATTGAAATTAGCATCGCTGGCGTTGACGACCTTGCCATCGAGCAATAGCGCCTTGCACTTGCCGCATACCGGCGCATCGGTAAGGCGCGATTCGGGTACGCGGTTAATTGCGGCGCAGTGCGGGCAAATCAGTTGTAGCGAAGGGCTAGTGCTCATGGGGCATCCAAATACAGCAAGTCATAACGCTGATATGTGGTCAGAAGGCGGGGATTTCAAGGTCTTAGCTTTACGACGCTAGGCTGTCTCAACGCGCCAGCGCCTGAGACAGCCTAGCAAGTGAGTACTTAGCGATTTAACTCGCTGAGTAATTCCTGATGTCGCGGCCCGAGTAGGCGTGGACCGTATTGGGATACAACCTCGGCGGCAGCGCGGCTAGCCAGTGCACCAGCCTTGGCGTAGCTGTACCCGTTGGTAATGCCGTAGAGGAACGCGCCAGCAAACATATCGCCCGCGCCGTTGGTGTCTACCGCAGTGACTTTATGGCCTGAAATTTCATGCAATTGTTCGCCGTCAAACACCAGTGCGCCTTTGGCACCGAGGGTAATGGCGAAGGTCTTGGCAACTTGTTTCAGTGCGGCAACGGCGTCATCAAGCGATTCGCTGTTTGCCCAGCCCAGCGCTTCAGCTTCATTGCAGAAAATCAGGTCTACCCCATTGCCCAGCATGTCGTTTAAGCCGTCGCGAAAGAAGCTGACCATCCCTGGGTCTGAAAAGCTCAGCGCGGTTTTGACGCCGCTGCGTTCAGCGAGTTCGCGACCGGCGATCGCGGCGGCGCGGCCGGAGTCAGAGGTAACCAAATAGCCTTCGGCGTAGAAGTACTCAGAGCTGGCGAGTGCCTCGGTATTGATTTCGGTCACCGACAATGTTTCGCTGATACCTAGGTGGGTGTTCATGCTGCGTTCTGCATCGGGGCTGATCAGCACCAGGCATTTACCTGTAGTGCCGACGGCCTTGTCGCCGTCAAAATCGGCATCGACCCCGGCGGCTTTAATGTCGGTCATAAAGAAGTGGCCGTGTTCATCGTTCGCCACTTTACAGGAGTAGTAATTGTGTGCGCCAAAATAGCCTGCAGCGACAATGCTATTGCAGGCGGAACCGCCACTGGCAAGTTTGGCGTGAACCATATGGCCGCTGAGCTTGTCCAAGAGTTCCTGTTGACGGGCTGCATCGACGAGGGTCATCAGGCCTTTTTCCACGCCGAGGGATTGCAATTCGGCGTCGTTAATTTCGATTTCGGTATCGACTAAGGCGGCGCCAATTCCATAGAGGTGGTATTTTTTCATCTGATTTGCCAGTAACTTGCGGTAAAGTGCCGCTATTATCCGGTTTGAATTCTAATTTGCAATGTATCTGGTCGTATTGAATGGTTAAGAAAGCATCTAAGGGAAGTGGCGCTTCCGCAGCAACATTCTCGTGGTGGGGTTTATTGGTCAAGCTTAGCTTGGCGTTTGCGGTCGTCATGTTGATTTTTTTCGCTTACTGCGATGCCAAGGTGCGCGGCACGTTTGACCGTCAGCGCTATGAGCAGCCCGCCAAAGTCTACGCACGGCCCTTAGTACTGGCGACGGGGGCGATTCTGACGGCGTATGAGTTAGAGTCAGAATTAGGTGAGCTGGGTTACAGTCGCCGCCGTTTGGTGGATCAGCCAGGCAGTTACTTTCGCCAGGGCGATCATTTTACGATTTATCTGCGGTCCTTCGCCTTTGCTGACGGCCTGCAGCCCGCGCGCAAGATCGAGGTTGAAATGAACTCGACCACGGTGGGCGTGGTGCGCAATAAATTGGGTGATCGCATCGCTGAAGCGCAGCTCGACCCCATGGTGATTGGTGGGGTGTATCCAGGCCGCCATGAAGACCGCCTGATGTTAAGCCTTGCCGAAGCGCCGCAAATGCTGATTGAAACCTTGGTGCAGGTGGAAGATCAGCACTTCTATAGCCATTTTGGTATTTCGCCGCGCAGTATCGTGCGCGCTATGCTCGCCAATATAAAGGCGGGGCGCACGGTGCAGGGCGGGAGCACACTCACCCAGCAATTGGTTAAAAACACTATTCTCAGCAATGAGCGCAGCTTGTGGCGCAAGGCGAAAGAAGCGGTGATGTCGATTTTAACCGAGCTGCATTACAGCAAAGACCGAATTTTAGAAGCGTATATCAACGAAGTTTATCTGGGGCAGGAAGGCAATCGGGCTATTCACGGCTTTGGTCTTGCCGCGCGCCACTATTATAACCGGCCCCTAGAAGAGTTAAATTTAGGGCAGGTTGCGATGCTGGTCGGCCTCGTTAAAGGGCCGTCGTATTACGACCCGTGGCGTCACCCAGAACGCGCCAAAACCCGCCGCAATATTGTGCTCGGCGAGCTAGAGGAAGAGGGTTGGCTTACCACGCAGCAATTGGCAGAGTGGCAGAAAGAGCCTTTAGAGTTAGCCAAAACCTCGGCACTGGCTGGCGTGTACCCCGCTTATGTCGATTTGGTGCGACGTCAATTGAGCCGTGATTATCAGAGCAAGGAGCTGCAAACCAGTGGCTTGCGGATATTTACGCCCTTTGACCCGGTTTTGCAGCGCCGTGCAGAAAAGGCAACGGTTAAATCCTTGCAGCGCCTGGAAGCCCGTCAAAAAGACTTAGAAGTCGCCATGGTCGTGACCAAAGTAAACAGCGGTGATGTCGTCGCTGTTATTGGTGGCAAACGGCCAAAGTACGCAGGCTTTAACCGCGCCCTAGATGCACTGCGGCCCATTGGCTCATTGGCTAAACCCGCTGTGTACTTGGCGGCGCTAAATCAACCCAATCAATATAGTTTGTTGACCAAGGTGTCGGATGAGCCGGTGTCGATCAGCAATGCCAATGGCAGTCAGTGGCGGCCTTCGAATTACGATCGCAAATCCCACGGTGAGGTGCCACTGCACACCGCATTGGCCCACTCTTATAATATAGCGACTGCGCGATTGGGTATGCAGCTTGGCTTGGATAAGGTTATGACCATGTTCCAGCGCCTTGGCGTGCAGCGGCCCTTACTTGAAGTACCATCGATGTTATTGGGTTCAGCGGAGCTGGCGCCAATAGAGGTCGCGGCGATGTACCAGACCTTGGCGGCAGATGGTCGTTATACACCGCTGCGTACGATTTATGCCATAACGGATAATAAGGGCGAGTTATTGGCGCGCTACCCGCAAAAGCCAAAGCAGGTTGTCAGTTCTGCAGCAGTGCATTTATTGCAATACGCGATGTTAGAAACCGTGCGCGAAGGCACGGGCAAAGGGGTGTATCGGGTGTTGCCCAAAGACTATCGGGTGGCGGGTAAAACCGGTACCAGTAACGATACCCGCGACTCGTGGTTTGCTGGTTTTGCCGGGGACTATATGGCGGTGGTGTGGATGGGGTTAGACAATAACACCTCAACGGGTTTAACCGGCGCCAGCGGTGCCTTAATGGTGTGGCGTCAATTTATGGCTGAGGCTAGCACCGAGCAAATGCCTTTTTCCCTGGTAGATGGCGTAGAGTATCAGTGGGTGGACGGCGTCAGTGGCAAGCTTAGTCAGTCGTGGTGTGAAAACGCGCGTTATATGCCCTTTATGAGCGGCAGTGCCCCCAGTGAGCGCGGCGGCTGCGCCCCAGAGCCTGAGAAGGTGTGGGGCTGGTTTCGCAACGTATTTGACTAGCTAGAATGGCTGGCTTAGACCTCGCGGACTTGGGCGGTATAGCCGCCCTGCGCCGCGGGGACTAAATCCATAAACTGATTGATGCACTCGGGCAGCTCTTCACTGCGATGACTAACGAATAAAATGCGGGTTTGGCCGTGGGCGGCAATTTGGTCTACGGCACCGAGCAATCGCGATTTTTGCTCGTTATCTAAGCCGATGCAGGGCTCATCTAAAATGAGAATACGGGGCGACTTGACCATCGCTCTAGCCAGTAAAACCATGCGCTGTTCACCAAATGACAGCCGGTCGAAACGCTGCTCTTTGAGGGGCAACAGTTCAAGCGCGTCCAGCCACGCAACTAACATCTGGCGTTGAGACTCGCTGTAGTCAGTGTATAAACCTACCGAATCAAATAAGCCAGACGCTACCACGTCGATCACTTTGGTGCGTTTTAAATTATTCATTTGCATGCTGGTATTAAGCAGGCCAAATTGGGCTTTAACCTCCCAAATACTTTCGCCGCTGCCGCGACGCTTGCCGAATAGGTACACCTCTTGGCCGTAGGCCTTATCGTTCTCGCCGCAGAGGAGGCCGAGCAAGGTCGACTTGCCCGCGCCGTTAGGGCCGCTAATACAGCAGTGCTGGTTTGGCATTAAGGTCCAGTTGATGCCGCTGAGCACCTGATTACCACGGAAATTCACATTGATATTACGCAGCTCTAACAATGCGCTGTCGTCAGGGTGTGCCGGCGCTTGGGCTATCGGTAGCGGTTTGGCGTAGTGATGCAGTGCTTTACTGGCCTGCTTGGCGGCGGCCGCACTGCATTCACCTAGCATTTTGCCGTGGGCCATTTGATATACGGTGTCGATGCAGTCAGGAATATCGTTGGCGTCTTTGGTCAGCAGAATCAGCGGCGTTGGCGAGGTGAGTAACTCGTCGAGCATGGCCCGCATTTCGGTTTGGGCATTGACATCCAAGCCCTCAAAAGGATTGTCGAGAATCAGCGCCGCGGGCTTGGCTAAAAGGGCGCGGGCGAGCAGGGTTTTGCGACTCTCACCGGTAGAGATGAAGCGGATACCCTGGTCTAGTATGTGCGCAATACCGAGTCTGCTGCACAGACTGTCGAATTCGGCGTTGGCGGGCTGGCCTTGCAAAATAATAGCGCGCACTGGCGTGCCAACATCGAAGGCATCGTCGCGGGTTTCACTGTCATCAAAACGGCGGTCGTATTCCATCAACTCGCGGTGTAAATCAAACGAGATGTGAGCGATATCATCTGGGCCAATATTGGCAGCGTAGTGGATGTCGCCCGCGTTAGGCCGCAGCTGATCGGTAATGAGTTTGGCGAGGGTGGTTTTGCCTGCGCCGTTGCCGCCTAAGATCGCGAGATGCTGACCGGCTGGCCACTGCCAGCTAAAATCGTCGAGAATGGGGTCGAGTTGATAGGCAAAACGAATGGCGTGAAAGCGAATAATAGGGGCGGACATGGGCAACCGTGTTAACAAAAAACAATTCATCACTATAGCATATTTACCCCCAATTTCCTGATGCTCTTTGGTTTTACTCGTGGCTGTTTACTGAGGGCAATACATGTCTCACAGTGACTTGGCAGAATTTTTTTAGCAGCGAATACACTCGTCAAGACTGAGTTGATAGAAATCAACTATGTGCTGCCAAGCTTGCTCGGCGGTATCGACGACACTGATCATATTGACGTCTTCGGGGCTGATAACCCCCTCGTCGCGGAGAAATTCCAAATTAATGGCCTGGCGCCAAAACTCGTGACCAATGAGAATGACCGGGACCCGTTTAGACTTGCCGGTTTGAATGAGGGTTAGGACCTCGAATAATTCATCGAAGGTGCCAAAGCCACCGGGGCACACCACCACGGCCTTGGCGCGCAGCATAAAGTGCATTTTGCGGATGCCGAAATAATGAAAGCGAAAGCAAAATTCAGGGCTGATATAGGGGTTTGGATCTTGTTCGTGGGGCAATACAATATTGAGGCCGATCGATTTGCCACCGGCGTTACTGGCACCGCGGTTGGCGGCTTCCATAATACCTGGGCCGCCGCCAGTGACTACATAGAGTTGTTCGTTGGGATCACAGTGATTGGAATGGGTGGTAATCAGTTCACCTAGGCGGCGGGCTTGCTCATAGTGATGGCTATTGCGTTGGTCGCGTTTGGCGGCCCTCACTTTGGCGGGGTCGCCACTGTCTTGGGCAATGACTAAAGCTGCGTCGGCGTCTTCCGGGGAGGGAAAGCGGGCGCTGCCGAAAATGACAATGGTGGATTCGACTCCGTGTTCTTTTAGGGTCATTTCAGGCTTTTGCAATTCTAAGTGAAAACGCAGGCCGCGCAGTTCCTCGCGCAATAAGAAATCTTGATCGGTATAGGCCAGCCGATAGGCGGCGGGTTGGTCTTGCTGATTACTTGGCAGTTCATCCCGAGCGGAGGGAAAGTTGGCGCCGCGTAATTTAGACTTATCGGTCATTTATTATTTCCTTATCGGTGGCGATACTGGTGTAGCTCTGGGGCCCCTAGGAATCTTTGGGGAGCGTAGCGCAGCCAAAGTGCTCACTGCCGTTTCGAGGCACGCTAAGCGAAGATCGGCGGGGCGTCGCCGGAGCAAAGAAGTTTTGAAAGCTTCCTGCAGCATAGCGCTGAAACGCTACAAATGCACAGTATCGAAACTCGATAGAAAACATTGTGTTGTCGGCCTCAGTCGGTATGATCTTGGGGTAGCCTCAGTGCGTATAGGCGTTATTGATACTCCGGTCGTGGTGCTGGTCGATGCATTGAAATCGGCCAAACCATTATTAGTGTGGGTGAATGGCGGCCTAATGGCTGTGTTTTTCCTCATGGTTGGGCTGGTACTCAAGCGTGAATTTTGGGGAGGGGACCTGGCCGAGCTAAACAAAATCATTCTGCCGGCCCTTGGTGTCATTGGCGACATGGTCGTGCCGGTGTTGGCGTTTTGTAAATCGGGTATTAGTTTTCACGGTGTGGGATTGGATCATGTGCTGCACGGTGTACCGCTCGGTATTGCGTTGGGGTTGTTCGTGGGCAAGCAGGTCGGCGTATTTGGTTTTTGTTGGTTAGGCGTGAAGCTTAAATTCACCAGTTGCCAGAAGATATCTCCTGGCTGTCCTTGTATGGCATAGCCTGACTCTGTGGTATTGATTTTAGCATGAGTTTATTTGTTGGCTCACTAGTCTTTGATGAGCTAGGGGTGAAGCAACTGTTTGACGAGCGCTTGGGAATTATTATCGGTTCGCTATTATCTGGCGTTGTTGGTATGTGGTGTTGAATAAAAGTTTGTCTGCAAAAAATTAGGCCGTATGAGAGTTTCCGTATCGGTTAAGCTGTATACACATCTGTAAGCTTAGGGGTAGAACGCTAATGCAAAAGTCTGGGGTAAAAGCCTTGCTCGCGGTGTTGGTGATGGCCGCGGTAAGTTTGCTGCTTGCCAGTGCAGCTGGGCGAGGTTTGCCGACATATGGTGGTTTGAGTTTGCCCCTGTGGTCGCTGCTGATCGCATTTGGTGTGCAGTGGCTGGTATTTATTCCTGCTTATTTAAATCACACCGAACGCTTCTATGATTTAACCGGGGCGTTGAGTAATATTGCAGTCGTCCTTGTTTGCTTTAGTTTGAGTGTTGAGACTGATCGGAATTATTTGCTTGCCGGTTTAATTGTCATTTGGGCGCTACGCTTGGGCGGATTTTTGTTTTGGCGAGTGTGTGTGGATGGTCGAGATACACGTTTTGACAAAATTAAAATCAATTTTTATCGCTTTCTTGTAACGTGGACACTTCAGGCATTGTGGGTTTTTCTGATTTCACTTGCGGCGATCTTGGCAATGGCATCTGGCGTAGATAAACCCTTAGGCTGGACGGCAGGCATAGGCCTCTTGTGTTGGCTGCTCGGTATGGTGTTGGAGGTGGCTGCGGATGTGCAGAAGCGGCGATTCCGCGCTGATTCACGTAATCAGGGACAATTTATTCGCCAGGGCTTATGGGCGTGGTCTCGGCACCCGAATTATTTTGGCGAAATATTAGTGTGGATTGGCGTGTGTATTATCGCCTTTCCAGCTTTGAGCGGCTGTTTGTATTTAGGCTTGTTATCGCCGTTGTTTGTTATTTTGGTGTTGACTAAAGTCACAGGGATTCCACTCCTTGAAGCCAGCGCGAATAGGCGCTGGGGGAGTGATCCTAATTATCAACAATACAAGGCTCAGACCCCAGTTTTAATTCCGCGTATACCACGGCCTTGATTTTCGATAGTTATTAATTAACGAGTGACTTGTAATGATTGAACCCTTGCTGGTCGGAATTGCCTTTATTGCCGGCTTGTTATTTAAACGTCTTGGTATGCCGCCCTTACTCGGCTATTTAGTGGCGGGTTTTATTGCCGGTGGTTTGCAGTTGGGCGACCCCGAGCTTATTCATACCCTGTCGGAGCTGGGTATCATGTTGCTGTTATTCACTATTGGGTTAAAACTCAATGTGCGGGAGTTGCTAGCCCCCCAAATTTGGGCTGCGGCAAGTTTACATACCGTGTTAGTAGTGCCGTTGACGGCGCTGGTACTTTTGAGTTTGCATTGGTTAATTCCTGAGCTTCAATCTGTTGAAACCTCCGTGGCGTGGATGCTTGCCTTTGCCTTGTCATTTTCAAGCACGGTGTTTGCCGTAAAAATATTTGATGAGCGCGGCGAAGGCGCAGCACTTCACGCCAAAATTGCTATTGGTATTTTGATTGTCCAAGACATTTTTGCTGTGTGCTTTTTGGTGTTTTCCGCCGAGCAGCCGCCGTCGGAATGGGCCATCGCCTTGCTCGCGCTGCCCCTGCTGCGACCTATCTTAGTGGCACTGCTTAAGCAGGCTGGTCACGGGGAATTGTTAGTGCTATTTGGTATTGGTACAGCAGTTGGTGCAGCGGCCTTATTTGAGCTGGTGCACCTTGAAGGTGGTTTAGGCGCTCTGCTGTTTGGTGTTCTGCTGTCCAAATCGACTAAAAGTGTTGAGCTGTATAAAAGTCTTATTAATTTTAAGGATATCTTTCTCACCGCCTTTTTCTTGAGTATTGGTTATGCCGGTATGCCGAGTGGCGCCATGCTGACGGTGGCTTTAGCCTTGGCGGGACTCATCTTGCTGCGGCCATTGATCTACTTTGCGTTGCTGCTGTTGTTCCGCTTGCGAGCGCGTACCTCGCTACTGGTTGGTCTGTCGCTATTTAATTACAGTGAATTCGGCTTGATTGTTGCGGCCATGGCAGTGCAGGCTGGATCGCTGCCAGCAGAGTGGTTGACGACGTTAGCGGTGGCGATGGCCTTGTCTTTGTTTATTGCCGTGCCTTTTAATACCCATGTACACAGCTTGTACGCACGGATCGCCGAGCGGCTACAAAAATTGGAGCGTCGCCAACTATTGGTCTTGGAGCGTCCGGTGAATATGGGCGAAGCTGAGATTATCATTTTTGGCATGGGGCGAATTGGCAGTGGCGCCTATGACTACCTTAGCCAGCACTACCCAGAAAAAATAGTGGGTGTGGAAGAAAATGCCGACAAGGCAGTAAAGCTGAAACTGGCGGGCATTAATTGTGTTGCAGGCGATGCCAGTGACCGGGATTTTTTAGAGCGGGCGGGTTTGCAACGGCGCAGAATGATCTTAGTGAGCCTCAGTAATCACGAAGAAAATATCGAAGTTGTTAAATTGCTTAACCAGCTTAATTATCAGGGTAAGATCGCTGTGGTGTCCCGATTCCCCGACCAACATGATGAACTGCTGCGTATGGGTTGTGTCACTTTTAACCTGTATGCCGAGGCTGGTCATGGTTTTGCTGAGCGAGTGCTGGAAGAGCTGGCCTGACCGCATAAGCTGCGACGAAGTGAGCGACTCCTGAAGGCGAGTTTTCTGACTGCATTTGCGAAGGTGTATATTCATAATTACGGGAACCATTTAGTCGGTAGACGGATCTATCGGCCCGGCAAATGACTAATTTGTGAGAGCATTATGGACAATAACAATCCTTGGCTGCGGGCCGAAATAGCTCAGTGGTTAAGGGAAGGGATTATTACAGACGAGCAGGCAACAACACTTTATGCTCGGTACCCAGCAATGGTATATGCGCGCTCGGGCGGCGCTAGCCGTGGCGGTCTCGGTCGCAGCTACAGTGGTGATGGCCGCTGGGGTAAAGTCATTTTTGCGGCATTGGGCGCGGCTATTTTTGGCATGGGCGTTATTTTGTTCTTTGCCTATAATTGGGCAGATATGCATCGCTATCTTAAACTGGCGGTGGTTGGTGGTTCAATTCTATTGGCCCATATTGCGGGCATGGCATTCTTTCAGGCTAAGGATCAGCGCCGTTCGCTGGGCGAAAGCTTGCATTTACTCGGTACAATTCTCTTTGGTACAGGGATCTGGCTGGTGGCGCAAATCTACCATTTTGATGCGCACTATCCCGATGGTTTTTTGCTGTGGTTTGTCGCGGCCTTAAGTCTTGGATGGGCTTTGCCATCGGCCGCCCACGGCATATTAGCAACGGTGCTACTTGCCTTGTGGGCTGGGCTAGAAACCTTTGAGTTTCAGCGCCATTTGCCGCAAGCAAGCTGGATCCTCATCTGCACTATTCTGCCCTTGGCGCGGTGGCAGCGCGCTAACAGTTTGTTGGCGATGGCGTTGGTAAGCCTACCGCTCCTTTATGCCTTTGGGGTGTGGCGCCTTGGTGAACAATTCCTTATGCCCGTATTACTGCTATTGGTGGGAAGCTATTTTGGGTTGGCTCAGTTAGCGATGAGCTTAGCTTACCCGGCAGCGAAAAGTGTCTTTTATAGTGTGGCGATAGTGTTGTGGTTAGGCCTAGTGTTTGTTGGCAGTTTTATTGGTATGCCGTCGCAGCAAGGTATGTCGACTGTACCGGGTTTTGGTTTGTTTCATTTGCTTGTGCCCGCGCTGCTGACAATGACGGTTTGGCTGGCAACCTTGTTGAGAAGTAGTTCGCGTCCATTGAATTCAGAAGCAAGGTTGGAAACTGGCCTTGTGCTAATGGTCTTACTCCTCGTTGTGCTACCGGCGATGTTTGGCGTTGATATACAGGGTTTTGGCCGCCTGGTATTTAACGTAGTATTTCTGTTGTACAGCTTGCTGTTTGTCTATCGTGGCACGGAGCATGGTCGTGGCAAAATTCTGAGCTTGGGTTGTATCATGTTAAGTGTGCTTGCTCTGGCGAGATTCACCGACTTGTTTCATAGCTTACTCGCACGCTCAAGCGTGTTCTTACTGCTTGGTATACTGTTATTTGTGATTGGCCAGCGTTATGCCAAGCAAAATACTCGCCGCAAGTTGGAGAAACCCCGTGCGTAAAGGATTGGTTGTGGCGCTGGTGTTGAGTCAGTTAGGGGGGCTCGGCTATTTGGCAGGACAGCGCGAATGGGTGCGTCAGCGGGGCGAGCAAATTTATTTGCGCACCGCGCCGATAGATCCCCGTGACCCAATGCGGGGAGACTATATTCGCTTGCGCTATGGTTTAAATGCTGTGGATTTGGCCCAATATCGGGGTAAAACAGCGAGCACGGCACTTAGCCGCGGTGCGGTAGTTTATGCCTTGCTTAAGGCGGGCCCAGACGATGTCTATGAACTGGATTACTTAAGTGATAGTGCGCCACCGTCTGGACTTTATCTCCGGGGCCGAGTGAGCCGAGAGGTGCTTGGGGGACAAATCCCGGTGAGTTACGGTATTGAGCAATACTTTGTTGAACAGGGTCGTGGCGAAGGCATTGAACTAAAGCGTGGTGACCGCGAGGGCGTGCAAATACCAATGGAAGTGGCAGTTGCTGTAGGTTCAAATGGTTTGGGTGTGCTTAGCGCTTATCGCTGGAGTCGTTTGGGGATCGGGTTTGAACAGATTAACCCAACACCAACCGCGCTTAGCAATACCTTAAATTGGGACAGTGCGACAATTACGCAACGCAGTCCAGTGTTGGTGGTGAGTTTACAAAATGTGTCGGACACGGAATTAAAAATTGCGGATAACGACAAACATTGCGGCTTTAGTTTGCAGTCTCTCGGTGATACCGGGCGCAGCTTGAGTCAAGCCGACAAGAGCTGCTCGTCCTATGTGTTGCGCGAGGCGGATATGATTAATTTAGCGCCAGGTGAGGTGTACCGGGTGGAGCTCAATATGGGCTTGCCGCGCTGGTACGTGACGGAACGTGGCAGCAGTACTTCCTCGGCCATTGTGGTAAGTGCGGCAAATGAGCGTTTTAGGTTAGTTTATCAGGCGCCAAGTGTCTTGCCGGGGATGGATGTACCTTTGTTGTGGCGGGGTAGTTTGGCGTCGCCAGCATTCAGCGTGCGTGGCCGAGTAGACTAGGTTTTTGTCAGTCGTAAAAAAAGGCGCCTAGTGCGCCTTTTTTTACGACTGACAATCCTTATGCCATTTGCACGCTAAGCAATTGCAAACGTTTGCGCTGCATTTTTAATGCGTATTCTAGCTCTTTCAGGCGCGTACGCAGGGTTGCGTGCTCCCACGCGTGGTTGAAGTTGAGTTGCAGTTGCTCTTTCTTGCCGACCAAATTTTCTTGCAGGGCTTCTTTTTGAGCATTGATGAGTCCGCGCTTAGCTTCCATCCACGATTGGCTTACGGTACTCCAGTCATTGAGGTATTCGCAAAACTGTTGGTATTCCTGCTCCAGAAACGCGCCAAAGTGTTTCGCATCGGCACCCTTGCTCTGGCGTAACGCGCTTTCTGCCTTTTTAAACTGCATGGTGAGTATAGCGCGTTGAATTTTAAAATCGGGTACTTTGCGTAAGTCCCAGGTTAGGCCAAGCCACGAGGCGGCTTTAATGAGCCATTTGGTGGGGTCGTATTGCCACCAGCGTATACCATTGCGGTAGTCATTTTGGAAAATATGGTGGTAATTATGATAGCCCTCTCCGTAGGTGAGTAGCGCAAGAAAATCATTGTCGCGGGCAGTGTTTTCGTCGGTGTAAGGACGGCGGCCCCAGTGGTGAGCGAGAGAATTAATAAAGAAGGTGGTGTGGTGGCTAACAACCAGACGCAGAACCCCGGCGAGCAGGATATTTTCCAGCATATTGCCGGTGATAAAGCCAAGGATTACCGCAGGTGCAATATTCATAAGAAGCACCAAGGCGAGATAGTTGTTGTGTTGCCACATGACTATTTTATCGCGTTGTAGATCGCGGGCATTACTGAAGTCTTCGCTGCTTGCCTCGTAATCTCTTAGCATCCAGCCAATATGGGAATACCACAGGCCTTTCTTTGCTGAATAGGGGTCGTTATCAATATCGTCGACATGACGGTGGTGGCGGCGGTGGCCCGAAGCCCAGATTAAAATGCTGTTTTGGGTCGCTGCGGCCCCCCAAAGGGCGAACATTATTTTTAGCAGAGGGTGTGCTTTGTAGCTATTGTGGGCCCACAGGCGGTGGTAACCGGCAGTGATTGACATCCCGTTGGCGCCAAGTATCGCAATAAAAGCGAGCCAGCCGCCCCAAGTGAAGCCTTGGCTGAATCCATACCATGGTACGCCAACGGCGGCGATGAGGAGAGTACTAGAAAATAAAATGCTCTGCATCCACAGTAGTGGCGGTTTTTGTTGTGACACAGGACAATCGGGTTGTTGCGCTTGAGACATTGGAGGGGGGACCTCGTCGATAAATAAATGTATATATTGCTTCATTTTATAGAAAGCAATCCGTCTTTGACAGTTACGACTTGATGACAATGTGCGTTTGTGACGTAGACGGACTTGTTCTGCGAGTAAAATCGTAAATTGTCGATTAGCTGGATGCCATCGGGAATTGTCCGGATGTGTAAAGGCCGTAGTTTGGAACCTCGCTGGTGGCAAGCTTATGGTATTGTTGGCGGCATATACGCAGGTGCCACAGTGGCAATGCTTTTTTTTGGGGAGTGGACCGCGCAGCATGTTAACAATGACCACCGATCGGGGCTGCATCCTTGGGACGAAAAGTGCCCACGATAGCATCGATTCGCATCCGCAAAAGTTACTCGTCTTGCTTTTTGTGTCGACGCTTTATTGCAGTGGTAGTTTTGCGACCGGTCAGTTGCGTTTAGAGGAGGTATTGGTTAGTGCACGCAAGAAAGTAGAATCTCTACAAGACACCCCGATATCACTGACGGTGTTTCGCGAAGAGCGCCTGCAGATTGAAGGTGTCAGCGGCTTAGCAGATATTGCCAGTAAAGTGCCCGGTTTGACGATAGAACCCTTTCCGATCAATGGTGCGAGTCTGCGCATTTATATTCGCGGCATTGGTTTGGGTGATGTGCAAGTAACCCAAGACACACCTGTGGCCTTGTATTTGGACGGTGTTTATATTGCGCGCTCCAGTGGCACGGCCATGGATGTGGCTGAATTAGCACGAATGGAAATATTGCGAGGTCCACAGGGGACTTTATATGGCCGCAATACCACCGGTGGCGCAATTAACTTGCTAACCCGTCGGCCGCACTCAGAAAAACTGGAATTCAATCAGACAGTTGGTGTGGGTAACCAGGCGCTAATTCGTAGTAAATCAAGTGTAAACCTACCGATAGCGGATTCCTTCGCCGTTAAGCTGGCCTATTTAACGGAACGCCGTGATGGTTTTATGAAAAATACCGGGCCTGGGGGCGATTTTGGTGACCGGGAGGTGCAGGGTGCACGTTTTGATCTGAGCTGGGATATAAACACTGATTTGCGCTTGGATTACAGTTATGACCGTTCGGATATGAAGTCTTATAACTATATGTTTCAGGCCATCAACCCCTCGGCGGAGGGCGGCCACAAAGGCCAGGCGGATGCCATTAAGCGCAGCGCTCAGGCGCGTAGTAAATTTGGCCGCCATCGCTTTAGTGCCATGGCAACCACCGCGCCGTTGGAGTCGTCAGTTAGTGAAATCGACGGCCACGCCTTGATTGTCAGAGCCAGTACAGATGTGGGGGAGTTTAAATATATTGCTGCCTATCGCGAGCTATTTGATTCTGCTTATACTGATTTGGGGGGGGGACTCGGCTCCCCTGATTATCGTCTCGATACTCATCGTTACGACGGGCCAGCTGCGGAATCGGCCAGTGGTGGTCCAACGCCGCTAGTCAAGCCGACGATCACCCAGAGCCAGCAATCCCACGAATTTCAATATACCGGGGAATTTGAGGATCTTGGCCTTGAATACCTACTGGGGGCGTACTATTTCACTGAGGCGGCGGTAGAGGACAATAGCCCTTTACACCTGCAACTCTATTCTTTGGTGGATGGCGCCGACGATGTTTATATCGTGAATTTTGTTAGCCAGAAGTACGACGTTGATAATACGGCGGCGGCGGTCTTTGGTCAGTTGCGGTGGACCCCACCCATTCTGGATGATGCTCTGCATATTTCAGTAGGTGCTCGCCACTCTCGGGATCGCCGCGAAGCACTGAAAAACCAGCGCGACGAAGTTTACTTTGAATACACACCTGAAGAAGGGGATCCCCAAGTGTTTTCCTTAACCACATTTGCTGAAAATGAGGAGCTCGGCCCTTTGATTACGCCTGTTTTGAATCGGGGTGGTTTGCCTGCGGATCGGCGTTTTGACAATGTGTTTGGACAGCGTCGATTTAAAGACGACTCCTTTAGCGCGGTGGTGGAGTATGAGTTGCAAGAAGATGTAAATCTCTATGCCAAAGGCGTTGAAGCCTATAAAAGCGGTGGCTTTAATACCCGTGACCCGCAGTTGGACGGCAATCAAGGCGCCGCGTCTGACAGTATTGATTATGGCGTTGGATTTGCTGGTGGCTTTGGCAAAGAAAAAGCATTTAGCATGGAGCTGGGCATGAAAAGTGAGTGGTTACAGGGGCGTTTGCGCCTTAATGCCAATGTATTTCAGACCCATTTTGACGACATGCAAATGAACTTCCTACTCAATGGCACAGTAGCGGATACCAAGGTGTTGAACGCCGGAAGTGCAAGTATGCAGGGCTTTGAGTTTGATGTGAGTGCGCTACTGGACGGCGCCTTAGTGATAAGTTTGGAATACGCCTATCTCGATGCTGAAATTACCGCGGTGAGGGACAGCTTTGGTAACGATGTGACTCAGCGTTATGCATTTTCCGCCGCGCCAGAAAATAGCTATACTGCGAATCTTGACTGGCATGTTTGGCAGGGCGCAAGTGCCAAATTGCATTTGAATGTAAATACCAGTTTTATGGATACCCGGCTAGGCGGGGGCGATGTTCAAAATGCGCTCACTATTATGCCATCTTATCAATTATGGAATGCGCGCCTAAGCCTTCAGCAGTTAGCGTTTGCCCACGGCGAATTGGGCTTAGCGCTGTGGGGTAAAAATCTCCTCGATAAAGAGTATGAAATATACGCTATAGATAATTTGCCCCAAGCAGACCGAGCGGTAGTGTGGGGTGAACCTCGTAGTTATGGCTTGGAATTGAGCTACCATTATTAATGGCAACGGTGTTTTTATTGCAAATGAATTAAATAATAACGTGCACAAATGAGGCTGAAATGGCATTGCGCATAGGTATAGTTGGGGCGGGTAGTATTGGCTGCTATATTGGCGCGGCCCTACAAATGGGTGGTGCGGAGGTCTGTTTGTTGGGTCGTCCGCGTATGGCAGACGAGCTCGCCGAACACGGCTTACATATCAGTGATCTTCGTGGTCTCAAGTATTCGGTCGATGCGCAAAAAGTGCGTTTTTATACTGAACTAAGCGCTTTGCCGGAGCAAGATGTCGTTATTGTTACGGTTAAATCGGGTGATACTGCTGCGGTAGCTGAACAATTGGCGCCGGTGATGGGGCGTAATACCATTATTATTAGTCTGCAAAATGGCGTCGCCAATGCGGCGATACTGCGTCAAGCCTTGCCAAATTCCAAGGTGTTGGCCGGCATGATTGCGTTTAATGTACTGCAGATGGGCAAGGGTTGTTTTCACGCAGGTACAGAGGGTGCGGTGATGGTAGAAGCCGCCGCTGAAGTGGCTGAGCTTGGCACGCGATTGGCTGTTAGCGGGACGCCCTTTGAAACCCAAGCTGATATGCGTTCGGTGCTGTGGTCAAAGTTATTGTTAAATCTAAATAATCCCATTAATGCCCTGTCGGGTTTGCCGCTAAAAGCCGAGTTGTCGCAACGGGCGTATCGGCGTTGTCTCGGCTTATTACAAAGCGAGGCCTTAGCCGCAATTACCGCGGCAGAGATACCCTTGCAACGCTTAACTGCTGTTCCTGCGTCGGTGCTCCCCTTTATTCTCGCGCTACCGGATTTTTTGTTTACGCGGCTGGCCCAGCCTATGTTAGCAATAGACCCAATGGCGCGCTCATCTATGTGGGAAGATCTGGAACGGGGTCGTAAGACGGAAGTTGAATGGCTTAACGGCGAAGTCTTAAGCTTGGCGCTGAATCATGGTCTTACCGCACCAGCCAATGCGCGTTTGAAGGCCTTGATACACAGCGCCGAAGAGGGCGGGCGGCGCGACTTCAGCGGCCCAGAATTGTGGGCGCTAATTAGCCAGGCATGAGGTGCGTTTACTCTGCTAAGTTGGCTACGCGGCGCTTACCGCCGGGGTAGCTAACTACTAAGCGTCCACCCATTAGGCGGTAGTTAAAATGCAATTGCCAGTCCTCACCTACGGTAGTATAAATCTTACCGTCGACTGCCTTCCAGCGGTGTGATGTTGGTTGAGAACAGGGGTCTTGGTGGTTTTTTTGGGTGCGCGTGTCGACGAGATAAAGGGATTCACAGAGTTTGCCATTCGCACCAAAGCGAATAGCCCACTCCTCGCCAAGATAGGGATTACTGACGCTGGCGCCGGGCTCGGCAACGGAATACCACGTACCCAGAATAGCGGTATCAATCGGGTTCTTGTGATTGTCTGCGCTCATTGTAATTTTGCTGAAATTTTTTCCAAGGCCGTTGCTTAAGCTAAGCGCTACTTGGTTTTTATCCATGCGACGTAATTCAAAGCGCCGTTCCTCAGACGAGTGACTAATGCCTATAGGCTTTTGGTAACTGCCTGTAATGCGGTCACCACGAATACTGCCTATTAATAAATAGCGCTCTCTGGTATTACCCATCTGCAATTTTGCGGTAACTCGGTGTTGAAAGGTATGGCTGGCATCAATGTGTAAGGCCCAGATGCTGCCGTCGACTTCGGCAAAATAGCGGTCTTGAAAATCATCAATATTCGCAAAGCCGCTAAGAGGCGTGATGCAAGCCCAGCAACTCAATAGCCAGGAAAAATATCTGGTGGCATTTATTCGGATCATTATTATTCCCCTGTTTTGAGATCTTGGGGTGGTTTTTCCGTTTTAGCGCCACATCATAGTATATTTTTCCGGCAATATCGAAGTTAAGTCCTTGGGACTAAAGCGGTATGCGGCCGAGCAAAAGGTCTTTTGCCATCACCCAGTCGCCAATAAAACTGTATAGCGGGTGCTTAAAAGTGGCGGGTTTATTTTTTTCAAAGAAAAAATGGCCGACCCACGCAAAGCCATAGCCGATAACGGGGAGCAGCCACAGCAAGGCCCACTGTTGATTAAATAGCGCAGTGCACAGTACCAACAGCGCCAATAGGCTGCCGATAAGGTGCAGACGGCGGGAGGTTTTGTTGCTGTGCTCAGCCAAATAGTAGGGATAAAATTCAGCAAAGCTGGTGAAGGTCTTTAAGTCGTTTGTGTCAGTAGGCATGAGATGCTCCCGTTGTTGCGTTTATTATTCGGCATAGCCGGGATTTTGGCGGTCAAGTTTACGTCGCAGTCCTGGCCAGGCGATTCCGCCAAACAAACCACCAGTGGCGATTTTGGCCGCTTCCTTAACGCCGTCGACAATGGTTGGGTCGATAGGAATTAAATCGCGATTACCCGCCAATGCCTTTACCTGAATCATGCAGGTGGCTTCAAAAATATACATCGATAAAAATGCGTCGGCAGGATTGGCGCCGACGGTAAGTAAGCCATGATTACGCAACATTAAAAAGGTGTTGTCAGCTAGATCGGCAACCAACCTCGGCTTTTCCTCTTCATTGAGGGCAATGCCCTCATAGTCATGATAGCCAAGGCTCGCCAATACCAAAGTAGCTTGCTGCGATAGGGGCAAAATTCCATCGCGCTGGGCCGATATCGCTACGCCGTTTAATGAATGGGTGTGCATAACGCACTGGGCGTCTTCCCGGGCTTGGTGAATGGCGCTGTGAATCGTGAAACCAGCGGGATTTACGGGGTAGGGAGAGTGGACTACCTTTTCGCCATTGAGGTCAATTTTAACCAGCGACGACGCGGTGATCTCCTCGAACATCATGCCGTAGGGATTGATCAAAAAGTGGTGCTCCGGGCCGGGAATACGCGCAGAGATGTGGGTGAACACAAGGTCGTCCCAACCGAACATGGCCACGAGGCGATAGGCGGCGGCAAGGTCGACTCGTAATTGCCATTCTGTTTCGGAAACCTGATCCTTTAGTGATATTGTCATTGTTATTCATCCTCGGTTTTTGTTAAGGCTGATCTAAGCTATAGCGCATTTTGACGCTGTTTGACGAAGTAAATCTGTCAACTAGGCGACAGTGTTGATGCATTTAAGTTCATTGGGGGCTTATTGGTGAGGAAATATGTAGGTGATTGATAAACGGAAAATACTCAGAGCTAACCCACTGCTGGCGGGTTTGCCATCCGATGTTGTTGAGCAGCTGATGGTGGTGAGCACGGTGCGAACGCTTGCCGACGGCGAGTGCCTGTATAGTCAGGGCGATGAGGGGGGCGGCTTATTTGGCGTAATTCAGGGACGAGTGCGCTTGAGTAATACCAGTAAGGAAGGCAAAGAATTACTGGTTATGTTGGTTGAGCCGGGTGATTGGATAGGTGAAATTTCTCTGCTAGATGGCCTGCCACGCAGTCACGATGCATTCGCGGTGGGGGCGTGCGCGGCGCTATTTTTGCCCCGCGAAAAATTCGATTCGCTGCTGAGAGCACGCCCTGAACTGTACCAACATTTTGTTCCCATGCTCTGCCGCAAACTGCGATTGGCATTAAGTTACGTTGAAGGCGCTGCGTTGTTTTCCCTGACCGAGCGCTTGACGAAGCGAATTTTAGAGCTGCTAACTTTTTATGGCGTTGATGATGGCGGCGGTGGCCACCTAATTGACGTGCATTTGCCTCAGGAAGATTTAGCAAAAATGCTGGGGGTGTCTCGTCAGGCCATAAGTCGAGAGTTAAAGCGTCTGGAAACGGACGGCGTTATCGAATTGAGTTACGGGAAGTTGCGGGTACTTAATAAAGCGGCGTTGGAGCGGGAGCGTGCATAACAGCGTGAAAAGCGCGGCGCCGCCGCGCTATAGCGTTTAGAAGTTATAGACCAGAGTGACTGCTGTTTCGCGATCCATGTGCACAGTGCCGGTAGGCACGGTTTCGTTGTAGGTTAGGGTATAGCTGAGCTTGAGGCCCAGTCCGCCGACGATTTTTGTCTTTAATGAGGTTACGGATTTGGTGACGGTATTCTCGTCTCCTGCTTCTGCACTCAGTTTTTGTACAAAGGTGGCGGTTTCCGATACGGCGGCTTTAAATTCGGTGGACAGGTGTAAAATGGCTTCGGAAACTTGTCCGTCACCCGCGGCACTGCCATTTTCAAATTCACTTATCCTGAAACCAGGACCGATTTCTGTGTCCCACGTCATTTTAGGGGTTTTTAACAGTCGTCTACCGTAACCACCGGCGATGGTTGCCTGATACACATAGCCGCTAAAGCGGTCTTTGGTGGCCGAGGCATAGCCAAAACTATAATTAAACTCACTGAAGTCATAGGCCAGTCGGTTGCTCAGCGCATATTTTTCTGCTGAACGCACGCCAGCTGCTTCGCTATTTTGTGCCTCGGCAGCAATATCGTAGGTCCACTGGCCGTTGACTCGCTTGGCGTCGGTCTTAGCGATAACGCTCGACTCTTTACTATTACCCTCGAGCTGGAAGTAGCCGAATTCGACATCACCGTTCCAGTGGTCTGTTTGGTCTGGCTGCTTGGTCTGAGCAAATACTGTACTAGTGCCTAGCAACAAGGCAGCCAGTGCGGCCACCTTGCTTGTCTTTATATTGGTCATTGTTGTCCTTACTTGAAATGTAAAGTTAAGATTCTTTGTGGAAGTGAACATCCATCTGTGGGTAGGGAATGCCGATGCCAGCAGTGTCAAACGCATTTTTGAGATCTTCTACTAGTTTCCAGCGTGTGGGCCAGTAATCAGCAGTGGCCACCCACGGCCGGCACAGCAGATTTACCGACGAATCGCCTAACTCCGACACGACAATTGTGGCCGCGGGGTCTTTAAGAATACGGGCGTCCGCGTCAACCAGTTTCTGCAGAATTTCCTTGGCTAAACGCATATCGGCGTCATAAGAGATACCCACAACGAGATCGATACGGCGCCGGGGCATCACGCTGTAGTTAGTAATCGCGCCTGACATTACTTTTGAGTTGGGAATCACTATTCGCTTGTAATCGCCGGTGAGCAAAATAGTAGAGAACAAACTGATACTTTCAACGGTGCCGGAACAACCGCCGGCATCGACCCAGTCGCCCACTTTACAAGGCCGAAAGGCGATAAGCAGCACGCCTGCGGCAAAGTTCGCCAGAGAACCCTGCAGGGCTAAACCAACGGCCAGGCCAGCGGCACCCAGTGCAGCAATAACTGAGGCGGTTTGAATTCCAGCGTGAGCTAAAGCTGGAATGGCGCCCAGAGCAAAGAGTATGAAAAAAACCAGTTTGCCAATAAAATTGGTCAGGGTTAAGTCAATGCTGCGCTTTGTCATAGCGGCTTTAATAACGCTTGATACAAATTTGGCTATCCAATAGCCAATGAGGATCATGGCCAAGGCACCAGCAATCTGTAAGCCTATTGCCGCAGCGTCGGGGCCGTATTCTTCAATAAGCAGCTGAATTTCTTTAGAGTCCATACATCCCCAGTTGATATCTAGTGAATACAGCGCTAATTATAAACATGGACGGGAACCCTACCACAATGGCCATGCCGCGAATCAGTCTGGGGATAACTGCCATATTCTTGTTGCACTCAGTTTAAAAGGGCCCGGTTGTTGGCTCGGCACCACCATCTACTTCAATTATTTTACCGCTTGCCCAACGTGCGGCGGGAGACGCTAGGGGCAGGGCTGCAGCAGCAATATCTTGTGGTTGTTCTAGGCTTTTTAGCGGCGTAAGGGCAGTCATTTTCCCTTGTATCTCGGTATTGAGAAATTGGCCCAGGGCCTCGGTGAGTTATGGTGCCCCGGGCGACAGCATTGACGCGAGCATGGGGAGTAAAACCGGCTGCTAGCAGTTTTGCCATTTGCGTCAGTGCAGCTTTGGTGGTGTCATAACTGCTGAAACCGGTTTGGCAATAGCGTGCTACTGCAGAGGTAATGTTAATAACATTGCCTCTGCTGGCCAAAAGTGACGGTTGACAAAGCTCGGTAGCCGTGAACGCACTGTCTACATTAAAAATTAAAGTCGCGATTAAGCGCTTTAGTATCAGTTTTTAATGGATCGTTTGGGTAGGCGCCCCGGTGTTATTGATCAAGATACTGATTTTGCCAAACTGCTCGAGGCTGCTATGTACCAGCTTGGCCAAATCGTCCTCGCTGCTTACTTCGCAGCTGACGGCTAGGACTTTACCGCCCGCCTGACGTTTTCACTCGGCTTGCATTTAGCTGTATAAATGATAATGATTATCATTTATACTTAAGCTTGATCGATTAATGGAGAGTGATGATGGCAATGCGATTTTTATGTGAGTCTCACCGTCAGCAACTGCTGCGCAATCAGGCGGTCGCGGAGATCCGCTGGGATGAATGGATGGAGGCCGGCCGGGAGGCCTTCAGCAATAAAGAATGGTTGGTGGCCCTGAGGTATTTAGGCCCTAGCTATGAATTGAGTGACTTATTGCTTAAGCGCGCGTGGACACCGGACCTCCCTTGTTTTGATCGCTTTATGTTGTCGGGGCATTTTTTAGCGGAGTGCTTACGTCACTGCGGCGAAACGCAGTTGCAGCGGCACTGTTTATTAGAGGTACATCATCGCCTATTGGCTATTTTACGCAGCGCGCAAGGAGCTGAATTGCCATTGCATCGGAATATTGAGATATCTCTGCAAATGCTGTCTCGCCATTATGAGGCGGTTGGGGAGGCGGACTTACTTGTCGCTTGTGAGCAGGAGACTCGACGCCTACTGTGTAGGTGCGTACATTAATGACGAGCGTCTATTTTGTTAGTGGCCCTATCTGTGTATTAAATACTGTGTTCGCAAATAATAATAAAATCAGCTAGATATGTGTGTTGTAGTGCCTGTAAGGTAGATATTGGCGTCGCCTGCTTAACCGACATCCCTGCGACCGCCATCTTGAATTGCAAATTGCGAATACTTTTGCGAGTTAACGCCAAATTGACCGTCTATTATTATTTGGTATTTCCCGCTTAGCCGTGCTGAATTTTTTAAGATGTTGAAATATAAGAAAAAATATTACTTATTCGCAGTTTGGGAATAATGGCTCGTTTTCTGCAAATAACCTTGTATCAAATTAAAGCTTGCTGGCATGGCGTCGGTTCAAGCGATACAGGTAGAGAGCGATGAAAATAGTAGCAATAGTATTAGTGGGTTTAATTACCGGGTGTAGTGAGTTTCATGCCGTTAATCACAGTGACGTTCATTACAGCTTTGGTCAGCAGTCTGAGTATGGGGCAGCGAATGCTTATTTAGATAGTGATGGCGACGGTGTTTTAAATTTTGGTGACTTGTGCCCCAAAACCCCCCGAGGTAGCAGCGTAAGCACTGAGGGCTGTCCCACGGGTTATCAGATTAACGGCGATTTCATTACCGCCAAAAAATGTGCAGAACCGGTTTTTTAAGTGAATTACATCTCGTTTGCTCAGTTAAGTGACAAAAATTGAACTATAAATTGAGAGCGACCAAGAAGTCTCATCGGTTTTTACCTTGTGACAACAATCAACCACCACAGGGTAATTTGGAGGATAAGGGAATGAAGTTTAAGTGGAATGCAATTGTTATTGCACTGCTACTTGCAGTGGCCGCGCCAGTCAGTGCGCTGCCTGAAAACGGACTGAAGTTTGTTGAAACCGCAGACGGTCGTCAGTCTGCCCGCACTCGCGAGCTAGTGCAGTGGACTCATTCTCGTCTAGTGTTTGAAAAGACATTGAAGCGAGTAGCGGTTGGCCAAGAGTCCACGATGCAGGTTGAGGTACTTGGTGCTAACGAAGTTTTGGCACTGGCTAAAAAAGTAGGTCGAACCAGTATTATGGTTTGGTATACCGATGGTAGCAGCGAAACCTTCCTGTTTAGTGTCGTAGAAGATCTTTCGGTACTTCGCAGTGCCTTGAGCGATATCCATCGCAATATTCGCATCCAGTTGGCGCCAGACCGTGCAGCCTTAGTTTTGCGCGGCAAAGTGCCCACTGTAGATTTTCGGATGGCGGCTGAAAGCGCAGCACGTAATTATTTAGATGTGGGTTTAGGCGGCAGCCGCGGTAACGTCGACGTGCTAATGCAATCTTCTGGCTTGGGTGCAGCGGTTCAAGATTCTAATTTCCGTGTGCAGTCTGCGGCGAATAAGTCGCCACGCAATGCCATTCGCGGTGGCGCAACGGTAATTAACTTAATTCAAGTTGAAACTCTACCCTTAAATATAACTGAAAAGCTGAAAAGCGCTATCGCGGGTATCGGTGGTGAAGACGTGACTATTCGCCGGATTCAGCGCGGAGACCTGCAAGATAACTCAGAAGATACCCTTATCCTTGCCGGTTCTGTTGAGAATCAAGTTGTACTCACTCGGGTTTTGAATATTGCCTCCCGCTTATTTACTGGGCAAGACGCTGAGAGTGATATGCGTGCAATTACCAATGAGTCTGGTGGCATAACTGGCGGCCGGAGTAGTCGTGGTAGCAATAGCTTTGGCGGCGGTAATAGTCAAAGTGGTGGCAATAGTTTGGGTGGCGGCGGTGGCCTTGGTAATGAATTGAGTAAGAATATTGGTCGCTCAACCTTGGTTTCGGTTGGCGGTGGTCGAATCTTGTCAATGATCGACGTCCGCGACTTGCCTCAGGTACGCGTCTCGGTACAAATGCATGAAATTAGTCGCAGTCGTCTTAAAAGCTGGCGTCCAGATTTGACCGCGGTCAGCAATGGCTACGACAACAGTACGGTATTTGGTTTAAATGGCGCTTCGCAGCGAGCCAATGGCGCATCTCAAGTAGAAACGGCGCTGCAGGTTTTGGGCGGCACCTTACTCGGTAATATCCAGGTAGGTGGCAGTGATATGGCCTTCGACCTTTTATTCTCACTCTTAGAAGAAGAGGGTATTTCACGGACCTTGTCACGTCCAACCTTGACTGTGCTTGCCGGTGAAACCGCAACCTTCCGCGCCGGTGGCGAAGTGCCAGTGCCCCGTGCCTTTGCTCCCTCAGGTTTGTCGGGTGACGACAGCGTGGGCAGTAATGCCGCCGGTGTGTTTAGCGGTACCGATTTTAAATCCTTTGGTGTTGAGCTAGAGGTGCGTGCCATGGTGGGCGAAAACGACAAAATAACCTTAGATTTGCGCCCCACCATCTCTATGCCTGATACCAAGTTGACTCAGGATATTGCTGGCAGCACGGGATCAACGCTGAATAGTACCGCCTTTAATGTGCGGACAATTAATACCTCTACTCGCTTGATTGACGGTCAGCCTTTGATTATCGGTGGCTTGGTAAGCCGCGACGTATCAGATAATGAAAGCCACACACCGGGTTTGAGTAGCGTGCCAGTGCTTGGCAACTTGGCTAAATCATCGAGCAAAAATGACAGTGATCGCGAACTCATTATTGTGGTTACCCCCACGATTGTTCGTGAACCAAAACATGAAGTGGCCCTGTGGCAATTCCCTGCAAATACCGAATTGTTACTGCGTAGCCTAGTTGTGCCGCCTAAAGGAACGCGCAACTACAGCAATGGACGGGAGAAATAAAATGACATTACTTAACAACAGCGTACGCACTTTGTTGCTTGCCACCGCGTTTATTATGACGGGCTGCGTGTCGATGGATCAGCACCGTGATGCGCACCCTGATCCAGATACTCGCTTAAACCAAATGTTGGCGATGTATGAAAAAACAGACGACTTCGGTAATTCCTGCAATGAATTATGGAATGCCTATAGTGCGACCACAGATTGTGAACGGATTCAGCGTGAAGTGGAGCGCCTGGGTATTGAGTTTCCGAACCATCCGCGGATTATGATGGCTAATGCCACCATGCAATATCAGGCTGGACGCCCAGACAAGGCACAATTTACCCTAGACCAGTTGTTGGCTGATCGAGGTCCACACCCTGAAGCCGCGATATTACGGACTAAAATTGCGTTGGAAGAGGGTAATACCGCGCGCGCTAGAGCGGTGCTGCAAAAGCAGATTATTATCAGCCCATCAAACTTTGAGCTGCGCGAAGCATTGGCCTCAACCTATTATATAGAAGGCAAATACGACGAAGCCGCTAAGGCACTGAGTGCGGCAGGTAGATTAGGTGCGCCGGGCTGGCGTCTCTCCTATCACCAAGGCTTGATTCGCGAGGCGCGTAAAGATTGGAAAGGCGCCTGTAGTTTGTATTTGATGTCCATAGAGCAGCGGCCAGACTTCCAAGCACCGTCGGCACGGTTGATCGGTCTCACCGAGCATGAGAGCTGTCGCGCGCTAGCCGATGGTCGAGGCTATAACGTAAGAAGGTGATCATTGTTGTTGCCTTACTCGAAGGGCCAAGCTAAATGCTTGGCCCTTTTTTTTGATCTTTAAAAAGCAATGCCATTAATTTTACTAAAACCGCGTTGCAAAATGAAAACCACATTGGTTTAGGCGCTAATTTCCTTGTTCTGGTGCCGCGCTGAATTTCAGCGGGCAAAGGTCTATTTTTAATCAAGTTGTTGTTTTATAAAAATAAAAAATAAATTATTGCGATTATCTTCAGTCTGGCACGTCACCTGCAATCTATTAATCAGAAATTCAGAAACGGTCTGGTAGAGATCTACGAATTTCGCCAAACCATTAAATTAACGCTTAACTATTTTTAAATTATTAAAGGTGAACATTATGAAGATTCAA
>NZ_JBFHDY010000047.1:0-25792 GCF_041584495.1 Zhongshania sp.
GGTCACCAACACGGCCATTGCTGAACACCCAGAAGCACTAAACCACCTAACAGCATGGTGCACATTAAGAGGCTTCGCCCTAAATGCATCTAATCACAAACAAGCGATGTTACCGCAGGGCTGTGAGATTATTGCCAATGCTAAAGGCAGCGCCGTTGGCATTAAATTACGACATCGCAACTGCCTCATTTTAGCAACACCCGGCGTACCCAGTGAATTAAAGCCAATGCTCGCGAATGAAATAATTCCCGAGCTGGTCACGCTTTTCCACTCAGACCATATAAAAACCATACGCTTAGGCGTATTTGGTTTAGGTGAATCCGCAATTCAAGAACTCGTTAATGAAAAATTAGCAGACTGGCCAGCGGACATTGAGCTCGGTTTTCGGGCGTCCATGCCGGTTTTGGAAGTCAAACTGACGGCAAGAGGCGAAAATGCAAGCGCCGAACTTGCGCCGTGGCGAGCAAAAGTCGCCGAACTAATGGGCGACCATCTACTGGGCGAGCTGCCGATTAGCCTACCGCTAGCGACCATAAATGCGTTAAAACAGAACAATGTACAGCTCTGTACTGCAGAGTCTTGCACTGGCGGTCTGATTGCTTCGCAGCTAACCAGTATTCCCGGTGCCTCTCAGGTTTTTCCCGGCGCGATTATTAGCTACTCCAACGCCGTAAAAAACCAGCTGCTTAAGGTTTCAAAAACGACGTTAGCAAGCGAGGGTGCCGTTAGCGAAACAGTCGTCAGACAAATGGCACTGGGTGCCCTTGACTGCACCGGCGCTGATATCGCAATTGCGGTGACGGGCATCGCAGGGCCCGATGGTGGCAGCTCAGAAAAGCCGGTCGGCACCGTATGGATCGCTTGGGGTTCAGCCCAAAACCTCAAAACCCAGCGCTTCCATCTGCCCTTCGAGCGCACCGGCTTCCAAAACTGGGTAGCGGCCTTAAGCCTAGACTTGGTGCGTCGCTTTGTTCTCGAGCTTCCAGATGGCCCGAGTTTACTAAAACGCTACCGGCGTTAAGCCGCAGCCAAATAATCGTGAATCCATTGAAGTAACAGTTCATAGGTTCCCGTTAGCATTGCGCCAAGTTCCTTTTCACTTACGCCAACGGGCTCCGCGCGGCCGTACCAATCAATATGGCAACGTCCTTCACCTAGGGGAGTCACTTTGGCATTGGCGGAGTAATCCGTAACCGGCATCGGTATGCCGCGGGGAATATTGTAGGCAAACGTCATTGCCGATTTATCCATCGCCGTTAACACTTCGTCAATAGGCTCCATCCCGGCAATGTGTAAACGGCGTATCATACCAATACCCTCGCCGATGACCTCGGTTTTGTCGATGCCCGGCGCCCAGCTAATATTGCCAAACTCTTCTAGCAGGGCCCACACCTTGTCTGCAGCAATATCAAAATCACGTGCCAAATGTACGTTTACCATTTTTCGAGTCCAGCCATAGTCTATAGAAGTCGCGATAATCATGCCGGATAAGCGACGGCGCAACCTCACCCGAACGGCGTAGCCCCATGCACTATTTATGACAATTCGGTAATAGGTCGGTATTCAAAAGACTGCTACTCTTAACCAAAGTATGTCATTTATATCACCGAATGACACCGCGCCTTGGCAAGACTAAGGCTTCTGCCGGAATGAAATAATAATGAATGCACTGCCCTGTCCCGTATTCCTATTTAGTATGGATTCTGATCAATTTTGGGCCGCGCCGACCACCACCGGCGGACTTAAGGCCTACTACCAAGCTTACGGAAAACACACATCACAATATCAGTTAGAGTTGATACATTTTCGCGACAGCGGCGAGGTTGCGGCTTGGCAGAGCCAATGGCACAACACTGTTTTACCCAAGCTAAAAATCGCATTAGACGCAGGCCAACGTCCCGTGGTTGGCTTTAGTATGTACACGTGGAACGCAGCGGAATTTTTAAGTTTAATCCAGCAGATAAAAGTCGCCTGCCCCGAGGTGCTCTGTGTCGCCGGCGGCCCCCATGTTCAACAAGCAGAAGATTACCTTTTTGAAGATCCTATTGACCTAATTATTCTCGGTGAAGGCGAAGCCACCTTTCAGGAAATTCTCGATACTCCTCTAGGCAATCCATGGACAGACGTTAAAGGCCTCGCGTTTTTAGAACATGGCGAGATAGTCAAAACCCCCGAGCGCCAGCGTCGCACCCTGCTTGACGAACTGCCGTCGGCACTTGATGTTATTGACTTGGTCGATGCGGATGGCAACTGCCTGTACGACTCAATATCCTACGAGACCAGCAGAGGCTGCCCGTTTAAATGTGCGTTTTGCGAGTGGGGAACCGGTGCGATTGGCACCAAGATGTATCAGTTTTCCATGAAGCGGGTGCGCAGCGACTGGCGCCGTATTGTCGACGCTGGCATTAAAGACATATGGTTGGCAGATTCCAACTTTGGCGCATTAAAAGACGACCTCGAAAAAGCCCAGTACATTTGTGAACTCAAGGCCGAGACCGGCCTACCGAGTAGCTTCGCAACATCTTGGTCAAAAAAACACAGCCCGCGAGTTCAAGATATTGTATTGCTATTACACCGTAATGGCCTGCTCCCCCATTATCAACTGGCCTTGCAAACATTAACCCCGCTGGCCTTGGAATTAAGTAACCGGAAAAATATGAGCGCCAATAAATACCAACCCATCGCCAAACAGATGGCCAGCGAAGGCGTTCCTATTGCCGCAGAGCTAATATGGGGCTTACCCGGAGACAACTTACCGGAGTTCGAACGCAATTTAGATCAATTACTGCGTACCTTCCCCAATTTGAATATCTTTGCCTATACCCTGCTGCCCGGCACTGAATTTTACGAGCGACGCGGCGAATATAAGATCGAAACTATTCCTGTCGCTGGTTATGGCAAAGCCAAGGGCGAGTATGTGGTTGCCTGCCATACCTTTGATCGCGACCAAGGTATTGAAGGCTATTTTTTGATTACCGCACACATTTTATTTGCCCACGGCCACCTCCTTCCTCTATCGATTCGCTACCTAGCCCTGCAAGACAATATCACCACCGCGCCATTACTCCGCAAATTACTACGCGCCGTTTGTGCGGAATACCAAGCTGAATTACATGATATTGATTTGAGTGATCGCATGGTCGCCTATGAAAATAGGGCTCGCCTCTACACGGCTATATTGCAAAACCCTGAGGCGCTATACGCACTGCTTCGTCAGCAGGTCTTTGCCTATTTAGATGCCGCCAATTGCAAGCAACATCGCGACGCCATTGCCAATATTATCGATTTAGATCAAGCCCTTTCACCCCGCGTTGGCGGGCCGACAGAAACCGAATACAGTTTCAACTTTGATGTTATCAGCAGTAAAACCGCACTCGATTGCCTGAGTTTGCCGGCGCCCGAAGACCTGTCACCTCAAGCCCAACGTTTCAAAATTAAGAGCCCGGGGGGGGTCGGTACTATTCTGAAAGACCCTGACGGCGGCGGTTGGCTCCGGGGCGAAATACTGAGCCCCACGATTGGGGTGCAAACAGTGCGAATTATGCATCCCAATATTAAACCTCAGCTCAGCCCTCAATGAGGCGAAGTTGACTCCTCCGGTCTTAATTCGCAGCTAAGGCCGCGCGAATTTTCGCAGCTGCCGCGGCGAGGTCTTCTTGCTCTGCCATTTTTGCATTGCCGAAGTTGGCATCGTCCATAGTATTAATTGGTACTAAATGCAAATGTGTGTGGGGCACCTCTAGGCCAATAATCATCATGCTGACACGCTGACAAGAAAATGCCGTCTTAATCGCCTTGGCAATGGTCTGACTAACGGCCATCAAATGCGCGGCAAGGGCTTCAGGTAGATCATCCCAATGATCTACCTCTTGACGAGGAATAACGAGAACGTGTCCGGCTTGAATCGGTGCAATTGTCATAATAGCGACAGCGTGTTCATCTTCCCACACAAAATGGCCGGGTAATTCACCTTGAATAATCTTCGTAAAAAGCGTCGACATAATAAAACCTCACACTAAGGTAGAAATTAATTGTTTAAATATGCGTTTAAGGTTTAGCTCGATGTCAGTTTTGCCCGTTAACGCAAAATGCGCCGCGATGGCAGCCCAATCATGGCCCAGTAATAAGCGCGCGACAGCCAAGTCGGCATCGCTCACTGCCCGTAAATCGCAAGCTAAACATAACTGCGTCAAACTTGCCGCCGCCTGTTCGAAAATCAGTTCACCGTCGCAGTAGCGCTGTGCCGCCACAACGGCTGATGTCGGCACAATGCGCGCAGGATCTCGCGTTGACGCAAGTAAAACGATAAGTAAATCTGGACTGAGCCCACCATAAACACTCGCTAAACTGAAATTCAAATCACTATTCAATTGCCGCGCAAGTCGCGCTGCATCCGCATCGAACTGCGGGCTGAGGCCTTTTACGACAATCAGTGAATACAAGCCGCTAGCACTGTCGCGACGACTCCCCAAATAGGCCGGAGCGAAACCCTGTGCCAACCAAAAATTAATTACTTGTAAGTCTGCCGCGAAACTCGAAGACAAATACGCAATATGTTGGCTGCGCGCATAGCGTTCCGCCGCCGTCAGCATCGCCATTCCTAGACCCTTGCGACGCCAATCCGCCGCTACTGCAATCCTATTAATACGCAAGCTTTTCACCGTTAGATAGCCTGATTCCGCGCTGCAATGTGCTAAGCGCTGTGCAGCCAGATGCCCCGCTGGGCGTCGCCGAGCTTTAATCACATCTACAGCCAAGCTCTCCGCAAAACCGCCCTCGGGCAATAATTGGCAAACACCCAGAACACCGTTGCCGCGACGGGCAATAATGAGCACTGCGTCACCATCGAGCAAATACTGTAAATCTTGTGGCGTGGTTTGGTAATGGGCTTGCACCAGCAGGCCAAATACTTGGCGCAATAAATCATCGTTGCATAGCGCCTCGCGATCAACAACGCGAACCGTCAACTCTCCGTGCTCGTCGTCGCTAGACCGTGGCTCGGCATTCAATAAAAACAAGGTGTTCAAGACCTGCTCCAGCGGATCATCCACCGCCCAACGGACCGGTTCATCTAAGGACTGCCTTCGCCACTGCGGTCGCTCAGCGTCTAATATCGCCTTAAATCGAATATCAAAGCCACGACCACTGCCCTCGTAGCCGTGCACCGTCGTGGAAAAAACACTACGAGGATAACGAAGCAATAAGGTGCGCAATCCTGCTACCGGTAGCGCGGCTGCCTCATCAACAAGAAGCAAATCCCAGTCATCACGGTTTTTTAGTGCCGCATCAAAAGGCAAGTACTTAAGAAAATGAGATCCAACAAAACAATTGTCTTCACGCCATTGCGCCCCAGGTAGCGCCGCGACTATGTGTTCGAAAGCGCCTTTCACCGCAGCAAAACCCGGCGCGGTAATCAGCACTCGTCGGCATTCATTACCTTCTGATGCAAAAAGCGCTGCTACCGCCAAACCGAGGACGCTGGTTTTACCCCGGCCCCGATCTGAACGAATCACTAAGGGCCGCTTTGCCCGCCCCGTCACGACGGCTTTAATGGCTGCTAAGGTCGCGGTTTGGCCAGGTGTTGGCAGGGTTTGCTGCCATTTATCACCTGTATTTGGCGCATTACCACTGAAGCCCTTCACTTGATCCCAAAAGAAGCAGCCTTCCAGCCCGACCGCGAGCCGGAGCAATCGCTGCATAAAAGCCGAGGGCCGACTATTGCCGAAGTTTGACTGATCGCTAAAATAGCTCGGCCACTCAGAAAAACGCGGACACAGTAATAACAGCACACCACCCGCTGTTAAACAGCCCGCTGCCGCCAGCCAATCATTAAGTTTTTGGTTATTATGCGCATTGATAAGCAGCGACGAATACTCACTGCCCAACGTTGTTTCTGTGCTGCAAGGTGTAAGCCCACACAATTCGTGCCTGGCAACCAGCAGGCAATGATTCAAGGCCATAGGCACATTCGATAACTGTGCCTCACACCACGCGGCAGAACCTGAAATAAACACCAAATAGCGGTGTCCGCTGTGCAGAGCCTGGGCGCGTAACCGCGCATAGCCATCCGCTAAGCTGAGCTCAGAATCGCGGCTAAAAAGAAGGTTCACGACGTATTGCTGCTGGGATAAACCGGCGCTTCGTTCATATGCATATGTAGAATTAAACGATAATCCCGTCGGTAAAAGTCGGCAATCTCAGTACTGAGAGATTGCTCGGCGCCGTCGATAAACATTTGTTTAACCTCAGATTCAAGGACAAAGCCCGCGAGCAAGCCCGCTTCGATGAACCCTTCAAGTCGATATAATTGCGCGGGAGGAATATCTAAACCCTGTTGCTGATCACTGAAAAAACCGTGTATTTTCTCTGATAGCTGCGCGCAAAAGTCTTTTGCGGTGCTCATTATGTTGCCAATTTTCGTTCGCGCTGCACTAGCACCCAAGGCGCGACAACCACCGCCCATACCTCACACTTTTCGGCCAGCCACACTTTAGCCTGAGTTTCATCTGCTTTCTGCAGTAAGCCTTTTTCCAACAGCTCTGCAATGTACTGCGCTTTATCTTCAGCAAGGGCCACCGCCGTGGCAACCAAATCTAGTTCAGCAGCCACCACTAAAACCGTGCCTTGGGCATAGAAGCGCTGAAGCGCTTCCCAATCAATTTTCGAGGTTTCGCGATTGAGTTTAATACTTAGCTCAGAGGGCAACGCGGTCATGTTCACAATCCATCTACAATGCAGACCCCGCTAATAGATTAACAAGGCTACTTACTAATTTAGGCCAGGCCACGATAGAGCCCAGGGTGTCTGGCAGTCTAACAAAGCCGCTGCCAAGCCTCCATCAGCAAATAGCTGGCCCTCCTTGGGGAGCGAAATATATTCGCACTCCTCGCCGCGAAACGTAAAGCGCAAGGCGGTAGCGTGGAGATACATACGGTCACTGTCTTGAATTGTCGGCCCGTAGCGACGGTCGCCAAAAATCGGCACCCCAAGGCTTTTCATTACCACCCGCAACTGATGGGTCTTCCCAGTATAAGGCTTTAACAAATACGCCCGTCGCCCCTCACCTAGGCTGTAGCTAAAAAACTGCGTGAGCGACGGATTACTGCGCGTTCGACTAAGTAAATAGCTGCCACTGCGACTTTTTTTAATATCACCAACAACGGTGCCCTGCTTTTTACCCGGTTTGCCGTCAGCGAGAGCAAGATAGTATTTCTCTACTTCGCGATTGGCAAACAGCGCACCGAACTCAGCGGCTGCGACAGGGTTCTTGGCAAGGAGTAATAATCCCGAGGTAGCATCGTCTAAACGATGCACTAAATGTAGCGACTCCCCTGGAAAATCCGCGTTCAAGATGTCGACCAAGCTTTGCTTGGTGTTATTACGATGAAGATTAACACCAGGGCGTTTATCAATAACGATGTAATCCGCAGTATCTTTTACAAGTACATAATGCTTGGTTTGATCCATAACAGTCACATTAATCAGCGTGGCGCTTACCGCTCTCGTGGCCGTCATGAAGCAATGCGCGCAAGAGATCAATCTCGTGTATTATTTCGTCATCGGCGTCTGAAAACCGAATCTGCAGCGCCATTTCCTCGAAACCCTCAGCATCATTACTGCGGGCTAAGACATCGAGCAATTGCATCTTTAGGCCCACATCATCGCGTTCAGCAATGGCAGCTTCTAGGATTAATTTAGCGCCAGCAAAATCGCCTAGTTCAAGCGCGGCGGCGGCGCGATGATGGGCGTCGTCGTCCGCACCTAAGCTTTCCTCCGTGTGAAAATGATCGTCACTTGACTCGCTAAGCCAATCTTCATCTATTGCTGACAAATCAAAATCGACCAAGTCGGGCTCGTCAGGCTTACGAGCCGCGTCCTCATCTAAATTCGCGAACAATTCATCATCTAATTCAATTTCATCAATACTGATCGTTTCTTCTGCATCAGCAGAATTAAGAAACAGTTCGTCGGTATGCCCTTCTGTAGAATCATCAGGTATCAAATTCAGTGCCGCAAAAACATCCTCGCCGATCACCGCGCTTGCGGACTCAACTTTGTCTGCCGGCGCCGCGGGCGTTGGCGCCGAATCAAAAACATCAGATTCGCGCGGCTCGTCTCGCAAAGTAGGTTCAACAAGCGGATTAACACTCGGTTTTACAACACCTGAATGGGAATCCAGTGACGAAAACACATCATTAAAGGCTTCTTTGGTATTCGCTCTCGCAGCTACTGCTGCATTTACGTCACTCAAATCCACATTAAAGGCAGCATCTTTCTCTTCACGACGACGCCGTACCCAAAGCAATAAACCAAATGCGAAGGCCGCAAGCGGTAATAGCCAGCGCCAATTGAGCTGCCAGTCCGTCGACGTGCTGCTGCTCGGCATTGCCGATTCAGCAGCATCCGCTACCGCTGGTTCTGGCAGCAATTCCGTTGACGCCACCAAGAGTTCATCAGTCATAAGCACGTCGGCATCGGCCACCGTATCATCGGCGTTTGACAGGCCCTCATCGGCACTGGCCAAAGTCTCACCACCCAATTCGGTGTCAAGATTTTCTGTTCGCAATTGACTGTATTGACTATTGAGACTGTCGAGTTGGCCTTGCAATGCGACCAAGCGGGCCGTCATTGCCGTAATATTCTCTGACACTCGATCGACTTCACTGCGAACGTCGACCAGACTTTGCTGTAAAAACTGCTTTTCAGTTAAAGCGCCATCACTGTCGTCGGCTACAGACGGACTATTACCGTCATCCTCGCGACGATTTAAAATAACCTTATCTTGCCCGAGCCGCCCCCCTAGGTTACCAGCAGAGCCGGTGGCGACGACCTCAGTTTTTTTAATTGTGGGCTTCGCCGAGGACACGCCTTGTGGACCTGGATCCAGCGGTTCTGGAATACTTTCAAACAAATCCAAGGTCACACGTTCTTTAAGTAAATTTCGATTTCCCCGGATAAACGCCTTGGGGTTATTGGCGTAAAGCCTATCCATCCACAGCGTCACCGAACCACTTTTCACCTTCGCAACACGAAGGGCTATAGCCCACAAGCTATCACCGCGAACCGTGGTGTATAAACTCGACTCTGCGGTAATTGCTTCAGCGACAGGCAGCGGCCGAGCTTGCCGGGATTCGCTGCGACTCGCGATAGCCGTCGTTGAGCTTCGATTGATGTTTTGCAGCACTGACACGCCCTGCTCCGAATCCGCCGCGGCATTGACCGGCGGATCAAATAACAAGGTATAAGCGCGGCTTAAGCTGCCATTTGGCCAGCGCACGGTGAGCATAAAATGCAAAAAAGGCTCTACCAAGGGACGGTCACTGCGCAAGTAGACCGTGCCATTGCCACTCAAATCTAATTCACCGACCGCAGAGATAGCGCGCGTGTCGACCGAACCAACTTCAATGCCACTGCCGTCGTCCTTAACCGGGCTCAGGGTGACGAGCAATTGCTCACTACCTAAACCATCTGCCCGAAAAATAGGAATACGTGCGAACAGGGGCTCCCCTAACTCAGAATCTAAGCTGGCGGGGCCAAGCCCCAGTGCCATCGCATTCTGACTAACTAAAACCGCCAAGCACAACGGCAGCATCGCCGGCATTTTGTATTTAGTCATACTCAATTCTCATTAAACGCGTCGCGCCCATCGTCGGACAAGTATTAGTATAATACCTGATTGCTCTTTATTTTTAGCAAGAAACTCTAAAACCTGCCATTAAACGTCGTAAAAACCACGAAAACAATGTTAAAAATCGATTAAAGTGGGGTATCTAGCCGCATTTTAAATGATTCTAGACCAATACTGGCAAAATAATCACCCACACCACAAACAATGAAAGTTTTCCCCATTTAGAGTGAATAAGCTTGTGGATAACTTTATAGAAAACCACCTTGAGCGAGGATTCATGGGCACTATCAGCTTACGGATAAAAATTAACCAAACTGCCTTGGCCTTTTATTTAGCTTGACTTCCCTCACGCCGACCTTGGGTAAAAGCAGCACGATAACGACAAACATAATCGCGGCGGCGCACCAATACGGGTAGCTAGGGGATATTCGATAGCGGCCTCCACCAACAAGCGGGGCAATCATAAACCCCAAGCCAGCAGTCGACCCGAGCAGCCCCGCCACCCCCCTTGCTCATTACTTTGCACTGCCATGGTTGCACTGGCGGCGAGCGCAGATGCGGTCAACGCCACCTCAAACCCAAATAGGGACATCGCCAGCAAATAGCATTGGCGGCATCGTTGCCTTCGCGAGTAAAGCATATACAAGGCAAGCCCCTTAGCAACAAGCACATAGGCGGTTCCACATAGCACTGTACTACAAAAAATTGCGCAATTAGCATGGCGGCCGAAGACACGACCACCGCCATCGAAAAATCTGCGAGGCAGGCACACCATCGTTGGGCGTGAGTCACTTCCTATGCATTCCTATTTTTTATGATTCGAACGGCGTAGTTTACAAATAGCGCCAAGCACTCGCGCCCCTGCTATACGCATGGTTATAGTACACTGCTAACGCCCTTTAACTGCAACGGAAGCTCTTAATGCCCAACAGTCAAATCAATACCCCTATTAGTCAGCGTTGGCTTAACCACCTTGAAAGCGCTGGCAATAGACTCCCGAATCCCGTCATGCTGTTTCTCTATTTTTGCCTTGCGGTAATACTTGCCTCGGTAATAGCGCAGTTTCTGGGTTTAAGTGCAAACCACCCGATTAGTGGCGACACCATTGTCGCTAAATCGCTACTGTCTGGCGACGGCGTGCGCTGGATGATTAGCAATGCTGTCAGCAATTTCATTCACTTTGCACCCGTCGGCTCGGTTATCGTCGCGATACTGGGCATTGCAGTTGCCGAAGAATCTGGATTACTTGCCTGCGCCCTTCATGGTCTGGCGAGCAAGGCCCCCCGACGTTTCCTCAGTAGCTTTGTCATCTTTGCGGGCGTCATGTCCAGCATTGGTTTTGACTCGGGCTATGTGGTGTTAATACCGCTCGCAGCATTGATCTTTCGCGCCGCGGGTCGCTCTCCGCTGGCGGGTATTGCAGCGGCGTTTGCTGGAGTCTCCGGTGGCTATAGCGCCAACTTATTGCTCGGCCCAGTCGACGCTATTTTGTCTGGCATCAGCAGCGAAGCCATCCATTTGGTAGCGCCAGACAGAGAAGTACTGACTAGCGCCAATTATTATTTCACCCTCGCCTCCACGCTGTTTATCACTGTTGCTGGCACGTGGATAAACGAAAAACTCGTCGAGCCGCGACTGCCGAAGCCGCAAGGCAGCCCAGACAAGCCCCTCGCAACCGAGGACACCCGCCAAGGCACAGCCTTGCGCAGAGTCGGCCTTTTTAGCCTTGTATTTGTCGGAATATTGTTTGCCTTGGTTCTGCCCGCCAATGGCTTAATGAGAAACCCTGATCCAAACGGGCTTGCTGCCCTGCCCTTGCTTAACGGCATTGTGGTGTTTATCGCCCTATACGCAATCATCGCGGGGGTAATTTTTGGCTACACTACCGGCAAATTCCGCGCTCAACACGACTGGATAAAAGCCATGGAAACCGGCCTATCAAGTTTATCTGGGTATTTGGTGCTCATGTTCTTTGCAGCGCAGTTTGTAAATTATTTCAACTGGACCGGGCTTGGCGCAATCGCGGCGATTAACGGCGCCCATTGGCTTGCAGGACTCGCACTTTCAAAAATAAGCCTGCTACTAAGCTTTATTTTCATCAGCGCCCTTATTAACTTATTACTTGGCAGTGCATCGGCCAAGTGGGCATTGATGGCCCCCATTTTTGTACCTATGCTGTTTTTATTAGGTGTCGATCCCGAATCTGCCCAAATGGCTTATCGGATTGGCGATTCAAGTACCAATATTATAACGCCCTTAATGCCCTACTTCGGCGTGGTCGTGGCCTTTGTCCAACGTCACGACAAAACCGCAGGCATGGGTACGCTCATGGCATTAATGCTGCCTTATTCGCTGAACTTTTTACTGGGATGGTCGCTATTACTAGGATTGTGGCTAGCAGCTGGACTGCCGCTAGGCCCGGGTTAAGCAGGCGACACTAGTCGCCCGCCACGCATTTACGATTGGTCTTGGACAGTTGCCGCCATTTCTTCAATATTTACGTGGCGAACATTCGCCCCCTTAACCAAATAGATTACATGTTCGGCGATGTTACGCGCGTGATCGCCAACCCGCTCTAGCGAGCGCAAGGCCCACATCACCTGCAGAACCGACGAAATAGTGCGGGGGTCTTCGATCATATACGTCACCAAGCTGCGCATGGCCGTGCCGTATTCAAGATCTACTGCCTTATCTTCTTCAGCAACCTCAAGCGCGAGGTCAATATCGAGTCGCGCAAACGCGTCCAGTGAACCTCGCACCATACCGGCAACATGATCACCAATATGACGAATTTCAAGCACGCTGCGAGGTAAGCCACCGAGTTCAGTCAATTTAATAGCACTATCAGCAACCTTACTGGCTTCATCGCCCATTCGTTCGAGGTCACTTAAAATTTTGCTTATCGACAAAACCAAGCGTAAATCGCTCGCGGCGGGTTGACGCCGAGCCAGGATGATTGTGCAGTCTTCGTCAATAGAGACTTCTAAGGCATTTACCAACGCGTCGCCTTTGCGAACCTCTTCAGCCAAGCCCGTATCCAATTGCATGAAGGCATTGGTCGCATCTGCAACTTGCTTTTCAACCAAGCCACCCATCTCCAGCATGCGCGTTTTAATATCATCGAGTTCAGTATTAAACTGCTGGGATATATGGTGGGTATGTGAATTCTTTTCTTTCATGCTTATGCTCCCAATAATTCATCAGCAAACAGTGATCGATAACGACTCAGCGTCAGCTTAACCATAACGCCCAGTAATATAATCTTCGGTCTGCTTATTCGTCGGGTTAGTAAAAAGAACATCGGTATTGTCAAATTCAATTAGCTTCCCGATATACATAAACGCCGTATAGTCCGACACCCGCGCCGCTTGCTGCATATTGTGTGTAACAATTACGATTGTGTATTTATCTTTTAGTTCGTAAATTAACTCTTCAATTTTCAAGGTCGAAATTGGATCGAGAGCCGATGCAGGCTCGTCCAAAAGTAAAACCTCAGGCTCTACTGCGATGGTGCGGGCAATAACTAAACGCTGTTGCTGACCACCAGACATACCAAGCGCATTATCGTGCAGGCGATCTTTAACTTCATCCCACAGCGCAGCGCCGCGCAAAGAGCGCTCCACCACTTCGTCTAAAACCCGCTTTTTATTAATACCCTGAATCCGCAAGCCATAGGCGACATTTTCGTAAATTGATTTAGGGAAGGGGTTGGGCTTCTGAAACACCATGCCTACCCGGCGGCGCAAGGTCGCTACGTCGACACGCTTATCGTAAATATTAGAACCGTCGAGCGATATGCCACCGTCGACTCGGCAAGTATCAACCAAGTCATTCATTCGATTAAAACAGCGCAATAAAGTCGATTTACCGCAGCCACTAGGGCCGATAAACGCGGTTACTTTTTTCCGAGGAATAACCATATTGACGTCGAACAGGGCCTGCTTTTCACCGTAGTATAGGTCGAGATTATCTACCGACAGGGTAATATCCTCATCGTGAATAGATTGCTCGCTACGATTTCGCCCCAGTGATTCCATATTGATGGCATGTGGCTTCACTGCCACTTTATCTGTCGTCATAAAATTCGCCGCCTTTTCATTTACTTTATTCACGCGCTTACATTTCCAGTGATTTGTATTTTTCACGCAAGTGATTTCGCAACGCTACCGCACTTAAATTCAGCAGCGCAATAATCACCACCAACAGCAGCGCAGTCGCGTAAACCAGCGGGCGCGCAGCCTCAACATTGGGACTTTGGAAACCCACATCGTATATATGAAAGCCTAAATGCATAAACTTCTGGTCGAGATGAAAATAGGGAAAATTGCCATCTACTGGCAGGGACGGCGCCAACTTCACCACCCCGACCAACATAAGTGGCGCGACCTCACCCGCAGCCCTCGCCACGGCGAGAATCAGGCCGGTCATCATCGCCGGGCTCGCCATGGGTAAAACAACTCGCCACAAAGTTTCTGCCTTGGTTGCCCCTAAGGCCAAGCTGCCTTCACGCAGGTTGCGAGGAATCCGCGCTAAGCCCTCTTCAGTTGCCACAATGACCACCGGTAAGGTCAGTAGCGCGAGCGTAACTGACGCCCACAATAGTCCCGGCGTACCAAAGGTCGGCGCCGGTAACGCCTCGGCAAATAAAGCTTTATCCATCTCGGCGCCGAGAAAGTAGATAAAAAAGCCTAAACCAAACACGCCGTAAACAATTGACGGCACACCAGCCAGGTTGTTCACCGCTATTCTTACGATACGGGTCATTAATCCCTGCTTGGCGTATTCGCGCAAGTAAACTGCAGCAACCACACCAAAGGGCGTCACCAACACCGACATAATGAGCACCATGATAACGGTGCCAAAAATTGCCGGAAAGATCCCACCTTCCGTATTGGCCTCACGCGGCTCTTCGGTAAGAAATTCACCAAATTTTTGGACATAAAATACGATTTTTTGTCCCAGGTGCATGGCATTGGGCCGGTAGGCTTTTACCACTGTAGCCATTCGCTGCTCGCGAATTTCGCCGCCACTGGTCTCAATGGTAAAACTATCCCGATTCCATTGAGTGTACAGATCTGCTAACTGTCCTTGTAGCGCTTTATAGTGAATATCTAGCTCTGCCCGTGATAATGCAATCTCCGTTTCAATTGCCTGTCGGCGCGACAACTCCAACTCTGGGTCAAGCGCTAAACCCCGCTCTCTCAACCGCAGTTTTTCAAACTGGTAATTAATACTACCGATTTCCTTTTTTTCGATTTTAGTAATTTTCTCGTGTATTTCACTGGCCCGTGCAATTCTTTCTTCGAAGGCTGCCCACACCGAACCAGCATCGTCAGAGCCGCTCGCCACAACCTGCCCCTGCTCTTTCACCTCGCGTAAAAAGCCGTAAAAATTGCCCCATTCTCTGCGTTCTACAACCACCGCATCAACTGGGTATTCAGGGTTCTCAAGATGACGAGTGATTACCCACTGAAAATCCGCGCCGCCGACGTCACGGTTCCCCACCTTAACCAGCTCACGCCTAACAAAGGCTTCATCGGCATTGATTTTAAAGCCTGCACTTAAAAGCTGTTCAATAGGCACACTCTCGGCCTCGACCCGCTCCGCCAGGATTGGAACCGAGGAATCGCCAGGTAAGCTGTATTGCGCCTGCATGACAGATGCAGGCCAAAAATGTCCAAACCCACGCACCGCTAACAAGAGCAATAAGCCGATAACAGCGAGCGTGCTCACGGTAACCGCAGCCGCATTCATCCAAATCATGGGTTCGCCGCGTTTACACCACTCGACGAGGCCCTGCTTGTTAGCATCGTGCAAAGACATTGGTAAATTTCCTGTAGTTCAGCCTACTGCGACAGTAATACTAAAGATTGCCGTAACGCAGGCGCAGACGCTGACGCACTGTTTCCGCAATCGTGTTCACAAAGAAGGTAAACATAAACAACACAAACGCCGCCAAGAACAATATTCGATAATGGGAGCTAGCGACTTCAGTTTCGCCAATTTCGACGGCGATATTCGCCGCGAGCGTTCGCATGCCTTCAAAGATATTTGCATCCATAATTGGTGTGTTGCCGGTGGCCATCAGTACAATCATGGTTTCACCTACCGCTCTACCCATACCAATCATCAGCGCCGAGAAAATACCGGGGCTTGCCGTTGGCATAACGACCCCGACTAAACTCTGCCACGGGGTCGCGCCCAGCGCCAAAGAGCCATAACTGAGGTGTTTTGGCACCGAAAATATCGCGTCTTCGGCAATCGAAAATATAGTCGGAATTACCGCAAAGCCCATGGCAATACCAACCACCAAGGCATTGCGCTGGTCGAAGGACACGCCCATATCACTGGTGAGCCAAGCGCGCATATCGCCGCCAAAAAACGCACGTTCCATTGGCGCGCCCAAAAGGACGCAAGCGCTAACAATGCCAAGCACAACCGGCACAAGTAGCACTGGGTGCCAGCCGTCGGGGACTAGTCGTCGCAAACTTATCGGGACTTTTGACCAGCACCAAGCAAATAGCAAAATTCCAAAGGGTAAAATCAAAAACATTGAAAATACCGCAGGCATATTTTTTTCAATAAATGGTGCCAGCCATAAACCGGCAAGAAAACCGAGAATTACTGTAGGTAACGCCTCCATTAACTCAATAAGGGGTTTTACTTTTCTACGCAGTGCCGGGGCCATAAAATAAGCGGTGTAAATCGCGCCACAAATTGCCAAGGGCGCAGCGATAAGCATGGCGTAAAAAGCAGCTTTAAGCGTGCCGAAAGCCAATGGCGCAAAGCTGTATTTAGGTTCGAAATCATTGGTGGACGCCGAAGACTGCCAAACATAATCCGGCTCGGGATAGCTCTCGTACCACACTTTACTCCACAGCGCTGACCACGACAGTTCGGGGTGTTCATTGTGAAGTTTATAGCTGTAGCGAGTTCCACTCTCATTCTCGATCAAGAGCATATCTGCCCGCGGCGAAATGGCGATAGCGCTGATTCGCCCCACGTCTAAATCAGCATTGAGCAGACGGCGGTGCGAGGTCGTGTAAAACAAATCCAAATGACCTTCTTTACTAACGCTGACAAAGCCCTTGCGACGATGCTCGGTGACCAAGGTTGCACCACTGCCTTTGGGCACCTCAAATTTCCTTACCGCTTGTAAGCGGTAGCCCGATTCTCGTTCGCTGTCGCGCACCACAAACCACTGGCCCACTTCGCCGTGGTCACTGGCGGTCAGCAGCGATATTCCGCCGAGCAAGAAGCGCGCTTCGTTTAGTTTGCCGCTGTCAAAAAGGTAGCCGCGATCAGCGACATTCACGCGACGTAAGTCGATGAGTCGATAACCGCCATCGTTGCTCATGACGTAAAGCCATTGTTGATCTGGCCCAACGAGCACTCGATCAGCACTCATATCTAATACTGGCAGATCAACCGACTCTTCAACTAAAGTCACTTCTTCACTAAGAAAATCTTCTTCTTTTACCCAGCGGCGCCCAATAAGCTTGCCATTACTCACCGCCACTAGCAGCAGCTCGTCGTCACTATCGCTAATTGCCAGTTGATCTATAGGACCCTCTTCACTCAGCAACAAACTTTGCTCGCCATAGGGGAAACGTAATTCCGGACTAATTAGGCGTTTATCGTTCGGGAAGCTGGTGCGGTAATCATGCTTGGCTATAACCACTCGGCCATTGCTTAAGCCAAGTGCAAATATCCGGCTTACCTCAGAGTCTAAGGCGAAGCTGCTTATCTCGGCGCCATTCAGTGGAATAGCTTTGCTGAGCAGTAATTTGCCGTCGTTGGTTTGGAAAAAGTCTGCCCGACCTGAACCGTCTAAGCTAAAACCCACTTCCGCCTGCTCTTCCATTGCCAAATACAGGCTGGGAGCTTGGCTATTAGCAGAAAACTCATTGCCGTCCTCCAGTGAGGCCGACTCAAATAGCGGCATAATCTCAAAGAGAAGATAGAAAAAGATCAGCAGTATCGCAAAGAGTACGCTTATACCACCCGCGGTGATCGCAGCCGTTGCCATACCATCTTTGACTTTACGCCACTGACGATACGCGGAAGCGGTAGCTCGAACCTCAGACTGACTCATGTATTTCGCTCTCTATAAACCTGTGCATACAATATGACAAATTTATTACATTAATATGACAGGCGGTCTTTCTACAAAAAAAATGCCGCGAATCCATTCTGCGGCATTTGCATCACCAGTAAAAACTAGCGTTATAGCTCGAGCTTGGCTTTAATTTTCGCTACAACGCTGGCGGGTAATGGGATATAACCGTCCTTAACCACTACTTCCTGACCTTGCTTAGACAAAACCAACTTTATGAACTCACGCTCCAACGGCGCTAGTGGCTTGTTCGGCGCCTTATTCACGTAAACGTAGAGGAAACGAGACAAGGGATAGCTGCCTTTAGTCGCATTTTCAGCGTTAGCGTCTACAAAACTGCTCTTTTCATCTTTGGCCAGCGGTACGGCGCGAACACTGGAGGTTTTGTAACCAATCCCAGAATAACCAATACCGTTAATAGACGTCGAAACCGACTGCACAACCGACGCAGAGCCAGGCTGCTCGTTCACGCCATTTTTAAAATCACCTTTACACAGCGCTTCTTCTTTAAAGTACCCGTAGGTACCCGACACAGAGTTACGGCCAAACATTTGGATATCGCGAGCTTTCCAGCCACCAGTCATGCCTAGTCCACCCCAGGTGTTCACATTAACGCTATGGCCACATTTATGAGTGCTCGAAAATACCGCATCGACCTGCGCCATGGTCATGCCAGCAATGGGGTTATCCTTGTGAACAAAAACAGCTAAGGCGTCGATTGCGACGGGAACTGCGGTGGGCTTATAGCCAAACTTGGTTTCAAAAGACTCAAGTTCTTTGTCTTTCATTTTACGGCTCATGGGGCCGATATTCGAGGTGCCTTCGGTTAACCCCGGTGGCGCCGTAGATGAACCGGCGGCTTGGATTTGAATATTAATATTAGGGTAGTTACGTTTGAAGTCTTCCCCCCACAAGGTCATTAAATTGGCTAGGGTATCTGAGCCGACGCTGGACAAATTACCGGATACACCCGACACCGTGACGTAGTCTGGCAAAGCGCTATCCACGCGGGCATCCGCAACTGCGCCCACTGCAGACGCCGCCACAATTGCACTTGCTACTAAATATCTAATCTTCACTTCGACACTCCTAAACCAATATAAGCTACTTCAGTGGAGCTACTTTATAGTCGAATTATGACAACTTTGTGACAGAAGCTATAATATTTGCGGTCAGCTTAGCTACTTCGCCATAAAAGGCACCGCCACCGATTTAGGAAAAACACAGGTAAAGACACTGCCTTTGCCGGGCACACTGCGAACTCGCAATTCAGCTCGGTGACGAATCAGCACATGCTTAACTATTGCCAAACCAAGGCCAGTGCCCCCTGTATCAAGGGATCGGCTCTGATCAACGCGGTAAAATCGTTCGGTTAATCGAGGAATGTATTGGGGCTCGATGCCGATACCGGTGTCTTCCACTTCAAAATAGGCGTGGTAATCATCCTGATACCAGCGCAGGATGATTCGATCATTCTCCTTTGTGTAGCGCGCCGCATTGACCGCTAAATTTGAAAATGCACTGCGCAATTCATTTGGATTGCCATTAATTGCAATATTATCGTCACATTCAATTTCAATGCGCCGGGCACTCTTGGCCGCCGTGCCGCTCTCTTCGCGAATCATTTCCATCAAGGGACGCAGCTGAATGACACTCTCGTCGGCCAATTTCGGTACCGACTCCAAACGCGAAAGCATCATCAGGTCATGAATCAATAAATTCATGCGCCGAGATTGCTGCAGCATTTGATCCACCGCTCTGTCCCAGCGGGGATTTGCGCCGCCATGCTCAGAAAACGTCTCTAGGTACCCATTAATAACCGTGAGTGGCGTGCGCAACTCATGGGAGACATTAGCAACGAAATCCTTGCGCATCTGTTCTAAGCGGTGGGTTCGGGTGACATCGCGGGCAAACAAAAGCCGATTGCGCTTACCAAAGAAGCTCACGCTAATACTCAAATTAATGAGGCCATTGACCGGCGACACCATTTCCAGCGGAGCTTGATAGCGCTCTGCCTCGAAATAGCGGAGAAACGCCGGACTGCGCAGTAAATTAACCAGCTGACGGCCTTTATCACCCTCTTCTCTTAAACCCAATAAATCGTGGGCAGAGGCATTACACCACTCGATATTGCCGTAAGGGTCAAGCATCACTACTGCGTCAGACATCGAGGCAAACGAAGCGTGCAAATAATCAATCATTGCCTGCAAACGGTCACTGTCCTGCGACGATTCCCGCTGCATATCGTAGATTACATCAAAAACTTGACCCCACATCCCTGCAGCCTCTGGTGGATCTGACTTCGCACCGCTATACAGCCAGTCAGACAACCGCTGTAAATGCCGCAACAGCCACGCGCATGCCAGCAACGCCGCCGCCAATAGCGGCAATAGCCCAAGATCGAATAACGCGCAGCCTGCCGCAACCACAAAAAGTGGTGTGGCAACGCGCAATAACTCTGCCTTCCAACTGTAATACCGCATTATTTTGCGCTATGCGCAGACACCTGTTGTCGAAAACCGGTAACCGGTTCCACGAACTGTTTGAATTAAAAGGCCGCAGTCTCTTAGCTCAGTTTGCAATGCTTTGCGAAGGCGACGAATGTGGACATCGACGGTGCGCTCTTCAACGTAAACATTGGTGCCCCATACCTGATCAAGAAGCTGGCCGCGACTATACGCTCGCTCCTGATGAGTCATAAAGAATTTTAATAATTTAAATTCGGTGGGCCCCATATCCAATGGGGTTGCATCAACAAATACTCGGTGGCTACTGGGATCTAATTTCAGCCCGGCGACTTCAATACTCTCCTCCTCGTCGCGATTTGTCGATCGACGCATAATGGCTTTAATACGCGCCATCAACTCCCGCGACGAAAAAGGCTTGGTGATATAGTCATCGGCACCGACATCAAGACCTTGCACCCGATTGTCTTCATCGTCTTTGGCGGTCAACATAATCACCAGCAAATCCCGGGTCAGTTCATCGCGGCGTAGGCGCCGCAACAATTCCAAACCACTCGTCACCGGCATCATCCAGTCCAGCAGCACAAGATCTGGGCGCTGATCGACAATTATACCGTGGGCATCCTGGGCATTGCTTGCCTCCAGACATTCATAACCCGCCAATTCAAGACCCACCCGTATCATTTCACGGATTGCGGTTTCATCGTCGACAATCAATATGGTGGCTGACGTCATTCCATTAACCTTTTTTTGTAAAATTCGTAGGCTGCATTAAAACCATTTTAAGTGACAATTTTATGACAGTTTAAATTTCACTTGATTAATCAAACACTACGGTCTTGTTCCCATGCACCAAAACGCGATCTTCCAAGTGGTTGCGCAGCGCTCTCGCCAACACCGATTTTTCGACGTCCTTACCAAGTCTAACAAGGTCATCTTTGCTATGCCGGTGGGACACCCGAATTACGTCTTGCTCAATAATCGGACCTTCGTCTAGTCGCTCGGTAACGTAGTGGCAGGTAGCGCCGATCAACTTAACCCCGCGATCAAAGGCCTTCTGATAGGGATTAGCACCGATGAATGACGGCAGGAAGCTATGGTGGATATTAATCATTCGTCCTGCGTAAGCTTGGCAAAACTCCGGCTGAATAATTTGCATATAACGCGCTAACACCACGCAATCTGCCCCATAGCGCTGGGCCAGCGCCATAATCTTGGCGTGTGCGGGTGCTTTGTTGTTTGGGTCAATGGCCACAAACTCAAAGGGAATACCGTGCCACTCCACCATGCTACGCAGGTTTTCATGATTAGAAATAACACAAGGTATATCGCAGTCTAATTCGCCACTGTGCCAACGGTGCAATATGTCAGCCAGACAGTGAGAGGCGTGACTCGCCAGTATGACAACCTTGCGCTTAACCGCAGAATCGACCAGCGCCCAGTGCATGCCATATTCAGCCGCTAATGGCGCAAAGGCCTCGCGGCAGGCCTGAGCGCTGACTTTTAAGGATTCCGCGCGAATCTCATTGCGCATAAAAAACCAGTTACTTTCTGCATCTGCGTGATAATTTGCCTCGGTAAGCCAACCGCCGTGCTCCGCGACAAATTGACTAACCCGCGCAACAATGCCCACGCGGTCGGGACAGCTAATCACTAAACGATAAGTATGATCCATGTAAAAACACTCAATCCTAAATTAGGCTTTATTCAATATGCCACGCAATGCCTGAGGCAAATCAGCCGGTAAAACAACCGTTTTTGCATTATTTGACGAAGACAGACTCAATAACGCGTCGGTGTATTTTTCGCCCAATAAATACAATACCGGCAACTCGTCATTACCCACTGCCTCAGAAATCAAAGTAATTGCGGCGCCACTGGCCTTAGCCAACACAACCTGCGCTTGGGCATCACGGCGCGACGCCTCCAAGCGGCCATCTGCCTCCAAAATAGCCGCTTGTTTCTCTCCCTCAGCTTTAGTGACGGCGGCGCGGCGCTGACGTTCCGCCGCCGCCTGCTCTTCCATGGCTGCCTGCATCGTCGGTGAGGGGTTGATATCCTGAATCTCGACGGTTTTCAGGGTTATCCCCCAGTCTGCAATATCCTCAGAAATCGCCGTTTTCAATTTCGCTTTAATCTGATCTCGCGATGAAAGCGCAGAATCCAGCGCCATCTCGCCGACAATAGAACGCAATGCAGTCTGTACCAAGTTTTGAATCGCAAAGGTGTAGTTTTCAACCCCATACACTGCTTTTTCTGGGGCAACAATATTAATATAAGCAACGGCATTGGCTATAATCACCGCATTATCTTCGGTAATGACTTCTTGTGAGGGGATATCGAGCACGATATCCTTGGTCGTTAATTTATAAGCCACATCATCAATATAGGGAATAATGAAGTTCAATCCCGGGTTCAAGGTTACGTGGTATTTACCCAGCCGCTGCACAATATGCTTATAGCCTTGAGGTACCGTGCGCACCCCCTTCATTAACGTAACAATAACCAAAATTGCCAATGCTATTACTACCGCCAAGCCATCCATCGCAATACTCCTTGTTCTCTGATTCAGTTAGTCTTGTATTTTATGCCGCGCCGCGCTGAGACCGGACAATAAGCGTGTTTCCCGATATGTCTTCCACAACCAACCGGTCGCCAACGGTAACGTGCTCCCGGCATATAAACTGCCACTCATCGCTGCCCAGCACCGGGATGGAAAAACGTATGGTGCCTTGTTCTATTTCCGGACCAAGCCGAATGACCATGCCCTCCTGCCCTATCACCTGCTCCCGGGACATACCCGATAGGGTCTTATTCTTCATTTTGGGGTGAATAAACTTAAACCACACCACTAAATCGAGCACCGACAAGCTCAGCCAAAATAGCATTTGCACGACCACACTCAGATCGACCACTAACAGCATCAAACCGACCGCAATGGCGCTCGCGCCAAACCAAATCATGACAAAAACAGGAATAAATAACTCAGTCGCAACCAATAAAAGACCCAAAACCATCCAGTGCCAGTAGGCAATATTTGCGTCTAACCATTCCATTTTTAACCTCATTCCGTAGCGAGTCGCGTTTGAGACATCCATTTACCCCTTATTTATCTAAAAATTCAAGCACTTAGTAAAGCTATTTATATTTAGCTGCGACAGCTTAACATCCAGCAAGTGTTGCCGTTTTCACGTATAATGCTCGTTTTTCGGATTCCTTCGTTACCCCTATGTCTTCAGTAATACACGCGCCAAAAGTCATCTTTAGCCATCATCCCTACTGGGCCGAGTGTTTCGGCACCGCACCTTATTTGCCCACCTCCCGCGAGGAAATGGATGCGCTGGGCTGGGACAGCTGCGACGTCATCATTGTGACCGGTGACGCCTATGTCGACCACCCAAGTTTTGGCATGGCGGTTATCGGCCGAGTACTTGAAGCCCAAGGCTTTCGCGTTGGCATCATTGCTCAACCCGACTGGCAATCAGCCGAACCCTTTAAAGCACTTGGGCAACCCAATCTGTTTTTTGGGGTGGCATCAGGCAATATGGACTCCATGATTAACCGCTATACGGCAGATCGTCGTTTGCGCCATGACGATGCCTATTCGCCAGACAATGAAGGCGGTAAACGTCCAGATCGCGCGGTGATTGTCTATTCCCAGCGCTGCAGAGAGGCCTACAAAGACACGCCAATTATCATTGGGTCGATAGAAGCCAGCCTGCGCCGAATCGCCCACTACGACTATTGGAGCGACAAAGTTAGGCGCTCCGTACTACTGGATTCCAGAGCCGATTTACTGCTTTACGGCAATGCTGAACGCGCCATCATTGATGTGGCCCACCGTTTAGGCCGTGGCGACAGCATTGACAGCATTCGCGATTTACGTGGCACCGCCTACGTCACTCGTTCCGTACCCGATGGCTGGACTGTTATTGACTCAGCCAGCGTCGACCAGCTCGGCAAGGTCGACCCGATCACCAACCCTTACGTTGACACCAGTGCCACCGAAAGCTGTAAAAAGAACGAAGAAAGCCCCGACGCAGAGGCCGCAGTTGAAGCGGTGCAGACGGTTAGAATTATTGACCCCCTGCAAGCCCGTAAAGCAGGTACTGACGCCACCAAAACCGTTATTCGCCTGCCTGATTACGAGGTTGTTAAAAACGACCCCGTAAATTATGCCCACGCCGCCCGGGTGCTGCATCTGGAAACCAACCCAGGCAATGCCAGAGCTTTGATTCAACGACACGGCGACCAGGAAGTGTGGTTAAACCCGCCGCCGATCCCGCTGACGACCGAGGAGCTGGACTGGGTCTTTGAGCTACCCTACCAACGCAAGCCCCACCCTATTTATGGCAAGGCAAAAATCCCCGCCTACGAAATGATTCGCTTCTCAGTAAACATCATGCGCGGCTGCTTTGGCGGATGTAGTTTCTGCTCAATCACCGAACACGAGGGGCGGATCATTCAAAGTCGCTCGCACGAATCCATCGTTAATGAAGTGGAAAAAATTCGCGATATGACCCCGGAATTCACCGGCGTTATTTCAGATTTAGGTGGCCCTACCGCCAATATGTGGCGACTAAATTGTAAAAGCACTGAAATCGAAAGTCGCTGCCGTCGCCTGTCCTGCGTCTACCCCAATATCTGCAAAAGCCTGAACACCGACCAAACCCCCCTGATCGATTTATATCGCGACGTGCGGGAGCTGAAAGGCGTTAAAAAAGTCTTGATCGCTTCGGGCTTGCGCTATGACCTCGCAATCGAAACCCCGGAGTACGTCAAAGAGTTGGTAACCCATCACGTTGGTGGTTATTTAAAAATCGCACCCGAGCACTCTGAAGACGGCCCGCTGTCAAAAATGATGAAGCCAGGCATGGGCAGCTACGACAAATTCAAAGCCATGTTTGATAAATACTCAAAGCTGGCGGGCAAAGAACAATATTTAATCCCCTACTTTATCGCTGCCCACCCTGGCACGACGGATAAAGATATGATGAATTTAGCCATGTGGTTAAAGGGCAATAGCTTTCGCGCCGACCAAGTGCAAGCTTTTTACCCCTCACCAATGGCCAATGCTACCGCGATGTATTACTCAGGCAAAAACCCCCTGAAAAAAGTATCGCGAACCAGTGAAGATGTGGTGAGCGCCAAGGGCCTCAAGCAGCGCCGTTTGCACAAGGCATTTTTACGCTATCACGATCCCGAAGGCTGGCCGTCAATTCGTGAATCACTCTTATCTATGGGCCGTAAAGACCTGATTGGCTATGGTAAAAAGCACTTAGTGCCGCCACGCCAGCCGGTAAACTGGACACCCAAGCACGGTAAGGGCCGCCGAATATTGACCCAACACACTGGCCTGCCACCACGAAAGACGAAATAAAATTTCATTTTCCGTGGACTAAAGCTCTTCCAAAGCGACTTTTTTCTATGTATATAATAAGAATGCTGGCTACGGATGCAGCTTGGTTTTATGTATAAGCACCACGAAGTCGTTTTAAGTACCTCGTTCTGTTTCATAAGTCCCTGCCTATCTCAGCTCAAGCACCATAAAAGGCATTTATTAACACAACGAGGCACATGTTA
>NZ_JBFHDY010000048.1:0-25460 GCF_041584495.1 Zhongshania sp.
CACCATCCTTGCCGGTGAGGTCTTGACCTTCACGCAGAGCAGCGATGGCGGCATCGATATCGAAAGTCGGTTTTTGCTTGGACATGAGTCATTCCTTTTTGCTACAGGATAAAGAAATGACACAGAAATCTGAACACTACCTGACAAAACAATAACACTGCTTTACGTTTAATTCACACAATCGTAAAAGGAATTACGATGACTTTACCTAGAAAAGCCCTAGTCTGTATCGAGGACACACCCTACTATCATATTACTTCTCGCTGTGTTCGACGCTCGTTTCTCTGCGGTGTTGATCATGCCAGCGGCAAAGACTATTCCCATCGCCGACTCTTTATTGAGCAACGCATCCATTTGCTCAGCAGCCTGTTTGCTCTTGATATTGCCGCTTATGCAGTGATGTCTAATCACATTCATTTGGTCGTCAAGCTCTCGCCGGAAGTGGTCAATGACTGGTCTGATCGCGAGGTGTTGACGCGCTGGACGAGTTTATTCAAAGGGCCGTTCTTGGTTCAGCAATACCTTAAAGGTGCGGTGCTTCCTGCGGCGGAACAAACGGCGTTAAATGAGATCATTACCGTCTATCGGCAGCGCATGACGAATTTAGGTTGGTTTATGAAATGCCTTAACGAGCCTATTGCCCGTGCTGCAAATAGAGAAGATGGCTGCAGCGGCCATTTTTGGGAAGCCCGCTACCGATCTCAAGCACTGTTAAGCGAAGAAGCATTATTAAGTTGTATGGCCTATGTGGATCTGAATCCAGTACGTGCGGCCATTGCGCCGACCCCAGAACAATCAGAACACACTAGTATTAAAGAGCGTATTCGCCCGTCATTGAATCTAGCAAAGAATATCACCAGCCTTATTCAAAGCCAGCAACTTAATCACTTCAATTATGGCCTTAAACCGTTGCTGTCCTTTGAAGGCAATAGCACCGACAAAGAACAACACGGCATTCTCTTCGGCCTCAAAGATTATCTGGAACTGGTCGATTACACCGGCAGGGAAGTGCGTGACGCCAAGCGCGGTGCTATCGCGCAAAATCTGCCCCCAATTCTTAAGCGCTTGGGTATTGACCAAATAACATGGCTGAACAACGCCACTGCCTTTGAGCAGATTTACCGGCAACGCTTTGCGAAAAAGCGGCAAGGTACAAACAAGGTCGCTTAATAATTCAAACTCTCACCTAATACCCGATGGGCGGTTTGGCTCAGGGGCTTCTGCGTTGTAAAGCAGGCGTTCAACGGCAATTTTTAAGATTTTGTCGGTGTTGTGAATATTCAGCGTAAAAGCTGGGCGCGATATTTATGACGAGGGGGCTATTTTCTTGGCCTTCAAATAGTGGCTGTCCAGTATTAGGTCAATAGTGCCTGTCCAGTATTAGAAGAGTGGTATTAGAAAGATACCTGTCCTTTTTGAAAGAAAGAGTAATCTAAGCAAGGCTACCCGATTACGGGTTCCAATTTCGCCGTAAGATGCTGTTTAACTCCCGGCCATTCATTACTGATAATGGTGAACACCACGGAGTCTCGAATTCGGCCGTCGGCCATGACCATGTGGCTGCGCAGGATGCCTTCTTGTTTGGCGCCTAGGCGCAAAATGGCGTTGCGGGAGTTTTGGTTGAGGAAGTCGGTGACGAACTCGACGCGATTTACTTTTAGGTTTTCAAAGGCGTGTTCCAGCATCAAGAGTTTGGTTTCGGTATTGATGTGGGTTTTTTGGTGGGATTTGGCAATGAAGCTAAAGCCGATTTCCACGCGTTTATTTGGTGGGCTGGCGCGCATATAGCGACTGGAGCCAACGACCTTGCCACTTCGTTTATCGATAATGGCGAATACAAGGCCGTCGCCCTCTTCTAGCGCATAGTAGGCGTTGCCGATAAATTCGTCGAGGTCGTCGGGGTGAGGAACTTTGGTAACGAAGATTCGCCACAATTCGCCATCGTCGATGGCTTCGGCTAGGCCCTGCTTATGGCTAATCGACAGCGGCTCTAGTCGCACGCTGGGGCCGTCTAACACTATCTTGTCGAATACCATAACACCTCCATGTCTATAGCCAATTTAACTACAGTTGGAAATGCAAAGCGAATGCCAACAGCTGCGTCAGGAACAAATCGTTGCCGCTGCTGGCATTGGTGTTGTATCTGTAATTAGAAACTCAGGCGAACATCCATGCCATAGCTTTTGGGCTCGCCAAAATAGCCCGCTTGGTAGGCACCTAAGCTAATGCTGTGCACTTTGTATTCCTCATCATCGAGATTGCGCCCCCACAGTGCGACTTCTAGACCAAGGCGACCGAGCGTGATATCCGACAGCGCAAGCCGCGCGTTTACTAGGCCGTAATCGTCGAGGAAAAAGCCGCTCATATCGTCATTAAAAGCCGTGCCGTAGCGCTCGTCGGTCCATTGATAGTCGATACTGGCATTCAGCATCATGGGGCTAGATGCACTGCCCACTGCGCGCTCATAATCTAAGCCAAGGGTGTAATTGTGCTCTGGGGCGTAGGGCATTTCGGCCTGATTGGCGACGTTTTCGCCCTGGGTTGGGCTAGCGCCGCGCTGGTCGATATACTCAATGAAATCGGCATCGGTATAGCCGTAAGACAGCTGCATGGTCAGGCCGCGCATTAACACTGCCATAACATCAACTTCAAAACCGTCGATCTGAGCTTCACCGACGTTGAATACGTCGGTGAGGAAGATGGTCGCGTTATTGGTGATCTGCTGCAATTGCATGTCTTCGTATTCAGCACGAAATACCGAAGCATTGACGCTGACACGATTATTAAGCCAGCTCGACTTGAGCCCCAACTCGTAAGACACCATATGCTCTTCGTCAAAAGGCGGGGTAAAGCCGTCTTCGGTGCTGCGCACATTGTAACCACCCGACTTATAGGCGGTGACCACCTTGGCAAAGGTACTCAGCTCGTCGGTCCAGTTATAGTCTAGGGTGAGGCTGGGGTTAAAGTTGCTCCAGGTCTCGCTGTCTGACTGTTCGCCACCAGTAAAATAGACTGCGCTGTCTTTACGTGCCTCGCGTTTGTCGACGGTGTAGCGCCCGCCCAAAGTCACATCTAAACGATGCCCAAGCATCGCCGGAGACCAAGTCAGCTGACCGTAGGCAGCGTAGGCCTCGGAGGTGGAATAGATTTGCCGATCTTCAAGTGTCACCGTGAGCAAGGTGGGCGGCAACAGCGGATTAGGATTGGCTATTACCACCGGCACGGTGTCGGTTTCTAGCTCGCTGCCGTGTTCTTTAAAGTAATACAGCCCCGCGACATAGCGCCAGTTTTTACCGCTCTCGCCGACAAACTGCAACTCTTGCGAGAACTGATCTTGTTCAATGTCGACACCAATTTTAAAGCCGGGCAAGCCGCCACCGTAGTTCTGCACAATATCTTCGGCCAGTTCACGGTAGCCGCTGATGGACTTTAGCTCGCCCCAGCCGGTATCGATGCTAACAATAAAGCTGTGGCCGCTAATTTCGGTGTGGCTTGGTGTTACGCCGCCATCCCAACTACCGGTGTCACTGCGCTGTTCATTCGCCGGAATGGCATTGCCAGTAGAGGATGTGGTTTGGTAATAATGCTGGGGGCCGTCAATTTCAGAAAAATCGTAAGCGTAATCAATACTCACCTTCTCGTTGAGGTCCCAGCGCACGGCCGCGCGGCCAGCTTGTTTTTCTTCTTCGCCGAAGTTTTTACCTTCGCCGGTATTCTCAACCCAGCCGTCGTGGCCAGACTCTAAGTAACTTAGCTTGGCCGAAAAATCGCCAACTTTTCCGCTTTCAATTTTGCTTAATGAGCGCCAGTAATCCCGATTACCCGCACTAAACTGCTGGCTAATGGCAAATTCTTCGCCGGGCTTTGCGGTAATTAAATTGATGGCGCCGCCGGTGGTATTGCGGCCGTATAAGGTGCCTTGCGGGCCACGCAGTACTTCAATGCGCTCAAGGTCGGCAACATCACTGGTTAAGCCAATACTGCGCGCGACGTAAACGCCGTCTAAATAAACGCCCACAGCGGGATCTTGAGTCGACTGGCTGTCGTTATTGCCAACCCCGCGCATAAATACCACAAGGGAGCTGCGACTATTAGGGAACGGTGTAATGGTGACGTTGGGCGCCAAGCCCGCAATGTCACCAAGATCGCTAATGCCAAAGCGCTCGAGCCGCTCACTTGAAAATGCCAGAATTGAGATCGGGGTGTCCTGCAAAGAACTTTCCCGCTTTTCGGCGGTAACCAAAATTTCTTCTAGCGCCAAGTCGTTTGCAGCCAGCGCGCCACTCGAATTGAGCGCAATGGCCATCGCGAGCGCCGATACTCGGTAAACAAAATTGCTCATACCCGTCTCACTTGTCATTTTTATTATTGCGGAACCAAAACCGCACCATTTAACTGGAGATAATCGCAGCTCCCGCTATTGGCGAGCTATCGTCTGTATGGATTATCGAGTGAGTAGGTAAACTGGGAAGGGACTTTTACGCTGAAAGTAGCACATCTTACGCCTCGAGTGACGCGGCGGTATCGCGCCACTCGGCCGGTAAACTCAGCTGGCTAACGCGGTCACAACACTGCCATAGAGACCACCAAGTACTAATACCAGCGATGCCAAACCACCAATACCAAAGCCTAGACTGCGTTTCTCTGCCGCCATTAGGTAACCCCGACAATACAGCGCACGACCAAGAACAAACAGGGCACCTAAGCCCGCTGCTACCGGTTCACTAACATAGCTAGCAAATAGCCACATCGCGGGAATCACCACTACCATTTGCTCTAGGGTATTTAGCTGCACACGAATCATTCTTTCCAACTTTGGGTCTCCGGTCATGGCCGGAGCCTGAATACCGGTTTTACCGCGGGTCATTCCCACCATCATCACAAACACAATGTATTCGAGTAAAATCACACCCATTACAACGCTAACTAATGCCATTTTCTTATTCCTATTTTTATAAATATACCGAGAAGCTAAGTTTTGCGTCTCAATTGCCATTGATTGTCTGCTTGCGTATTAACTGCTGCATACTTTGTTGCACATCGGGCCCTAACAAGGCCACCCAGCGCTGCGACAAAGACTCCAGACGTTTATCTACCCGGAGCAACTCCCCGTCACTCCCCTCTTCAAGCACTAACAGGCCCTGCTTTATAAGGGTGTCCATATAAACACGAAACAGGTTTTTATCGAAATATTCCGGCGCCTCGCGGCCACTTAATATCGCTAAGCGCTGCGCCATTTCAATGGTGTGTTGTTCAATGTCTTTGCGAGGCGCTGGGGTGTCAGAAATTTCTTGCACCAATAACAGACTCGTTACGGTGTAGCGTTCAAAGGTTTCCCGCAGAATACGACCAAGCCCGGTCAACACGGCGTAGGTCTCGGTGCCGACATTGGCGCGGCTCAAGCTGCCGTCTGCCTCATTGCGACTCAGCAAATTGAGGTCGACCAAATTATTTATTTGTTCAGCAACCGCCTCGGCACAATCAGCAATACTCACACGCAAAAACAATTCTTGTTTCACAAAAGGGTAAAGCAAAACACAGGCCTGGATTAACTCGGCCTCATTAACGGTCTGGCTGTGACGAAAAAAGCGCGCAATCAAACTCGGCAAAGCCAGCACATGCATCACCGAATTGCGGTAATAGGTTAGCATTACCGCTTCTTTTCCGGTCGCAGTAATAATCGGCCCCCAGGGATGTTCGATGCGCGAAAGCCCCGCCGTGCGCGCCGCCTGCTCAAATATTTCCTTAGCACTGCCTTCAGGCAGCGTCACGTCTGGGCTATACGGCAGACGTTTTAATAGTGCAATAAAATGATCTATTTGCAGAAGCAACTCATCTTCCGCCATCGCCCGCTGGGGGCTAGACAATAAGATCATCGACACTAGGCCAATGGGATTCACCACCGCCGCCGCGTTGATCCGCTCCATATTTTCTTGAGCGATATAATCGACCACCGCAGGCACAAAACTCTGATCGCCCTGCTGGTTCAACTTACGCCAATTAGGCTCAATATAACTAAAACATTCATCCAGACTTAGCGGCTCACCAAAGGCGATATGGGGGCTGCCGTAGGACGATTTAAAAATTTTACGGGCCTTTAACAAGCCGCCCGCCGACTCACTTTGTTTGGCGGCGCCACGCAGCTCTTTAACATAGGAGGCGCTTTCCACCAGTTTGTCGTAGCAAATGTAAATAGGAACTAAAGCCACCGAGCGGCCAGGCTGCTGGATAAAGCTGTCTACCGTCATTCGCAACATGCCCTTTTTGGGCGGTAATAATCGTCCGGTGCGGCTTCGGCCACCCTCGGGAAAAAACTCCACGGGGTAGCCCCGGCTCAGAATTACATCTAAATAGGATTTAAATACCGCAGTATAGAGGGGCTGCCCAGTAAAGCTGCGGCGAATATAAAACGCACCCGCCCGACGCAACATGCCACCCACCGGCCAAAAATTTAAATTCACGCCAGCGGCAATATGCGGTGCCAACAAACCCTGCACATAAAGCGTATAAGAAATGAGCAAATAATCGAAATGGCTGCGATGAGACGGCATATATATTAGCTGCTGACTATTTGCGGTCTCGCGCAGACGCTCAACATGATGGATGTTTAAACCCGAAAAAATCTTGCGAAACACCCAGCTCAGAATCAATTCTAGCGCCCGAATCATGCGATCGTCATAATTGGCTGCTACCTCTTCGGCCATTTTCCGCGCCTTCTTTTTTATGGCGCTCACGTCGTCTTCTGGGCCACTGAGTTCGGCAGCGATTGCGTCTTTCACTGTTTGACGACGCAACACAACATCAATGATTTGCTGGCGCGACAGTGAACGCGGGCCAAGACTCGCGGTTGCCCGGCGCGAAAAGTAAAACGACATCATGCGGGCCAGCATGGCCGCCGCGGCCACGGGGTCTTTCTTGCGCGCCACAAATTTATCAAAGGTTAAGGGCTGGGCGACATGCACCAGCACATTGCGGCGCTGGGCAATAATAATCAGCAATTTACGCAGCGCACCGGCGCGCTCGCCGTCGCCGAGCAGTAATTTAAAGAACGAGGTTTCACTGCCCGGGTTACGCCCCCAAAAAATCGATACTGGCACAATCTGCAGGGGGTAATCGCCTTGTGCAGCCTGCTCAATTAACCCTGCCATAGTTTGCTGGCCGCGAGAACCGCCGCGCAGTCCGGCTAAAACAGGTAAATAAAGGCAGCTGGCGCGGCCGGCATCCGGTAATTTACCCGGCGAGGAGCGCAACAAGGGCAGGTCATGGGCTTTAAAGATACGCTCCAGCAAAAAGCGATCTGTCCAGCTGTGCAAGCGCAGTACGTAACACACCGGCTTACCGCGAAGTTCATCGTACAGCGCTTCGTCAAATTGAATTAGTTTTGGTTTTACGCCAGCAAGAAAAGGCGCCGACAACATTCGACACAGCACAAAATACAAACGGGTAAACCACGGCATAATGCTCAAATCCTTAGTCAATTCCGCGTTCACTCTATTATATTTGTCGCATTAACGCCGAGTGAGCGCATAGATGAGGGCCATGTTGGCCGCTGGCGGCAATTTTACTTGGTCTGCACGCTCCCGTCGCGCTTTTCGCTAAAGGCCACACTCTGGGTCACGCAATAGCCGTCTTAGGGATAACAGGTAAGTCCTCGCTATTGGAGGTACAATTCCCTCAATAGCTTTAAAGTTTAGCCTACACCCGTTGTTTTACCGTTTTTATACAGGTCGATACCATGAGTGAATCCCACAGCCCCGTTTTTGACAATAGTTTCGCCCGCCTTTCTGGGCCATTCTATACCGCGCAAGCGCCAAGTTCGGTGCCAAACCCCGGTCTCATTCGTATTAACGCCGCGTTAGCAGAGCAATTGAATATTTCCCCAGACTGGCTGGCCTCCCCCGAGGGCATTGCCACTATGGCGGGCAATCACGTTCCCGACGGCGCCCAAAGTCTTGCTGCGGTCTATGCAGGTCATCAGTTTGGCGGCTGGAACCCCCAACTCGGCGATGGCCGCGCGGTTCTACTTGGCGAGTTAATAGGCACAGACGGTGTGCGTTACGACTGGCAGCTTAAAGGTTCAGGGCGCACGCCTTACTCCCGCGGCGGCGACGGTAAATCGCCATTGGGGCCAGTGCTTCGCGAATATATTCTGTGTGAAGCCATGGCGGCCCTAGGCGTACCCACCACGCGAGCCTTAGGCGCCGTCACCAGTGGCGAAATGGTGTTTCGCGACCAAGGCTTACCCGGCGCTGTCTTCAGCCGCGTGGCGCAGAGCCATATTCGCGTCGGCACCATGCAATTTTTTGCTGCGCGCCGTGACAATGAAGCCCTGCAAACCCTCAGCGACTACCTTATTCAACGTCACTTCCCTGACGCTACCGAGGCCGAAAACCCCGTACTGGCGATGCTCAATGAGATTATTAGTCGCCAAGCCAGCCTAATCGCTAAATGGCAGAGTATTGGCTTTATTCACGGGGTAATGAACACCGACAATATGCTGCTGTGCGGCGAGACCATCGACTACGGCCCCTGCGCATTTATGGACAGCTACGACCCGGCCACGGTATTCAGCTCAATAGACCACAACGGCCGCTACGCCTATGGCAACCAGCCCAGCATCGCGCACTGGAACCTAATACAATTAGCCCAAGCGCTGCTGCCGATTATCGACAATAGCGCCACAGCGGACGACGACAGTGCCGTGGCCATTGCCCAAGAAGCCATTAATGCCTTCCCTGCGAAATTTCTAACAGCCTATCAAACTATTATTAAAAACAAGCTCGGGCTAAGTGAATTTAAAGACAGTGACGACGCCTTATTTCAATCGCTGCTCAGTATTATGGAAGCGCAAAAATCGGACTTTACCCTGTGTTTTAGACGCCTGGCAGAGTTAAGTAACGAGACTGCCTGTATTAATAGCAGCGTTCGCGAGTTATTTGAATTTAACGAAGCCTTTACACCGTGCTTACAGCAATGGCGCCAACGTATCAGCGAAGATCCACAAAGCCCTGCCCAGCGCCAAGCGCAGATGTTTTCCGCCAACCCAGTGTTTATTCCCCGCAACCATCTCGTACAAGAAGCGATTGCCGCCGCAGAACAAAATGGCGATTTCAGCTTTTTCAATCAACTGGTCGATGTATTAGCAAAACCCAGGGAATTTGACCCAACTAAGTCGCGCTATGCTATGCCCGCAAAACCTGAGCAGCAAGTGCACCAAACTTTTTGCGGTACCTAAGCATGACAAACCGGCCAAACTGACTAAACGTGGCAAGCATAAAATTGTGAACCAAGCTGCCGGCGACATCACACTAAAATATTTGCAGGGCTATTCAGAGCACCTGCAGAATCAGGTGCGCCAACTCATTAGCGAGCGACGCCTGGGCGCCTATATTGAACAGCGCTACGGACAGCAACACCCCATTCAAAGTGACAAAGCCCTATACAAATATATTAATGACTTAAAACAAAGCCACCTGCGCAGCGCCCCGCAAATAGACAAAGTTTTATACGACAATCGTCTCGACCTTAGCCATCGGGCACTGGGCCTACACACTGCTGTGTCCCGAGTACAGGGCGGGAAATTAAAAGCCAAAAAGGAAATCCGCATTGCCTCGCTGTTTAAATATGCGCCGCCGGAGTTCTTAGAAATGATTGCGGTTCACGAGCTGGCCCACTTAAAGGAAGCTGACCACAACAAAGCCTTTTACAACCTTTGTGAATACATGCTGCCCAATTACCACCAACTGGAATTTGATTTACGGATTTACCTCACCGCCCGCGAGCTTGTAAGCGATTAAGAGCACAAGTTCTCCGAATGAATACCTCCTAGCCTAGCCAGGCTTAAGCTACCGTTACTTGATCAAGCGTTCGCCAACAACATTTTTCGTTAGCCTATTGATTACTATCACTTCCCGTCAATTCGGCGACATTAGCCGCCAAGTTTCACTTCTTATTTGTGCTGTCACAATCAAGTCAGAATGCATACTACGGGACATATATGCACTGATAATACCGAACAATATGTGCCCCATGCCGTACCCAGCGCAAAGTGTGAAAAATAAAAATGACTATCCTTAACTCCCCCTGCGGCTGCCCTTCGCCGTCCGTGGTGACAAAACCCATTATTTTGCACTCGACCCGAGGTGTATACATAAAGCACACAATTAAACCGCTCACATTCCTTCTTTCTCGCCTGATTTTATCGACTTGTCGTAGGACAGAGGCAGTAGTGCGGTTAGTGCACCGCCAAATCGCCTTTTCTATAACCCCAGCGATGCACCGGCTTCGCCTTCCCTGTTTGGCGATGGCCTGCCCGATAGGACTAGCCCGCAAGCCACCATAACCCGCGAGTATATTTGTAATATTCTAAACTCAGCCCTGAATGGCCCAGCACGGCCCACTCTACGGACACGGTTTACTCGGCAGTCGTGACGAATTAACTCAGGGCATATTGCCGACATGGCGGATGCTCATAATATGGTGTCTGCGCCGTCGATTGGCTTGGCTTTTCCGAGAGGGGGCATTGCGAGCATCGTCGCAATATTGCTGACTGTATCCAGCCTACCCTCACTTGCCGACACCTCCCAGCAGGGCATGCTGAACATGCTGTTTCTACCTCGCGCAATGAAACACCCGAAGGTTTTGCCGCGCAGCCGGACTTCCAAGACGACGCTGGCCAAGCATTGTTTACACTAATGAAGTCTACCGCGACGGCAACCGTCAAGACGGCATTATGAGCGGTGCAGTTATCGCGATGTCAAGCGCGGAGTACCGAGCGGGCCGGGTAGGAATTACTCTACCCGGCTAAAACAAAGCGTGGATTTTGATATTTACGCCATTCCCTTAAATCTCGCGTATCACGATGACCTTGATCGCAGTTTGGTGTTTTCTATAATGAAGACGCTCTAAGAGCGCGCTGAAAACAACAGCTACGCCCACCACATGGGTACCGCCAGTTCAAATAATACACGCTACTTGACGACCTCGCCGTTGCCAGCTGTGCACAGTACCGCCCCCCTATCGGCAACGTCCCCCCGCGTGATCCTGAATCAATGCCAGCCGGGCAAAGCAACGATGATCCCCGCGAATGTCCACGTCGTGAGCCGTCAGCAAAATGTCAGAAGTCGCCCTTTTTATACCCAATAAGTGCGTTACTCAATGTTAACAGCGTGGCTCGTGACAATCTCTGCCCGTCACAACCCGGAATGAAATAGGTGACGCCGGTCGTGGCTAACGCAAATAGAACGAAAGCACCGCAATAATTAAAAGCCGCAAGCAAAAAGCCAATACTGATTTCGGTATTGGCCCTTTTTATTACAAGACTGGCCGCAGCATCACACGCCAAGGCGCCACGCAATGACCTCTTTCTGAAATAAAGTACGATTTATTCCTGTAATAAAATTCCGAATAAATGTGGCTAGGTTCACGCCAAGAAATCATACGGTAGACAAGCACTGCAAAGCTCTGCCAAAATCTTCGCTACAAAAAATTATGCGTTTACGTAAATCAAAATGTATTATGTATGAAGTGCAGCAAGTAAATCAGCTGCTGTAACAAGCAATATGGCAGTACAGGAAGTAGCCGCCATAACAAACTCGGATCGCTGTATTTACATGTAACAACGTATCCACACTGCAAATGGAATTTGCTATGCCGACACGCCAAGCCTCGAATGGCTTTAGTTTAATAGAAGTTTTAATCGCTCTTTTGATTACAGCCCTCGGCGTCATGGGCACCGTCGCCACTCATATAAATACCATTAAATTCAACCAGACATCTGACGTGCGCTCTCACGCCACCATGTTGGCGTATGAAATCGCTGACCGCATGCGGGCCAATCGCACGGCAGCATTATCGGGCCGCTACGATATTGCCCTTAGCGCTACCGCACCCACCGGCACGCCCAGCACCATTGCTGAAACTGATTTACATGACTGGCTTAATGCGCTGACCTCCTATTTGAGCGAGGGCGATGGCAGCGTCGCCCGAAACGGCAATATTTTTACCATCGTCGTACAGTGGGACGAGAGCCGTATTAGCAGTAGCAGGCAGGCCGACGCCAATGGCACCCACCTCGAGTCATTTGTGTTTACAACTGAGCTATGAGGACAAGTCTATGACGCGAGCTGCACAGGCCGGTTTCGGCATTGTTGAACTGATGATCGCCATGACCTTGGGGCTATTTTTAAGCGCCGCGGTCATCCAAGTCACCCTCGCCAGCCAGCGCAGTCAGCGCGTATTAGAAGCCGCAGGACAACTCCAAGAGAGCGGCCGCATTGCGGTGAGTTTTCTTAACCGGGATCTCCGCATGGCGGGCTATATGGGCTGCCCAAACCTAGAGCGTATTCCCGTCAATATCATTGCCAAGAACCTGCCCAGCGACTTTAATTTTTCAGCTTCCGGTGTTTTGCTTGGGCAGGACAATGTCAGTGCCAGCAATGATTACGATGCGGTTGAAAACACCGACGTTGTTATTATTCAGCGCGCAGCCTCACCCGCCGTTAATTTAGTGGGCAACGTCGATCAGGATAATGCCAATATTCAAATTAGCGCCAACCCAGCAGGTATTGACGCTAATGACCTTGTGTTTGTTACAGACTGCATCACCGCCGATCTGTTTAGAGCGACAAACGTATCCAATGGCAACGGCAACGATAATAGTCGGGTGACCATCGCCCACGCGAGCAACAACAATACGCCAAACCGACTAAGCAAGATCTACGGCACCGATGCCGAAGTCATGGGCTTTCAATCACTGGCCTATTTTATTCGCGACACCAATCGCACCACAGCAGCGGGTAATCCCATTCACTCGCTATGGGTTCGGGCCCGCAGCCTCGGCAGCGGTGCGGCCCCGGCAGCCACCGAGCTTGTTGAAGGCGTTGAAAACATGCAAATCAGCTACGGTGAAGACACCAATGATGATCGCAATATTGATGTTTATCGCAGCGCCGCCGACGTGAGCAACTGGGCGGCCGTACTAAGTATTCGCATCGAATTACTCATGCACAGCCTAGATGACAATATCGTTGGCTCCTCCGGGGAGTTTGTGCAAAACAATCTGGAATTCAATGGCGCCGCCGTTGCCAGTGACCAACGGCTGCGGCAGGTATATCGCACCGCCGTCGCGATTCGCAATCGCCTGCCATGACGTTCGCACCTATGGGACAACCGGACAAGCGCATGAGCCAAATTAATCCCTCATCGCAGCGGGGCGCCGCACTGCTTATCAGCCTCGTTTTTATGCTGATTCTGACTATTATTTGCGCCAGCGCGCTGCAGTCCACCACCTTGCAAGAACGCATGGCCGGTCATGCACGAGACACCAATTCCGCATTCCAAGCTGCTGAAGCCGCGCTGCGCGAAGGCGAAAAAGTTTTGCAGGCCACATCTGTTGGGCCCTTTAACGGCAGCAACGGTTTATACAAGCAATGCACCGGGACTGGCATTGAATGCACACCACCCGACTGGAACGATATTGCCTCCACCGGCTGGCGAACTGCCAGCGGTATAAGTGGAGTCTCCAGCGCACCGCAATTTTACCTTGAAGAACTTACACAGCTTGATGACCCCCTTGCTGCGCTCGACGCTGGTAAGCCCGTAAAAGTCATTACCAATTACCGCATCACTGCACGCGGTTTTGGCGTCAGTGACAGATCAATAGTGGTACTGCGCACAATTTATCGCCGCGAATGAAAAGTGAGAATTAAACATGATCGCTAAAGCTGGCTTACGCTATTTACTGCTTATTATTGCGCCAATACTGCTCACCGCTATCTCGCCTAAGGGCTTGGCTGCACTTAATATTGCAAACACCCCACTATCGTTTGCTACTGGTGTAAGTCCAAATATCATCATGGCGATTGACGACTCGGGCAGCATGGACGCGGAACTCCTTATGCCCACCAACGATGGCGCGCTGTGGTGGCATACCGGGAGCAAGAGTTTCGTCGGCCGAGATAAGGACGATGTCATCTCTGCTGGCGTGCTTAACTTTAATAAGGTGGGTAACGCCAACGGCACCTGGAAGAAATACACTTATCTTTTTCCCAACGGTACCGGCAGCGGCAATCGCGTCTACGGCGACAGGGATAACGACCACTACGCCGTACCGCCGACCGCGCAATTTGCCTTTGCCCGCTCACCGGATTACAACAAAGCCTATTTTAATCCAGAGGACATTTACGTACCCTGGCCTAGTGCTGGCAGTGCGACTTTTAGTCATATTATCGCAACGAGCGCGCCCAGCGACCCAACGCAGGGCTCTTCCAGCTTCGACCTTACGCAAAATATAAACAACAGCAATAACAATCATAAATTCAGATTTCAGCCGGGAATGCGCTTACCCAATGGCGATACCGCCACGAGCATCACCAACGAAACCCTGAGCTACTACCCCGCTACGTTTTATTTAACGGAACCGCTACCCAGCCGCTTTGCTTACACCAACGCGCCACTGAACGGCTATGCACCTGACGGCACAACAGTGCTGTATGGTTACGAAATTAAATCGGCGAATTTTTCGGCAACCGCAAACTACAATGTCATGATGCAGAACTTCGCTAATTGGTTTTCCTATTACCGCAAACGTCATTTAGCCACTCGCGCCGGTGTGGCTTTATCTTTTTTCGACGTAAATAACGCCCGAGTCGGCGAATTTACCATTAACCATCGCAACAACGTCAGCATGAAAGCATTAGCGGATAGCAACGACCGCACTCGCTTTTATGACACCATTTATTCCCGCGGCGGGAATGGCGGTGGCACACCCAATCGCGAAGCACTCAATCACGCTGGCCAGCAATTTCAGCGCTCAAATAATGGCGCTCCCATCACCCACGCCTGCCAAGCTAATGCCGCCATCCTCTTTACCGACGGCTACAGCAATGTCAGCAGCATTAGTGGCGTCGGTAATGAAGATGGCGGTAAAGGCGCGCCCTACCAAGACTCTGCGAGTTCTACCATGGCCGATATCGCCATGAAATATTACGACAATCACTTGCGTTCAGACCTCGCCACCGGCCAAGTGCCCGTGGCGGCGGCCTGTAACCGACAAAGTCGGCCACCCGCTTTAGACTGCAAAACCAATTTACATATGCTCACTTATGCCGTCACCTTGGGTACCGGTGGCATTTTGTACGACCCAGACAATCCGGCAGACCCGTATGCAAATGCCCCTAACTGGCACACCACATTTGAAAACCGCAGCCCAACCGCAATCGACGACCTGTGGCACGCCACAATTAATGGTCGTGGCGCGCTCCTTATTGCCAGTAAGCCAGTAGACATTGCCACAAAATTAAAATCGGCAATCACCCGTATTCTCCAGTCAATTGGCTCGTCATCCGCTATTGCCAGCAACTCCACGCGTTTAGATTCCGACACCTTAATATTTCAAGCTCGTTATGACAGCCGCGACTGGTCTGGGCAAATATTGGCTTATGAAGTCGCCAGCGATGGCGCCTTAGCCGACATAAAGTGGGACAGTAACACCAGCAATGGCATTGCCTCTCACGGTGACCGCAACATACTCACCTGGTCCGACAGTGCCGTTAATTTCACCTGGGCAAACCTTGCCACTGCTGAAAAATCAGCCCTTACCGCCGACCTGACGTCAGCTAACGCGGCAATAGCGGGGCCACGACGAGTCAATTGGCTGCGTGGCGACAGGAGCTTAGAAGGTACTAATCCCGACTATCGCATTCGCTCACACTTGCTCGGTGATATTGTCCACTCCAACCCTTATTTCCACTGGGACCAAAACTACGGATTTTCGCGCTTGTCCGGTGTCGAAGGCAGTAGTTACGCCGCCTATCTTTCAGCAAAAAAGGCCAAACCGGCGATGCTATTTGTTGGCGCCAACGACGGTATGCTACACGGCTTTAATGCCAATACCGGGACCGAAGAATTTGCCTATATTCCCAAACGCGCTTACAGCGCCTTATACACATTGACCAAGCCCGACTACGAGCACAAATACTTTGTAGACGGCTCTCCCCTCGTCATTGATGCCTATTGGGACGGTGCATGGCGTTCTGTATTAGTCGCTGCTAGCGGCGCCGGCGGCGGATCGGTCTTTGCTATTGATGTTAGTGACCCCGCCAATATCGACACCACCGATATTCTTTGGGATTTTCATACTGCGGCGGCGGCCGCCACCAACAAACTGGGCTTAAGCATGAGCAATCCAGTGCTCACTCGTCTCGCCACTGGCGACTGGGTAGCGATTTTTGGCAACGGCTATAATAGCGGCGACACCGTAAAATTGTTTGTGGTGAACCTTAAAACCGGCGCCTTGATTAAAGCAATAGACACCAAAGTCGCGGGCACCGACAACGGCCTCGGCGACATCTTGGCCGTAGACACCGACGGCGACCGGATTACCGACTATGTCTATGCTGGCGACCTCAGCGGAAATGTTTGGAAATTTGATCTACACGCCACCAACAGCAGCCAGTGGGATTCCGCGTTTAAAACCGGCAGTAACCCAGCACCATTATTCGTTGCGAAAGATGTTGACGGCAACAGGCAGGCGATCACGGCAGCCATGACATCTGGCCGTCACCCCGACGGCGGTATTATGATTTACTTCGGCACCGGAAAATATTTTGAACAGGGCGATTCAGTAGTCAGTAACTCGCCACAACTGCAAAGCTTTTACGGTATTCGAGACAACGGTAGCCGAATCAGCGCACGTAGCGATTTGCAGCTGCAAAGTATAATTTACGAGGCTACCCCCACACTGCGCGGTGGCACCGCCGAGTTTCCTGTACGGGTAGTGTCGGACACTTCCGTAAACTACAGCGCCAAAAAAGGTTGGGTTCTCGACCTAAAAAACCCCAACGCCACCAATGGCGCTGGCGAGCGGGTCACCGATCAGGCCATATTGCGCAATGGCCGCGTTATTTTCAACACGCTGATTCCTTCAGCAAACCCCTGCAACTTTGGTGGCACCAGCCACCTAATGGAAATCGACACCATCACTGGTGGTCGCCTCGCCAATACCGTGCTCGACATCAATGGCGACGGCTTAATTAATGACGATGATGTGGTCAATATTAATGACGATTTCTTCCCACCGAGCGGCAAAAAATTTGACCAATTAATCACGCGGCCAGGCATTATTGGCGCCGGTGAAAAAGAGTACAAATACACCTCCGGCTCCCGCGGAAGTATTGGCCTTACCCTAGAGCGCGGAACCGGCAAGGAATTGGGGCGGCAATCTTGGTGGCAGCTGCGATGAAAAAAACACTCATTGACCGCTGCGCCCTATTCAATGTACCAAAGCACACCCGCGGTTTTAGCTTAATCGAACTCTTAATTGTTACTGCCATAGTCGGCATATTAGCCAGTATTGCCTATCCGTCTTATCAAGACTCAGTCGCCAAAGCCCGTCGCAATGACGCCGCGGGGGCCTTACAAGAGGCAGCCCAAGCCCTAGAGCGTTATTACAGCGTCAACGGCCGCTATATTAATAGCAGTGGCAGCCTACCGGTGATATACCCGACTCGCGTCCCCAGCGGTGGTGCGAGCTATTACACTATTGCCGTTACCGGCACGCCCTCCGCCAATACCTACACATTGCGGGCAAGCCGCACGGGAAACATGGCGGGTGATAAGTGCGGAAATTTTCAGATTAACCAGTCTGGGACGCTGTCTTTAGACTCGGCCGCGTCTGCGTATACCGTCGCCAAGTGCTGGCGACGGTAAGCATAAAGGCGACACTAAGCTGGTCTTGCCGCCGCAGGCCCGGCAATGACCATCGCCTCACTATACGCGGGGCGCTGAAAAATGTGATCTACATAAGCTTTAACATGTTCACGGTCATCAATACCGCGGCCGCCAAAAAGCGGCAATGCCGTTAAATTAAACATCACCATAATATCGGCGCAACTGAACTCTGGCCCAGCCAAGTAAGCCGACTCCGCCACACCCCGGTCGCCGTCGCGAATAATTGGCAATGTACCCACTGGTGTAAGGCGCGGTATTCCGGCCGTGCCAGCATATCTGAGCCACGATCAAAGCACTCTACATCTAATTTATACCGCAAATTAAGCTCTTCTATCAGCCCTACAATCCGTATCTGATTGCGATGCACCGAGGTGATAAATTGTAATCATTAGCATTCCTTCTATTATCGCGTTTATGTACTACTTGGCGTGTAAACCTTACGCTAGCAGCTGACATACAAAGCCACTGTAGCCTGCACCACAACGGTTTCAACTTCCGCTTTTTATAAATGTTTACAGTACTTCAAACAAACCCGCCGCGCCCATACCGCCACCAATGCACATAGTAACAACCACATATTTCACACCGCGGCGTTTACCTTCAAGCAGTGCGTGACCAACCATGCGCGCGCCGCTCATGCCAAAAGGATGACCAATTGCGATAGCGCCGCCATTCACGTTAAGTTTGTCATTGTCTATGCCCAGCTGATCGCGGCAGTAGATTACCTGCGCCGCAAAAGCTTCGTTCAATTCCCACAAACCGATATCGTTGACATTTAAACCAGCACGTTTTAATAACTTAGGCACAGCGAATACCGGGCCAATGCCCATCTCGTCGGCTTTGCAACCGGCAACAGCCAAACCACGATACAGACCTAAGGGGGCCAAACCGTGTTGTTCAGCCAATTTACGATCCATAACGACGCAGGCTGAGGCGCCATCTGAGAGCTGAGAGGCGTTACCGGCGGTGATAAAGCGACCTTGTTTTATCCATTGACCGTCTTTCCATATCGGCGCCAGTGCTGACAATCTTTCAAGCGTGGTAGTAGGACGGTTACACTCGTCTTTCTCCAACAGCACATCTTTAAATGTGGTCTCTTTAGTTTCTTTGTTGAACACTGACATGCTGACCTTAAAGGGCACAACTTCGTCGGCAAACAGGTCCGCTTGCTGCGCTGCCGCAACTCGCTGCTGGCTTTGCAGGGAGTATAAGTCCTGAGCTTCACGGCTAATGCCATAACGATCAGCGACGATTTCAGCCGTCTCAATCATCGGGATATAGGCTGTGGGATCAATATCCAATACGGTCTGTGAAACATTGCGATGTGAGTTTTTATGCTTAGTCTGAACAAGTGAAATAGATTCTAAACCGCCAGCAACGGCAATATCCATTTCATTACACATAATCGATTTTGCTGCCCAAGCGATTGACATCAAACCCGACGAACACTGACGCTCTATAGCCATGCCCGGAACACTGTCTGGCAGACCGCCAACCACAGCGCACAAACGTCCAAGGTTATATGCTTGAGTGCCCTGCTGGGCAGCTGCGCCAAAGATCACATCTTCAACGGATGCCGGATCAATACCCGCGCGATCAACTGCTGCGCGCACGACATGGCCGCCCATAGCGGGTGCTTCGGTATTGTTTAATGCGCCGCGAAATGATTTGCCCATACCCGTACGGGCAGTTGAAACGATGACAGCTTCTCTCATAGTGTTTGTCCTTTTCTGTTTTGATTTCGCGTCGTAGCGCTCGATTTTTAATGTAACTCCAAGATGCTGGACGGGAGATGGGAGACGCTAAACTCGCTTTCGATCGCGTCTTCCGTCTCCCGTCTAGCATCTCCCGTTCGTTAGGCTCGCTGTGATGAGCAACTTACAATTTCCCCGGTCATATAACTGGAATAATCCGAGGCGAGGAACATCATAATATTGGCAACTTCCCATACTTCGGCGCCGCGGCCATAGGCTTCGCGGGCTTCGAGTTCAGCTAGCAATTCTTCCGGTGCTGATTTTTTAAGCATGGCGTGAACCGCCAAGGACGGCGCTACGGCATTGATGCGCACACCGAAATCGGCGGCTTCTAAGGCGGCGCAACGGGTAAGCGCCATTACCCCCGCTTTAGCCGCAGCATAATGCGCTTGTTCTTTTTGGGCGCGCCAACCGAGTACTGAAGCGTTATTAACAATGACGCCCTCACCACGGGTTTTCATGACCTTCATCATATAGCGGGTCATGCGCATGGTGCCGTTGAGCGTAACGTCGATTACCTTATTCCACTCGGGGTCTTCCATCTCGATAAGCAGTTTTGTCGTGCCCAAACCCGCGTTATTGATCAGCACATCTACGCCGCCCAGTAACTCCTCTGCGGTATTGATTAGTGCCTGCACGTCGTCTTCAACAGCAACGTTACAGACTTTGCCATAGACCTGCTCGCAGCCGGTTTCTGCTTTTAGCTTTTCTACCGAGGCGTTCAAACGGCCCTCGTGGATATCAGAAATAACGATACCCCGACAACCTTCCTCAATGGCGCGCTGCGCCGCCGAAAAACCAATACCGGCGCCCGCCGCAGCGGTAATCAGCACCGACTTGCCTTTTAATAAACCGTGGCCTTTAACGTATTCTGGGACTTTGATGTTCATTGCTTACTCCCCGATATGCTTTATGGGAGACGGGGGACGCAAAGTTCAATTCTTAGCATTGCCCGTCATCACTATATCTATGGTTAATTCGTGTTTTAACATTTCTATTCAGGCGCTAAACGGGAGACGGTAAACGCAAAACAATCGGCCTTAGCGTCTTCCTTCTCTCGTCAAGCATTTCATATCAAAAGCATTCGCTTCGCTCACGTGGATACCTGCCTTCGCAGGTATGACTGAACGGTGACCACTATTTAAATCCACTGTCACTCCTGCGTAGGCAGGAGTCCATTTACCACCAAGCCAGCACACTGGCTATTCGCTTAAACCATCCACTTCGCTGTACTTGGATACCTACCTGCGGAGGTATGACGCTAGCGTGATTGCGCAACCTTCTCCGCCTTTGCGTCTCCCGTCCAGCGTTTCATATCAAAGACATCCACTTCGCTCTCGTGGATACCTACCTGCGCAGGTATGACTGAACGGTGACCACTATTTAATCCACTGTCACTCCTGCGTAGGCAGGAGTCCATTTACCAGCAAGCCAGCACACTGGCTATTCGCTTAAACCATCCACTTCGCTCACTTGGATACCTGCCTGCGCAGGTATGACGCTAGCGTGATTGCGCAACCTTCTCCGCCTTTGCGTCTCCCGCCCACCTCAAGCAGGCCTCAATTCCTTCGGCATTCCCAAGCCCCGCTCGGCTATAATATTGCGCTGAATTTGGTTAGTACCGCCGTAAATAGTGTCCGATCTTGTGAACAAGAATAGCGACTGCAAGCGATTTAATTCATAGGGCGCGTCGGCCAAGATATCGGCTTCGGGGCCGAGTATATCCACGGCAAGTTCGCCGAGGTCGCGGTGCCAAGTGGCCCAGTACAACTTGTAAATCAGCGCTTCTTTTTGAAGACTTCCGTCGCCGCCCCCAGAGAGCATACGCAGGCTGTTATAGCGCATTATCTTTAGGCCAATATGGGCGTCGGCAATGCGTTGGCGGATTAGCGGATCTTTAGCCGCGCCATTGTCTTTGGCGAGTTTAACAACTTCATTCAATTCATTTTGAAAGGCCATTTGCTGGCCCAAGGTAGACACGCCGCGCTCAAAGCCCAGCAGACCCATGGCCACTTTCCAACCGTCGCCAGGCTGGCCGACAATATCCTCAGCCGCGCACTCTGCATCATCAAAAAACACTTCGTTAAATTCGGAGGTGCCGGTAATTTGCTCAATTGGCCGCACGGTTACGCCGGGCTGATCCATTTTTATCAGGAAAAAACCCAAGCCTTTATGCGCTTTAGAATCAGGATCGGTCCGGGCAATCACAAAGCAATATTCAGACTCATGGGCCAGTGAGGTCCACACCTTCTGGCCATTGACTAACCACTTACCACTGGCCTCATCAAACCGAGCCTTGGTTTTAACATTGGCTAAATCCGAGCCAGCGCTTGGCTCTGAATAACCCTGACACCAAAACTCGGTGCCCGACAAAATACCGGGTAAATATTTTTGTTTTTGTTCTTCGCTACCAAAGGCAATAAGGGTCGGCCCCGCCAAGCCCTCACCGATATGCCCCATACGCCCCGGTGCACCAGCCCGTGCGTATTCCTCAAAAAAGATGACCTGCTGTTCAATTGATAAACCACGCCCGCCGACCTCCTTCGGCCACCCCACACAGGTCCAACCGCCTTCGGCGAGCTTGCGCTCCCACGCCTTACGCTCCTCAGGAAACATGTGTTCATCACCCGGGCCGCCACGGAATTTCAGCTGGGCAAACTCACCAACTAAATTGTCCACTAACCAGCCTGCGATCTCGGCGCGGAATTGTTCGTCTTCAGGGCTGAATTGTAGTTTCATAATGTCATGCTCGGTCTGAATTTATTAATCTGCGACGCGCTTGATGCTGGACGGGAGACGGAAGACGCTAAACACAGGCAAGCCCCTGCGTCTCCCGTCTCCCATTAGGCGTCTAGCGCATCAAGTAGTATCTTCGCCACGCGCTCGCGGTGATATCCGCTATCGCCGAGAAAATGCTCACTCGCTTTAGCGCGTTTGAAATACAGATGCACGTCGTATTCCCAAGTAAAACCAACACCACCGTGAATCTGTAGCGCTTCACCGGCATTTTTAAAATAGGCTTCTGAGCAGTGGGATTTCGCGATACTGGCGGCTTCACTTAATTCATTGGCGAGGGGGCCGTCGTTCAGGGCTTCGTCGGCAATACACGCGGCGTAATAAACCGCCGAACGAGCAACTTCGCCCCGTAGCATCATATCGGCGGCCTTGTGTTTAATCGCTTGGAATCCCGCAATCGTGCGACCAAATTGGCTGCGACTTTTACTGTATTCCACCGACATATCCAGTACTTCCTGCATGCCGCCGGCTTGTTCGGCGGCCAAAGCGATGGTGGCTAGATCTAATATTTTATTTAAATGCTTAGCCGCCTTACCGAGATCGCCCATGACAGTGCTTTCGTCTAGGCGCAGATTGGTGACCGTAATAGTCGCCTGGCGGCGGGTTTGATCCATGGTGGGTAAAGCAGCACGTTCAATACCATGTAGACCCGTAGGACAGACAAAAAGGCTAATGCCATTTTCGCCAACACTGCCCTCTTCTCTTGCCGCAAATACCATAACATCGGCGTTATCGCCATCTAACACGTAACGGTAGTTGCCGTTAAGAATAAAATCATTGCCGTCGCGGCGATAGGTCACCGATACCGCGCATGCATCCCAATTTCGGTTTGCCGAGTTAAACGCGAGACTGGCGATTTTGCCTTCGATTATTTGCGGTAGATACAGCGTTTTTTGTGCGTCGGTGCCCGCCACTAACAGGGCGTTAGTAGCCATAGCAACGCTCGACATATACGGTGCGCAAAGCAGGTAGCGCCCCATTTGCTCAAGCACGGCCACGAGTTCAACATAGCCTAGCCCCATACCACCGTATTGCTCAGGGATATGCAGTGCCTGCCAATACATATCGGCACAAACGCTTTGCCACAGCGCGGGATCGAAACCTTTGTCACTGACCATCGCGGCGCGCACTGCCGCACTGGACGACGAGGCTTTTAAAAACGCCGCCGCCGTGTCGCGTATCATTTGCTGTTCTTCAGTAAATGCGAAATCCATACTGTCTCCGAAACACGACGGCGGCTTTCACGGCAGTGATGTACTAGCGCTTATCGCTCACGCAATAGCGCGATAACATTACAAACGCAGCTGCAAACGCACAAAGGCGCCGTCTTCAAATTCAAATCTTTTGCCAATATCGGCATCAAAATCCATGCTGCCGTAACCAACTTGAATAGCCGAATTTTGGAACAAACTAAATTCGGCACTCACCGACCACTCGTCGTAACCTTCAATATCACCGAAACTAGAGGCCTCCGGCGCGTAATATAAACCCGCCCGCAGGCGCACGATCTCGTTTAATGGCAGGCTCAAATCGCCACCAAAGGCCACTGCACCACCATTTATATCAGTGTCGTCGCCGTCCAACGCAATTGCCTTTGCACCGACGCGGCCAGTAAGCGCACCGCGCTGACCGTTGGCGTATACGCCCAGTGCAACCATGTCGGCATCGTCTTCATGGTGAAACCAATCCAGTTGCGCACTACTCTCTGGGCTCATATCGCCGGCAAGCGATACGCCGAAGGTATCTGCGCCAAAACGAAACGCGACGCCGCCGGCCAGTGCCGAACTGCTCGCCGTTGCCAAGAGTAAAGCTGCAATAAAGGGGGCTTTCATGGTAGTGATTCTCCTGCTTATAAAGACCTAAGGATAAAATCAGCTACCATACACTTTCTGAGCCGGAACTGCCTGTTCTAGCAAGATTTTTACTGCACCACCCACTTCACTGGGCGCCCAACGATCACCTTTATCCACCTCTGGACCTTTGCGCCAACCGTCCGCTAAAGATATTTTCCCCCCCTCCGCCTCAAACACACAGCCTGTGACATGCGCTGACTCGCTACTACCCAACCAAACCAACAGCGAAGACACATTCTCTGGGGCAAAAAAATCAAAGCTACCGTCTTCTGGCTTGGCCATGCGGGTGGCCATGGCTTCAACAGAAGTCGTCATATCGGTTCTTGCCGCGGGAGCTACTGCATTGGCGGTAATACCGTAACGAGCTAATTCCACCCCCTGATTTAAGGTCAACGCAGCAATACCCGCCTTCGCTGCGGCGTAATTCGACTGGCCAACGGCACCTTGCAGGCCAGCGCCGGAGGTCGTGTTGATAATACGGGCGTCGACCGCCACGCCTTCTTTGGACTTACCGCGCCAGTAGTGCACGGCGTGAGAAGTAATACAGAAGTGACCTTTCAAGTGCACCGCCATAATGGTGTCCCACTCGGCTTCCGTCATTGAGGCAAACATACGGTCGCGGTTCACACCGGCGTTATTCAAAACAATATGCAGATCACCGTAGGTATCAATGGCCTGCTTTACTGCATTGAGACTGTCATCGTAATTCGTAATATCAGAGGTATTCACCACGGCCTTACCACCGGCTGCGGTAATCTCTTCAACAACCTTTTTGGCAGCGTCTTCATTAATATCATTCACAATAACCGAGGCGCCCTCGGCGGCAAAAACTTTGGCATGTGCCGCACCAAGGCCGCCACCTGCACCGGTGATAATCACCACTCTGTTGTCACAAATACCCATAGTTCTTAATCCTCAATTTTGCTGGATGCTTGACGGGAGACGGAAAACGCTAAAGCCGCGCCTACCCTGCATATTTCAAACTAAAATTTGCTGCTTTCTAGCAAGTCGCAAGTACTGGATAAAACCCCGAAGACACGCATTACACGCCGCTTCTGCTAAGTCCATCTTTCCGTCTCCCATCTCCCGTCAAGCGTCTCGCCACTAAAGTCTCTCGATAATTGTTACATTCGCCTGCCCGCCGCCTTCGCACATCGTCTGCAGGCCGTAGCGGCCACCCGTGCGCTCGAGCTCATGCAATAGCGTGGTCATAAGTTTGGTGCCGGTGGCACCCAGTGGATGACCAAGGGCGATGGCGCCGCCGTTAACATTGGTTTTAGCGTGGTCGTAGCCGGTTTCTTTTAACCAGGCCATAGACACGGACGCG
>NZ_JBFHDY010000049.1:0-25005 GCF_041584495.1 Zhongshania sp.
GTCATTGCGACAACGTGATCACCCATTGCGATAAGTCCCGTAAAGTGATCACTTTACATCGCAATGAGTGATCACGTTCGTTCGCAACAGGTGATCACGTTGCGTCGCAGGTGGTGATCAGGTTGGGTCGTAATACGCAGGGTCTGTGCGATCGAGCAATAGTTCCCGCGAGCCTGGGATCTCCATAGCGTAGTAGCGAGTGACGTCGCGCATCATGCGGATAAACACGAGGTTAACCGAGCGATTTAAAGCTTCTGCTACGGTCAGTACTCGGGAGTTGTCCTGTTTGTCAAAATTACTAAAGGTGTGCAGTCCACCCCCCGTGAAAAAGGCCTCGGCTGGGCTGGCGGAATAGCTTCGCTGCATCGCGGCGTCGAGTAGCTGTTGCAAAGGGATATTCGCGTCGGCGATTAGTCTGTCTAGGGTCCACTGGCGCAGTGGGTCTTCAGCGACTTTACGCGCAAAAGCGAGGTCTTTAGGCGATAGCGCCCGGTATTTTACGTAAACTTTTTCAATAATGTCTAAGTAGGAAATGAGCGTCCGCAATTTCGCTGTTGAGCCAAGATCGAGCTTTGAACCAGCGTTCATGTCGAACGGCAAGTCGAGGTTGTCGGTCTGTACGCGCAGCACATTGCCTGTGGGTGTGCGTTCGTATAACAACACGCTGTAATTGAGCGCGCTAAGTTGCCCCTCACGCAGGAGCTTTTCACCGAGTAAGCCGGACTGTTTGGCGTAGTCAAGATCGGTGGCTTGTTTGAGTAATTCGGCAATTTTTACTTGAGTGTCGCCAGCTATAGTCGATTGTACGGTGAGATCGAGACGATCAAGGGTGTACAAGCTGCGTACACCCAGCAGATTCATTAGCTCGTTGCGGACATTATTGACTGCTTTTCGTGAAATAAAAGATGGCGTGGCTTGGCTGCGCTCGCGTTCGACAAAATGCAGTTTCTGCGCTAGGGCGGCGTCGCGCAATTTTTCGCTGATAACGCCGTTATTGGTCAAAATACGTAAATAACGTGTGGTGAGGGCTTCCAGTTCTTCGCGGCCCTGAAGCAGGTAAAAAGACGGGCGCCGCTGTGATAATAACAAGCTTAAGGCGGCTTTAAACACCCTTGCCTTCTCCTCAATGCTAACCACGTCACTTGAGGCGGTGAGTGCATAATTCGCGTAGGCAAAATCGATCCCGTACCACTGTTTAAGGCCATCGCCAACCCCGTGAATCTCGCCGTGACCGGCGCGACCTGACAGCGGCGTTGAATTTAGGTAGCTCAGCGCGATTGCCTTTCGGGCGTCGCGGCCGCTTAAGCCAGAGTGGTAGTGGCGTACACTGGCCGAGACAATTTGCTTCAGTTTGTCATTGTGGTCGGCCGTCATGCCATTGGGCGAGTAGCGGTATTTTTCCATCTGTGTCGCAAGGGTGCTGCCCCCTGGGCCGCCCTCGCCGGGGTGGAGTATGCGCGCAAGTGCCGCCTGCGCGAGCCGATCCCATTCCACTACAGGGTTTTTGTTTGGGTGTTGATCAACCAGCAATTCGCGGTTTTCAATGAAGAGTAGGGGCTTTAGCAGCAGTGGAGGAATATTGTTAAATGCAGCGTAAACATGCTCGGGTTCCCGCGAGGAAAACAGCGTGTTGCTATTGCCGATGATGTTTAGCCCACTTTGGGCTTTCTCGCGGTAGGGCGGATTGCCTCCCCAGCGGCTGTATTGCATTAGGCGATCTGAGAAATTTGCCTGAAGGCTAATATGATAGCCTTTTGCCTGCAATCGCTCGCTAAACTCAGGGAGGCGGGTATAGCCATTTTGGATGTTGTAAGGGCCGTGACTTGGGTGCCACGTGGCCTCGGCTGGCCCTTGTTTTAATTCAACCTCAAGGTTGGCCGCCAGCTTGGCGAAATAGCGCGACTGGAAATAAGATGTTTGATATTCAAAAATACCAATGCAAATTATGACCACCAGGGTGCCTAGGGCGACGTAGAAAAAGGACTTAGTTAGACGTGTTCGGGTAATCACAATATTAAAGCCAGTGTGTCAGGTTAATTCACATTGAAGACTAGTCTTGTAAAGTCATCGTTATTTTCAAGGTTAGTCGGTTGCGGAGCATAATCCAGCGTCAATATCAGCGATAGGGCTTTGGCAGGTTTATTTTTGCTGGAGGAGTTAATCATGTTGTTCGGTGAGATAAGGAAACGCAGTATAAATTGATACCCTGTATTTATCCTTCTGTCTCCTTCGTTGGCGGCATTACTTTAGAGGGGGCCTTGAGCGCGTATAAATGGCTAATTGGGCCAGTTTATTGTGGTTAGCATGGATGCAATTTAATTTGTGGAGATGAATAGACAATATAACTGCCATTTATCGTTGTAAAAGTTGGTATTGGCTCGGCCGTAATCTGCATTCTGGTATGCGCCTTACTGGTCGAGATATGAGGCTACACGTAAATGAAAGTCAGTCGTTGGTTTGCCGTGGCTCTGCTAGGGCTGGCGCTATCGGTCTTTTTCTTGGTGCACAACATTGGCAGCGGCCTCAATGCAATGAGTGTGCATAATGGCAACGGGGTCACTAATGTGAGCACAGGTTGAACTTACGCCGGATTCCTGTTGAAAGCAATTATAGTGATGGGCAGCTTGCTGGCCTCGACTCGCAAAAATGCCATGTACTATGGACTGGGCCCGTTAAGCCGGCAGACGAGACTACGACGCCAACTGGTGGAGTACCACGGCCTATGGTTGAGACGACTTTCTGATACCAAACCCGCAAAAGCGCTACGCCTTCAACAGCGAGAATATCTTCCGCAACCCAGGCGGCCGCTGGGTGATTTTTGTGGCTGCCTTGGAGCAAGCTGCAAACTGGCTATCTTTTGGGCCCTCGCGGGCGGTGTGCGGCGTAAGCGTTCAGGGCGCGCTGTTGATTTGTTATTGCGCCGCTATACGTCTAGTGAGGCTTATCTTGAGCAACCGAATCTTGTGATGGCAGCTCTCTACCATCGAAGTTGCGTAAAGCAAGCTTACAATACCTTGTATATTAAACTTCGCGCTGACGAAGCCTGTTGTGGGGTGGTGCGGCCCAGTCCAGTTCTAGGTTAGGGCAGTTGTATTTACAACTTGGTAGAGGGGCCGCTGTTGATCGACGCTAAGGTGCCGGAACGCTATTGGTCTGTGCCGCTTTACTAGATGCCTATGGATAAATATGCCGGTATGAGCAATCGCACCGGTGCAAGGCCTGAGTTTTTGCCTTTGTTAGTGGCCCGGCAAGCGCTACGGTATTGCTGTTAGATGCCTTATCTTCCTGCGGTAGCTGAGTCGACGCCTTATAAGCGATTACTGCGCAGACCTTGGTGATTCATGGCAAAAGTGATCCCTTATTACCAGTCGATGGCGGTATAGACACCGCCAAACCTATTCCCGGTGCTCGCCTTGAATGGATCGATGGCATGGGCCACAATCTGCCAATTCCGCTTTTGCCAAACTTAATAAGCGCTCATTCTCACCTGCGTTCACGTTCGGCGGGTGATCTCTGATATAGCGCATTCCGACAGCTACTTCGTCGCTGAACCCGCCTGTGTAGGGAGTATCATCCGGCGAAAAAGTGGTATAGCGGGTGCGTTGTCTGCTGGAGTTGATTAATGTCGTACTGATTACTGCGGCGATCTCCCTGTGTCGGTACAATAAGCACAGAATACAAGCTGAATAGCGTTTCAGAATTTTTCATTTGTTCTGGTGGAAATAATTTGCTGGTGGCATATTTTTTAATCAGATACGTGTTCGAATTGATTGGGGGCCGAATTGCCGTTAATTATTTATAATGAGTGGAGTAAGTAATGATCGATGTAAGTACTGCGCGATTAAGTAATATCGTGGTGCACCGAGTGGGTAATAGGGTACGCGAAGAGGGTATGCGTCTCGCCGAAAATGAGTCGGAAGTTAGTGAATCGTTGGCTGAACTGCTGATTAAAAGCTATTTAAGCCCTCTCGCAAAGCAGAAAGAGGTGTACGATTTCTTTCATGAGTCTGACTTGTCACTGAATACTGTTTCTAATATTACCGGAAAGCTATTTTCTGAGCAGAGTGGTTTTGTGCTGCAAACCCAGGCGATAGCCAAGCATTTATACGCAACATCGACACATCAAAATATATCTTCTGGTGATCTTGTCTTTTTACTCTTTACTGGGCTTAAAGTTGACGATATCGAGTTAAGTGGTCTTGCAATATTGAAAATAGAAAATAAAGATTATTTTCTTGAGATAGCTGAATCATCGGATTCATTTGACATTATTGAAAGATCGGGTATATCGCTAAATAAAATACAAAAGGGTGCCTTAGTGCTTCCTGACGAACAAGGTGTTTTTGTTGTCGATAATCTTGGCCAGAAAACGAAATACTGGAAGGATTCTTTTCTAAAGGTATCGCCACGAGCAACATCAAAATCTTACGCTAAGATATGTGGCTCTATCTTGAAGGGAATAAGTTCGAAAATTGAAGATTCTCAAGATGTTGCTGATTTGAACGAGAAAATTATCGAAAAAATAAACTCCTCAGAGATTACGTCGATAGCAGAGATAAAGGATATTTCCTCTCAGTACATTGATTCAGAGGCCTTGTCTGAAGTGATATCCGGTGTGGTAAGCAGTAGCGGTGTTGATATTGCCGATGATTATGAAATTAAGTCTCAAGACTTCGCAAAGCAAGCAAAACCAATAACCAGTCGAGTCAGAGTAAGAGCTGGTGTGGGTTTGGTGATAAGTGATTCAAAATACTCTGTGTCGGGTGTTTCCATTACCGATAACCAAGACGGATTTCAGGCGGTAGTCAACATAAAAGCGCGAAAAGAAACGTAGTAACCCTGTGAAATCGCTTCCCGAGTTTAAGTTAAGTGAAAAGCTGGCGGACTCGGTGTGCTGGTCTATACTCAATTTTAATGTTGAATATCGGGGTTTATAATAACTATTCTGAAGCGAATTATTGGCAGTGCGTTGAGTGGCAATAATAATAGGAAATTTTCTGATTTACCCAGCTGTCGCGAATCAGCGGAACTAATGTTAAGCTGTCAGCGTTGGCGCTTACTTTAGATATTGTTGAAAATTGAGCGTAGGCGTATAGATCGTTAGATGAATGGCTAAGCGAATGCGTAAATCGGCGACGAGACCTAATAATGCTATTCCTTTGCATAACAGCAATTTTATCAAAACTCACTAATGTAAATGTCGAATGCATATTATGGCGCAGGACGGTTGATTGCTCAAATAAGAAGCCTCCCCAATCAGATTGCGCCGATTATTTTCGCTGAACACAAGACGAATTTCTTATACTCCGTTAAATGAATTCTGAAGTGATAGCCGATTCGTTAGCTTAGTCCAATCTTTAATCGTAGGAAATAATCATGAATAAGCATCGTTTATTATTGATTTGGCTCGCCAGTACTTTTGTTGGTCCGGCTTATGCTCAAGCTGTGTCCGTTTCCGCGGCAGAGTTAAATAGCCTCAAAGCTCAAATTTCTGCACTGCAGGCCAAGCTGGCCGAAATTGAAGCGCAAGCCAAAGCCAATACAACAAGTGTGGCGGTAAATGCTCAAACACTTGCTGAACAGAAGCCAGATAGCGCTGCGCCGGAGAAAGCGAAGTCTGAAGATGGCATCACGGTAGGGGGCGCGATTCGCACTAATTTCAATTATACCTCATATAGCGAAGGTAATAAGGATCGTGATGGCGATTTCGATTTCGATATCTTTCGATTGAATCTGCGAGGCGAAATCGGCGATGTGTCGCTCAATGGCGAAATACGCTTCTTTGATTATATGACGGCGATTAAATACGCCTATGTAGGTTATCAATTTAGCGAGCACTGGGAAGTGAACACAGGTATCACTAAGGTGCCCTTTGGTAATAGCCCCTATAATTCGCAAAATTATTTTTTTAGTACCAATTATTATCTCGGTTTAGAAGATGACTTCGATCTGGGCGTTGTATTCAAACGCCGTGTTGCTAATAATTGGCAATTAGATTTAGGTTTCTTTAAAAATGATGAGCTCGGTGGCGTAGACGGATACGTCGATAATCGCTCAGATCGCTACTCCTACGATATTGTCGGCGCTCGTACCGCCGGCGAAGGAATTTATGATGAGCCGGGCCAAGCCTTGGCTGAATACAACACCTTTAGTGGTCGTTTTGCCTATCATTTTAAACAAGGCGAGCTAACGACTGAGGTGGGTGTGTCTGCGCTAAGTGGCGGTATACATGACGGTGAGAGCAGGGCCGGCGATTATCAGGCCTTGGCATTACACGCCACTAGCCAATACCAACGCTGGCATGTGCAGCTACAGCACAGTGAATATCGCTACGACATTGATCAGCTAGAGCAAATTGCCGTTGGCGCCTACTCGTTCTACGACACCATTGCTGCAGAAGCGACGGCTACTACGCTAAATGTCGCTTATGATTTACCCGTCAACTTTGGCGCAGTAAGCGGTTTGCAATTTTATAATAACTACGGCGTTGTTTACGACAAGTCAGATGACACCGCCAATACTGTGATGAACGTTACGGGAGTGTCGGTCGCGGCAGGTGGTTTGTTCACTTACTTTGACTGGGTGCATGCTAAAAATCAGCCCTTTGTGGGTGGCAGTGGTGTCGGTGATAGTGGTGATTACGAGCAGCGCTTTAATATCAATATCGGATACTACTTTTGAACGAAGGAAATGCATACACATAAACGAACACACGTACTAAGGATAATCTGATGACAGATAATAAGGATCCCATGGTTCCTGATGGCCAGGTCACTCCAATAGATACCGACTATCAAGTAGGCCAAGACAATATTGTGTTGAATATAGGGCCATTTGGCTTAGATATACACAATAGGGTGTTTTCTTTCTCTGCTTTCGCGGTAATTGCTTTTGTTGCGCTTACGCTGTTTCTTCAAGAGCAAGCTGAGCCGCTGTTCAGTGGCGTGCGGAATTGGCTAACGTCTAACTTAGATTGGTTTTTTATTAGTGCAGCAAATGTTTTTGTACTGATATGTTTGCTGCTAGTGGTCTCGCCACTAGGGCGTGTGCGTTTGGGTGGCACGGAGGCAACGCCAGACTATAGCTATTTGGGCTGGTTTTCGATGCTGTTTGCCGCTGGCATGGGTATTGGCCTGATGTTTTATGGCGTTTCTGAGCCGCTGACGCATTTTACGACCTCATTTGCCGGTACGGCAGCCGAGAACGGGACGCGCAGCGACTGGGCTCCCTTAGGTGGCGCCGTGGGCGATGCCGAGTCAGCTGAACGCTTGGCGATGGCCGCAACTATTTATCATTGGGCGCTGCACCCGTGGGCTATTTACGCGGTAATGGCCTTGGGTTTAGCTTTGTTCTCTTTCAACAAGGGCTTGCCGTTAACGATTCGGTCTGTATTTTACCCGCTTTTAGGTGAGCGAGTTTGGGGTTGGCCTGGGCATATCATCGATATTTTGGCCGTGTTGGCAACAATATTTGGCTTGGCGACGTCCTTGGGTTTAGGGGCGTCCCAAGCGGCCTCCGGTTTGAATTATTTATTTGCTATTCCCTTGGGCGGAACCACTCAAATCCTGCTTGTTATCGGGATCACCGCTATTGCGTTGATATCTGTGGTAAAGGGCTTGGACGCCGGCGTCAAAAAATTATCTGAAATCAATATGATGCTCGCGATGCTGTTGCTGGCTTTTGTGGTAATTGTTGGCCCAACGTTGGCAATCGCCACCGGCTTTATTGACAACATCATTGCCTATTTCCGCTACTTGCCGGAGCTAGCCAACCCGGTAGGCCGCGAAGACAGTAATTTTGCCTCCGGCTGGACGGCATTTTATTGGGCGTGGTGGATATCGTGGAGCCCTTTTGTGGGGATGTTTATCGCCCGAGTTTCGCGCGGTCGCACGGTGCGGGAGTTCATTATTTCGGTATTATTAATACCGTCTACGGCCTGTGTGTTTTGGATGACAGCATTTGGTGGCACTGCGATAAAGCAAGTGGTGGCCGATGGTTATCAGAAAGTAGTTGACGCTGATTTGCCTTTGCAGCTATTTAATATGCTCGATGTATTGCCGTTATCCAGCATTACCTCTTTTATCGCTATTGTGCTGGTAATCGTGTTTTTTGTTACCTCGTCTGATTCCGGGTCGCTCGTGATAGATGTGATTTCTGCCGGGGGCAAGGTCGATTCGCCAACGCCGCAGCGGGTATTTTGGTGCCTATTTGAAGGCTTGGTTGCCGTCGCACTTATTTTGGGTGGCGGGCTGGTCGCTTTGCAGGCAATGGCCGTGTCGACAGGTCTACCCTTTACCCTGGTGTTGTTGGTTGCCGCATTTTCGATGATTAAGGGCCTGATGTCTGAGCCCAGATAATAGGTAACTTGGTGGGGCGCGTCTGGAAGAGATTCTGGTCGAGCTGATAGTCAATCACGGAGTAGGATAATGCTGGCCGAGCAATCCGAGGTATTGGATTTTTTCAGGCGTCACCCGCCATTTGCAAATTTACCTGATGACGTGCTGGCTACGGTAGCTGCAAATGTTGAGGTCGCGTATTACCGGGCACAGTCGGCTATTTTGGCCTTGGGGCAAGATAATCATCAATGGTATGTGATCCGCAGTGGCGCGGTTGAGGTTTTTCGACGAGACGGGCAACTGTATAATCGCTTAGGTGTAGGTGAATTTTTCGGCGAGCACAGCTTAATGTTGAATCGCCCAGTTCGCTTTCCCGTGACAGCCCTAGAAGATACCTTGGTATATCTCATTAGTGACGAGGCATTTAATTATTTATTCGATAATTTCGAGCATTTTGCTGACTTTGTTGAAGTAGAAGACCAGACGCGTTTGCGTCAATCTATCGGCAAGGGCGAAGACGAAGACTCCTTGCTAACCGCTAAAATAAGCACTTTAATCGCCACCTTACCCGTTACGGTGGCGAGTACCACTACTGTGCATCAGGCCGCGATTCGCATGACTGAGGAGAACGTATCCTCGTTGCTAATCACCCTTAACGAACAGAACCAGCCAGGGCGGCCAGCTCAGGTGGTTGGTATTGTTACCGACTTGGATATTCGCGGGCGCCTAGTGGCGATGGGCTTAAGTAGTGATATTCCGGTGGCCAATATTATGACCACCGAATTGATTTATGTGCAAAGTCATCAGTTTGTCTTCGACGCGATGATGCTAATGCTTAAATACAAGGTGCAGCATCTGCCAGTATTGAAAAAAGGCGTACCGGTTGGCTTGATTAGTCATCTTGATATTTTGCGTTACGAGTCGCAAAACAGCTTGTTTGTCGTCAAAAGTATTTCTAATGCCCAAAGTGTTAATGAGCTTGCTGTGCTTCTGCCTGAAGTTCAAGCGTGTTTCGTGCGTATGGTTCATCAGGACGCCAATTCGCAAATGATTGGGAGTGCGATGGCGGTGATAGGCCGGAGTTTTAAACAGCGCTTATGCGAGCTGGGCGAGGCCGAGTTGGGCGTCCCTCCGGTGTCTTATTGCTTTTTAGCCTTGGGCTCAATGGCGCGGGGTGAACAGCTCATTGTGACGGATCAAGACAACGCCCTTATTCTTGATAATAGCTTTGTTGCTGAACAGCACGACGCCTATTTTAGCGCCTTGGCGAATTTTGTTAGTGACGGTTTGGCACGCTGTGGCTATCTTTATTGCACTGGCAATATAATGGCCAGCAACACCAAGTGGCGCCAACCTCTAGCCGTTTGGCGGAAATATTTTAATGAATGGGTTGAAAAGCCCACCGCGGAGTCATTGTTACACAGCGCTATTTTTTTCGATTTGGAAGGTGTGTGGGGACAGTGCCAATGGGCGGAAGAGTTGAATCAGTTGATTCGCCAAAAGGCGCAAACCAATGCGCGATTTTTAGCTTGTATGGCCCGTAACGCCTTGCTTAGAACGCCACCATTGGGTTTCTTTAAGGATTTTGTGATGGAAACCGATGGTCGCCAAACGAATTCGATTAATATGAAGCGTCGAGGTACCGGTCCCATTGCCGACCTTGTGCGTGTGCATACCTTGGCGGTGGGGTCGTCGGCGCGTAACACCTTTGAGCGCCTAGAAGATATTATTGCGGCAGGGATATTGCCCCCGGGTAGGGGGCTTGATTTGCGAGATGCACTGGAATTTATTGCGATGGTTAGAATTCGTCACCAAGCATTGGATATTGAATTGAAGCGTGAGCCAGATAACAATATTGAGCCTGAGCATTTGTCGGACTTTGAACGGAAAAATCTTAAAGAAGCGTTTCAAATACTAAGCAATGCCCAGCGTTTTCTAAAGTTCAGGTATCAGCCGGGTAGGGTAGGTTGAGAAGTTTTCATGTTTTATCTCGCTAAAAATCAACTTTCCGGCCAAGCTCAAGCGATGCCGCAGGGCAAACGATTGGATTGGTCTAGTCGGTTTGCTTTTTTGGCTGAGGCGAGTAAACATCCCAGCTTAAAGGCCTTTTATCAACACGGCGTTGTTGCCGCGTCCACCCCAATTGCCGATGTGTCTTTGGTGGCTTTGGATTTTGAAACAACAGGCTTAGATCCACGTTGCGATAGCATTGTTAGTATCGGTTTAGTGCCTATGAACATAAGTCGGATACGCTGCAACGGTGCAAAGCATTGGGTCATTAAACCAGAAACGCGCCTGCATCCAAGCTCAGTCATGATTCATGGCATTACACATTCTGTTGTAGAAGATGCCCCTGAGTTTCCCACCATTATTGATACGCTGCTCGCACATTTGCGGGGTAAGACGGTTGTTGTCCATTACAGCGCGATTGAGCGACGTTTTCTGCATGCGGCATTGATGCGCCATATTCAGGAAGGAATAGAATTCCCCGTTATCGATACGATGGAAATAGAAGCGCGATATACTCGTACCTGGCGGCAGACTTTATGGAATGGCTTAATGGGGCGCCAGCCTAGCTCAATTCGTCTCACCGATAGCCGCACTCGCTATCATTTGCCCTACTATCGACAACATCATGCCTTAACGGATGCCATAGCCTGCGGCGAGTTATTTCAAGCGCAATGCGCAACGCACTTTACGCCAAGTACGCCGCTCAGCGCATTATGGAGTTGACGCTATGGGCTGTGCTGAATTCCCATAAAAAGTGATGCAAACACTACTTAGTGTTTGCATAGTATCCCCAGCTAATCAGTCAGTGTAAATAAGGGTCAAAGCGTATGGTGTGGATTAACTTAAAGCCGTTCTAGCATCTTATTTTAATTAATGTAGGTTTAATCGGTCGGTGCTTGATAATAGTATTGATGCGCTAGTGCTGTGGTTTGTCATTAATAAAATCGGCGTCGTGAGTGTGCTTATTTCTATCTCGGGCACCACGGCGCCGTCGAAGGGCGGCATGATCATGTTGTGTTTAGGTAGTATGCCTAGTAAGCCGTCTGAGATTTTATTGTAATGCGTAATTTATTATTTAAAAAAATACGCAATTATCTTGTCGTGGCTCGCGCATCCCCCTAGACTTGGGTCTGTTGGACATTTAAACAGGACAGTCTTCGCCTATGTTGCTGGAAAACTCACCGCAAAATACCACTATGCCGCTGACTCTACCGAGGCTTTTCGGGTGGGCCGCGCAGCAATTTGGCGCTAAAGTTGCCATTCGCGAAGCGGGTCGCGACATTTCTTATAGCGCTCTCAACGATTTACGCCGATGTGCTGGCCGTGCCTTTATGGCAATGGGGGTTGGTCATGGTGACCGAGTGGCCATTTGGGCGCCAAACAGTGCCGAGTGGATTGTGGCCGCGGCGGGCGCTCAGTCAGTAGGGGCTATTCTCGTGCCGCTGAATACCCGCTTGCAGGGCTGCGAGGCCGCCGATATATTGGCTCGCGCTGGCGTTACGGTGTTGCTTACGGTAACGGCGTTAGAAAAGGGTGAGCCGCTGGCGATGCTAGCGGACCAAGTTCTGCCGAATTTACAGCAGCGAATTTTGCTGCCTTCTACTGCCGCAGGCAGTGTTGCTACAGCGATAAGTTGGGCAGATTTTTTGGCGAGCGCGTCGCCGCAAGACGACGCCAAATTCATTGCCGCCGAGCGGGCCGTGAATCCTTTTGATAGCGCCGATATGCTGTTCACGTCGGGCACCACAGGCAAGGCCAAGGGCGTCTTGTGCAGCCATGAGCAGAACATTCGGGTATTCCAGAGTTGGAGTGCGACGGTTGGGCTGCGCAGTGACGACAATTATTTAATTGTGAACCCCTTTTTCCACTCTTTTGGTTATAAAGCCGGGTGGTTGGCGGCTATTATTAGTGGCGCGACCATTTTGCCGGTGGCGAAGTTCGATAAGCGCAGCGTGTTGGAGATTATTGAACGCGACAAAGTGACGATGTTGCCAGGCGCGCCCTCGCTGTATGAAATACTCTTGAATGCACCAGAGCGTGGCGACTACGACTTGTCGAGCCTGCGCTTGGGCGTCACGGGTGCCGCGTCTGTGCCGGTGCAGCTGGTGCGGGATATGCGAGATATTCTCGGATTTGAAACCGTGGTTACCGCCTATGGCTTGACTGAGTCCACTGGCGTGGTCAGTATTTGCCGCCCAGAGGATGAACTAGAAACTATTGCCCGCACGTCGGGGCGCGCGATAGAGGGCGTCGAGTTGATCTGCGCCAACCCCAATACTGGCGCAGAAGTGCCTCGGGGCAGCGAGGGCGAGGTTTGGCTGCGGGGCTATAACGTGATGCAGGGCTATTTTGATATGCCTGAAGCCACCGCCGAAGCCATTACTGCCGACGGCTGGTTGAAGACCGGCGATATTGGCGTAATGGACGAGCGCGGCTATTTGCGTATCACCGATCGTTTGAAAGACATGTATATCATGAACGGCGAGAATGTATACCCCGCCGAAGTTGAAAACGTCTTGTACGGCTTGCCTGGGGTTGCACAGGTCGCGGTCGTTGGCGTGGCCAAGGCACCGCAGGGCGAAGTGGGTATGGCCTTTGTGGTGAAAAAGCCAGCGAGCGATTTAAGTGTGCAAGCCGTAAGCGAATATTGCGGCCAGCAATTGGCTGGGTATAAGTGCCCCTTTTATGTCGAGTTTGTGGAGGCTTTACCGCTAAACGCCTCGGGCAAAGTGTTGAAAACGGAATTAAAAGCCCTGGCGGTAGGCCTGCTGGGTGGTAAAAAGCAGAATAGCTAAGGTAATTAATGATGACAGAACTCGAAGGCGACGATCATTTACGTCCCGCGCCATCTCAGCATATGGATGAGGTGGATCATCGTATTGTTGCCCATTTGCGCCGAGACGGTCGCATGGCTTTTAAGGCCTTGGCTGCTGAGCTGGGCTTGACTGAGGCCACGGTGCGCTCCCGAGTCCGTCGCCTTGAAGAGGGTGACAGCTTGCGGGTTGTGGCGGTGACGGACTACGAAGCAGTTGGCTATTCGATGATGCTGGCGGTGGGGATTCAAGTTGAAGGTCGTCCCGCTGATGCTGTTGCAAATGATTTGGCAGCTTTTCCTGAGGTGTTTTCAGTGTGTCAGGTGGTGGGCACCTTGGATATTGAAACCTTGGCGGTGGCCAAAGATCAGGAGAGTCTCACCGCGTTACTGGTGCGGTTAGGTGCGGTGCCGGGCGTGCGCAAATTGCAGCCGTCGGTGGCGCTGGATGTGTTAAAAAATCAATCGAACTGGGTGCCCTTTGGGCACGGTGTTTAGGGCGGTGACCGTGGCTAAGAAGCAGTTAGACGAACTCGATCGTAAAATTCTTGATGGTTTGGCCCAAGACGCCCGGATTAGTAATCGCAAAATTGCCGCCGATTTAGGTATTACCGAAGGCACCGTGCGCAGCCGCATCAAGCGGATGGAGAGCGAAGGTCAGGTTCGCATAACGGCCATGACCAATATCGCCCGCCTGCGCAACCCGACCTTGGCGTATATCTGGGTTGAAGTGGAGCGCAGCGCGCAGTGCGACGACGTGGCTGACCAACTCGCGGCAGTGCCTGAGATTGGCTTTGTCGGCAAAATGTTAGGCCGCTCGGATATCTTGGTTATTACCTTAGTGCGAGATAATGCCGAATTAGCGCACTTTTTACACAGTAAAATTACTGGCATGCCCGGCGTGCGGCGCACCGAGTGCTCCCTTGGGGTAAATTTTGTTAAGCACGACTACCGCATGAGTCGCATCGTCGACGGCTGAACTCTGATCTCAGGTGCTACTGGCTGCGCTTGCGGTCGTAACAAACCAATATTACCGTTGTCTACTTGATGCATAATTTCTCGTGGGAACAGTGAAATCACAAACCGGAGTCGCAATGAACGAGACACAACAAAGCCCTGAAGAGACGCAGTTGAATTACGCCGGATTCTGGGTGCGAGTGTGGGCGTCCATTATTGATACTGTGCTTTTTGGTCTATTACTGGTGCCTGTTTTCGCGTTAACAATGGGCGAGGCTCAGTGGTCTAGTATCGAGCGCGACGGCATGCATGCCTCGACCATGAGTTTTCAGAGTATGGGTATGAGTGATGGCGTAAGTGTGCTGCTTAACTACATTCTGCCAGCGCTCGTGGTCATTATTTTCTGGACGTATAAGTCTGCAACGCCTGGGAAACTGCTGATGAAAATTCGAATCGTCGACGCCAAAACCGGCGGTAAACCTACCACCGTGCAATGGTTGATTCGCTATATTGGCTATTATGCTTCAGCCTTTGTGTTTATGTTGGGCTTTATTTGGGTTGGTTTTGATCGGCGTAAACAGGGTTGGCACGACAAGCTTGCCAGTACGGTTGTAATTAGCGATAAGATAAAGGAGCCGGTTCAATTTAAAGGCTAATTCTGCCTGTTAGAGGCGGGCGATTTTTACCGATGTGAATTAAGCCCAAGCACGGGCAATAATTTGTATTTGCCATTCTAGCTGCAGCTAATCACGGTTAGGCTAAACGGAGGTGATTGCTTAGTGCGCGCTCACGATCAAGGCGGCGCAGACCGGCTTGCAGTCGTGCGCGTAACTCGTCCCGCGCTGCCGGCTTGCAGATGAAGTCATCTGCGCCCGCATCTATGGCCGCAATCATATCTGATTGGGCGCAACGGCCGGTCAGCATGATAAAATAGGGATCGCCCATCGCGGGGCTCTGACTGACGCTTTCACAAACGGCTAGGCCACTCATGCTCGGCATTTGCCAGTCACAGATGACGATGTCCACGTGTTTAACCAATAGAATTTGTAGCGCGTTACTGGGTTTGTCGCAGCAAATGGTGGTGAAGCCAAAGCTCTTAAGTATGATTTCTAGGCGATATAGCTCGCTGGGCGTGTCGTCAATAAGCATGACTCTTGCCGCTGGTACTGTATTGACTGGCTGCCCGCTGTCGTTCATATCTTTATAATCCTCTTCACCGGTAATCGTAGTAGGATGTTTTGCAAGTTTCGCGCCTTATTTTAAGTTTTTGATATATATAGATTTTTTTGATTGTTTGCGGTGCGGCTAGCAATTTGCGAGGCGTTGCGCCTTGCGTTTTAATTGGCGCTGCTAGTGAGGACTAAAGTTTGTTAACATGCGCCGCCTATTCCCGTGTAAGCCAGAGACGAATGTTCCATGAATTCAGATAAGCCCTTATATATTGCCTACGCTGGTCCTTTGCTATTGGAGACGCCGCTGCTAAATAAGGGGTCGGCGTTTACTGAAAAGGAGCGGCGTAGTTTCAATCTAATGGGCTTGTTGCCACCGCGCTACGAAAATATTGATGAGCAAGTTGAGCGCGCCTATCTGCAATACTGCAGCTTCGAAGAACCGATTAACAAGCATATTTACCTGCGTGCGGTGCAGGACAATAACGAAACCCTGTTTTATCGTTTGCTTAATGACCATCTCGAAGAAATGTTGCCGATCATCTATACGCCGACGGTGGGTGAGGCGTGTGAACACTTTTCCGATATTTATCGCAGTGCGCGGGGCATATTTGTGTCCTATGAAGATCGTGGTTACATGGACGATATTCTGCACAGCGTCAGTAAGGATCGCGTTAAAGTATTGGTGGTAACCGACGGTGAGCGCGTGCTGGGCCTCGGTGACCAAGGTGTCGGTGGCATGGGTATCCCCATTGGCAAGTTGTCGCTATACACCGCGTGCGGGGGTATCAGCCCAGCCTACACCCTGCCAGTTGTACTCGATGTGGGTACCAACAACCAAAGCTTGCTCGACGATCCGATGTACATGGGCATGCGCCATCCACGTATCGGCCGGGCAGAGTACGACGAATTTGTCGATCAGTTTATTGCGGCGGCGCAGCAGCGCTGGCCCGGTGTACTTATTCAGTTTGAAGATTTCGCACAGCCGAATGCCATGCCCATTTTGCAGCGCCATAAAGACAGTGTTTGCTGTTTTAATGACGATATTCAAGGTACTGCAGCGGTAACCTTGGGGACCGTGTTGTCGGCCTGTAAACGCAAAGGCGAGCGCTTGCGCGATCAAAGTATTGTGTTTGTCGGTGCAGGTTCGGCGGGCTGCGGTATTGCGGAACAATTGATTCGCGCTATGGTGGAAGAGGGTCTAACGGACGCCGAGGCGCGCTCGCAACTCTATATGGTAGACCGCTTTGGCCTTGTGACTCAGGGCATGGATGGTTTGTTGGAATTTCAGGAGGCGCTCGCGCAGCCGACTAAGCCAGATTGGCAGTGCAATGGGCTTGGCTACCCTAGCTTGCTGGATGTGGTCAGTAATGTTGATGTGGGAGTGTTGGTTGGCGTGTCTGGTAAGCCGGGATTGTTTACTGAAGACGTTATCCGTCAGCTGCATCGCCGCTGCGCCCAGCCCATCGTGCTGCCGCTAAGCAATCCGTCGCGTCATGTTGAGGCGCGCCCTGAGCAAATATTGCAGTGGACCGATGGTCAGGCGATTGTCGCCACCGGCAGCCCGTTTGCGCCAGTGGAATATAAAGGCGAGCGCTACGATATTTCTCAGTGCAATAACAGTTATATTTTTCCAGGTATCGGTTTGGGGGTGGTTGCCAGTAAGGCCCACCGCGTGAGTGATGGCATGCTAATGGCGGCCAGCCGCTGCCTTGCTGAAGCCTCCAGCGCTCACCATGAGCGTCGCAATGTGGTATTGCCACCGCTGACCGCGCTGGCCGAACTGAGTAAAACGATCGCCTTTGCGGTAGCTAAGGTTGCTCAGGCAGAAGGCTTGGCGAATGAGCGCAGCGACGACGAACTGCGCGGCGATATTGAGCGTAATTTTTGGACGCCGCAATACCGTGAATATCGCCGTATTGCAGCGCGAGCGCGCTGAGCTAGTTTTCAGGCTTGTCGATATCGCCAAAGTCGCGGCGCAGCGTTGGTGCGCGCCGCGGTGCAAAATCTTCCGTGCTTGATCGGCTGGCAATACTCCTCAATTCTGTCTGCGATTTAAGCTACATCGGCTGCAAGGCTGCTGCAATACCCACAGTAAATGCGGCGATTCTCTCCATTTAGTTCCCCTGCCATCTCTTTTCAATGAAAGCCCCTGTCGCGAAACAAGTCTCTTTGTTGGGTATTTCTTATCACGATAACTATAACCCTTAATCTAGAATTAAATATTGCAATATTTAATGTTTTGCGCATTTGTATGGTGTTATATTTACGTATATAGTAATTCGGGCGGTCGTTGACTTTGTTTTTTGGCTTCCAGCCGTTACACATCATTCCCGCATTGGGTGAACAAAAGGAGTGCTCGTGAATAAACAAATGAGTCTGCAGGAAATCGTTGCTCAGCTGCAGGATGGCATGACCATCGGTATTGGTGGCTGGGGGCCGCGTCGCAAGCCGATGGCCCTGATTCGCGAGATTCTTAAATCTGATCTCAAAGATCTCACTATTGTTGCTTACGGCGGCGCTGACGTCGGCATGCTGTGTGCGGCGGGCAAGGTGCGCAAGCTGGTATTTGCCTTTGTGTCGCTGGACTTTATTCCTCTAGAGCCTTACTTCCGCGCTGCTCGTCAGGGCGGTGATTTGGAGGTTATGGAAATCGACGAGGGCATGATGTTGCTGGGTTTGCGCGCAGCGGCCTGGGGTTGCCCGTTTATTCCGACCAAAGTGGGCTTGGGCACCGACGTCATTAAATTTAATCCCGATATAAAAGTCATCGACAGCCCTTACGACGACAAAGAGTGGGTTGCTATGCCTGCACTCAAACTTGATGCCGCGCTGGTTCATGTTGATCGTGCTGATATACGCGGTGTTTGTCAGATCAAGGCACCAGATCATCATATGGACGACTGGTTTGTGCGCGCCGCTGCTAAAACCTATGTGACGTGTGAGGAAATCGTTGAGGCCGATGCCTTTGCCGAGCCGGCCGATGCTCGTCTTGTCTTTTGGGAGCGCAATTTCACTAGCGGCGTTGCACTGGTTCCCGGTGGCGCCCACCCGTCATCGTGCAGTCCCAATTATGGTTTTGATATTCCGCACTTCCAAGAATACAACGCCTCGGCCAAAGAGGGTGGTTTTGCCGCCTATTTTGACAAATACATTAAAGACAGTAGCGAAGAAGAATATCAGGCCAAAGTTGGCGGCTTAGATGCCATTCGTAAACTGCCTCAGCCCGTCTATTAATCGGTTAACAGGAGAGAATTGAAATGAGTACACCTGCAAGCGATTACAGTTTGGCGGAATTGATGATTTGCGCGAATGCCCAGGCCTATGCCAATGACGGCGAAGTATTGGTTACCGGCATCGGTGTTTTGCAGCGCCTTGCGGCAAGTCTGGCAATGCTGACCACGAATCCCGGCATTATGATGACAGACTCGGAAGCATGGATTTTATCCACGCCAAATCCAGTGGGTAAACGGCCCGTAGACTTTGTGCAGATGAACGAAAACTGGATGGGTTTTAGTCGTATTTTTGACAATGTGTGGAGCGGTCGTCGTCACCTTACCGGCGGCCCGACCCAGATTGATCGCTTCGGTCAGTCAAATATCTCTGCCATGGGTGGCACTTATCAACAGCCCAAGGTCCAAATGTTGGGTGTGCGGGGTTTTCCCGGTAACTCTATCTGCCACGCCAATAGCTATATGGTGCCTGCTCACGGCAAGCGCGTATTTATTGAAGGCGAGTGCGATGTGGTTTGCACCATCGGCTATAACCCCGAGCGTCTGCCCAAGGGCTATAGCTTTGACGAAATCGATTTGCGCTGCGTCTACACCAACTTGGGTGTGTTTGATTTTAACGGCCCGAATCGGCAAATGCAGATTGTTAGCCTGCATCCCGGCGTTAGCGTAGAAGAAGTGATCGAAAACACCGGCTTTGAAGTGCATGTGCCGGCTTCGATTGCTGTAAGTACCGCGCCAACCGAGGAGCAGTTAGACATTATTCGGCAAATGGATCCTCATAATCTGCGCAGCAAGCAGCTGAAGGATAATCCGCCGGGAGTGCGGGCGTGATACTGGAAAACGCTGGACGGGAGACGGGAGGCGCTAAGGGCTGCTTCTGCGTCTTCCGTCTCCCATCTAGCGTAACGCGAACAAGGCAAAGTGCATGTCAAACCTACTAAACACCCGCATCACCGAACTCCTCGGCTGCCGCTACCCTGTTATTCAAACGGCGATGGGCTGGGTGGCTGATCCTAATTTGGTGGCCGGTACAGGCAATGCCGGTGGTTTCGGTTTTCTCGCTGGTGCGACGATTCCTCCTGCGCAAATGGAAGCCGATATTCTCAAAGTAAAGTCGCTTACCGATGCGAGCTTTGGCGTTAACTTTCATATGTATCAGCCGAATGCGGCGGAGATTGTCGACCTTGTGATTAAACACAAGGTTAAGGCAGTGAGTTACTCGCGCTCGCCGGGTAAAGACATGGTCGCCAAGTTAAAAGATGCGGGCGTGGTGTGCATGCCAACCGTTGGTTTGCCTAAACACGCGATTAAAGCCGTGGAAATGGGCGCAGATGCGGTCACGGTTCAGGGCGGCGAGGGTGGTGGTCACACCGGCTCGGTACCCACAACATTATTATTGCCGCAAGTGGTCGATGCAGTGGGCGCGCAAGTGCCGGTGCTCGGCGCGGGCGGATTTAAAGATGGTCGCGGCTTAGTGGCGGCTATGGCTTTCGGGGCCGATGGCATTGCCATGGGCACCCGCTTTTTATTAACGAAAGAAAGTCCGGTTCCGGATGCGACCAAGCAGCGTTATCTCGATTGCAAAAACCCGGCAGAAATTATCGTTTCTCAAGCGCTCGACGGTATCCAGCAGCGCATGATTCTCAACCGGTTTTTAGGTGAGTTAGAGCGCGCAGGCAACCTCAAAAAATTAGTGATCGCACTGCGCAATGGTTTGGCATTTCGTAAATTCACCGGCGCCAGTATTTTTGGTCTACTGAAATCAGCGCTGGCAATGAGTAAAGACGGTGACCTTACGCCAGCGCAAGCCATTATGTCGGCGAACGCACCCATGATTATCCAAAAGGCCATGGTTGATGGGCGGCCTGATGACGGGGTTTTACCATCGGGTCAGGTCGCTGGCGTCATTGACCAGTTATTGAGTTGTGAAGAATTAATTAGCGGTCTGGTAGCAGAAGCCGAAGCCCAATTACAGCGTCTGTGCACGCAGGGAGCAAACCAATGAGTCTGCCATTTTCTACCCGTATCGATAGCGGCATTGCCGAGATGATTTTTAATCATCCGCCCGTTAATGCCTTTAACAGTGTGGGTTGGTTCGCGATTGCCGCCGAACTAAACGCCTTAGGTGAAAACGCCGACGTGCGAGCAATTATTATTGCTGCAGAAGGCCGTGGTTTTTGCGCCGGCGTCGACATAAAAGAACTGGCCGCCAACAGCGCCATGATCACCAGAGTGAACAAGGGTAATTACGATACTTTTAAAGCCATTCATCGAAATCCCAAGCCGGTTATTGTTGCGGTGCACGGTTTTGTATTGGGTGGTGGTATTGGCATTAGTGGCGCAGCCGATGTTTTGGTTGCATCTGAGTGTGCGACTTTTGCCGTGCCTGAAGTGGATCGCGGCGCCATGGGCGGCGGTGCGCACTTACAGCGAATGTTCCCCGTACAAAAGGTTCGCTATATGTACTTCACCGGCGAGCCTATTGACGCGCAAGAAGCTTACCGCTTAGGTGCAGTCGAAAAGGTTGTTCCCCGTGACCAGCTGCTCGACACCGCTAGAGATATCGCGCGCAAAATTTCCGCGAAATCGCCGCGCATGCTGCAACTGGCCAAAGAAGCATTGAACGGTATCGAAGACGGTAACTTGGAAGATAAATACCGCTGGGAGCAAGGCTTTACCCAGGAAGCTTATGTAGATCCAGATTCCCAAGAAGCCAAAGACGCCTTTGTAGAGAAGCGCGACGCGAAATTCTAAGGTAATGGGAGATGCTAGACGGGAGATGGGAGACGCAAAAGAACGTGGTTTTGCGTTTTCCGTCTCCCGTCTAGCGTACTGCGAATAACGGGATACATCATGCAACTCGAATACACCGAACAACAAAACGCCTTCCGCAAAGAGGTCCGCGCTTGGCTTGCGGCTAACGTGCCTACAGAGCCGCTACCGAGCTTCGACACCGAGCTGGGATTTCAGCAGCACCGCGAGTGGGAGGCCAAGCTTTACGAAGGTCGCTGGGGGATGATTACCTGGCCGGAAGAAATGGGCGGCCGCGGCGCTGATTTATTGCAGTGGTTGATCTTTGAAGAAGAGTATTACGCTGCGCGCGCACCGCTGCGGGTAAATCAAAACGGTATATTTCTGCTTGGCCCCACCTTGATGGAATACGGCACTGACGAGCAGAAAAAACGATTTCTGAATGGCATGGCGACCGGTAAAGATATCTGGTGTCAGGGTTGGTCTGAGCCCAATGCCGGTTCGGATATGGCGGCCATTCGTTCTACGGCGACATTGAGCGAAGACGGCAGCCATTACATTATTAATGGCCAAAAAACCTGGTCTACCCGCGCGGTGTGGGCCGACTGGTGCTTTGGTATGTTTCGCACCGATCCCGCCTCAGAGCGCCATAAAGGCCTGACGTTTATCTTGGTGCCGCTGGAAACAGAAGGCATCACCGTGCGACCGATTCCGCAATTGGATGGCTTGCCCGGCTTTGCCGAAATCTTTTTTGATAACGTCAACGTAGCGGTCGACTGCCGCTTGGGGGGGGAAGGCGAGGGCTGGAATGTGGCCATGGCCACTGCTGGATTTGAACGGGGTTTAATGCTGCGTTCGCCAGCGCGTTTTCAAGAAACGGCTAAGCGTTTGGTAAATTTATACAAAGCCAATCAGGAATCTGCTGATCAGGATTCCACCGTGCGCGATGCGGTTTTACGCGCTTATATGGATGCCGAAGCCTACGCTTTAACGACCTATCAAACCGCTTGTCGCTTAATACAGGGCGGCAAAATTGGCGCAGAGGCATCGACCAATAAAATATTTTGGTCTGAGCTAGATCAACAGATGCATGGCTTAGGTTTGAAAATATTAGGTGCTCGCGCTGAATTGCTGCCCCATGCGCCAGATGCCGGTGATGTGGGTAGTTGGTTAGACGGTTGGTTGTTTGCGCAGTCGGGGCCGATATACGCAGGTACCAATGAAATACAACGCAACATCATCGCCGAAAGATTGCTGGGAATGCCGCGGAAGTAACGCAGGGATCTTTTTGCACGCTGGCTGCGTTAAAAATATGCTCGGTTGGTCACGTATTAAATATACGCTCTCGCCCTGCGCGTATTTTTGCCTTGCCAGCGCACAAAAATCTGCGCTGCTCGGTTTGGTAGTTGGTGAAGAGCGAAAGTAAATAGAATAGGCAACGGAATGGATTTTACATTTAGCGAAGATCAGTTGTTATTTCAGGAATCGGTAAAAGACTTTCTGATTAATGAAGTGACGCCAGAAACAATCCGCGCCGCTTGGCAGACGGATATCGGTCGCAGTGACGGCCTTTGGCAGCAGTTTGTTGAACTGGGTTTGACCGGGATTACTGTGCCAGAAGCCTTTGGCGGCTTGGGCATGAATGAATTGGATTTTGTGCTGCTTGCCCAAGAGGCGGGTTATGTTGCTCTCTCCGAACCTTTGGTGCATAGCGCATTGGTCGCTGTGCCGACTATTTTGCAAATAGATAGCAGTGAGTTTTCGGCCCAGTGGCTGCCAAAAATTGCCGCCGGTGAAGCCAAGGTAGTGGTGGGCTTGGCCATAAATGGTTTGGTTGAAGACGCGCATATCGCAGACTTACTGATTTTGGAACATGGCGGCGCCTTGTATGCCGTGACGCAGGAGCAAGCGACGCTTCGCTATAATGAGTCGATTGATCTTGGCCGTAAATTATTTGCCGTGGCATTTGACGTTGCCGCTGCAATTAAGCTTGCCGACGGCGATGCGGCTCAGCAAATAATTAACGGTGCATTGAATCGTGGCGCTCTCGCCGCAGCGGCGCAGGCCCTCGGCGCCACCCAGCGCATGATTGATATCTCCGTTCAGTACACCTCCGAGCGCAAACAGTTCGGTGTGGCTATCGGCACCTTCCAAGCCGTAAAACACCATATGGCCAATATCGCTTATAAACTCGAATACGCCAAAACCCCGGTGTATCGCGCAGCTTATGCACTGGCCAATGACCTCAGCAGTGCCGGGCGCAATGTCAGCCACGCCAAAATTGTTGCCTGCGAAGTCGCCGATTTAGCAGCAAAAAACAGCATACAAGTCCACGGCGCCATGGGTTACACCTGGGAAATGGATTTACATATTTTTATGAAACGCGCCTGGGCATTAAACAGCAGCTACGGCACTGCGGGATTTCATAAACAGCGCTTAGCGGCGTATGTGTTTAGTGAAGAAGCGCTGTTGGGTGCGGGGAATACCTTTGCAGCTTGAGCGGGAGGCGCTGGACGGGAGACGGGAGACGCAAAAAATTGGCTCGTTAGGGGCTGATTGTAGTGAGGGTCTTTTTCGAGTAACCCAGTTCCTGTACCGGAATAGAAAAGCGAAATTTAAATTAAAAGTATGCAGGACTGAGTTGGCTTAGCGTCTTCCATCTCCCGTCCAGCATTAAGCGGAACGAAGCAAAAGAGGAATAATCATGGCTGAAGCCTATATCGTTGATGCAGTACGCAGTCCCACCGGACGCCGTAAAGGTGGTCTTGCTCATGTGCACGGCGCCGATTTGGGTGCTCACGTTTTAAAAGCGATTGTTGAGCGCAATGGCATTCCCGACAATGAATACGACGATGTGATCTTTGGTTGTGTCGATGCCATCGGCCCGCTGGCGGGTGATATTGCTCGCAGTGCGTGGCTGGCGGCTGGTTTGTCTGACGAGGTGCCGGGCACCACGATCGATCGCCAGTGTGGTTCCTCGCAGCAGTCTGTGCATTTTGCGGCGCAGGCCATTATGTCCGGCACCATGGATGTGGTGGTCGCGGGTGGCGTACAGACCATGACCCAAATTCCGATTTCGTCGGCAATGACCGCGGCGCTTCCCATGGGCTTTAGCGATCCGTTCTCGGGTTCAACTGGCTGGGTAGCGCGCTACGGTGCCGAGCCACCAACCCAGTTTAAATCGGCACAAATGATTGCTGATAAATGGGGCTTTTCTCGCCGCGATCTTGAAGAGTATTCTTTCGAATCTCACCAGCGAGCCTTGCGTGCGATTGCTGAAGGCCGCTTTGATCGCGAGATCATCCCTTTTGGCGATGTCAACATGGATGAGACGCCACGCAACTCCAGTCTAGAAAAAATGGCTGAGCTGGATTTCCTGTTCGGCTGCGACAAAGTGACCGCCGCCGTATCGAGCCAGACCTGTGATGCGTCCAGCGCAATGTTATTGGTCAGCGAGGAGGCGTTAAAGCGCTATAACCTAACCCCACGCGCTCGTATTCATCACATCAGCGTGCGCGCCGACGACCCGATTTGGATGCTCACCGCACCGATTGCGGCTACCGCGTACGCCTTAAAGAAAGCTGGTATGTCGATGCAGGACATTGATCTTGTTGAAATCAATGAAGCCTTCGCGTCCGTGTCTATGGCCTGGTTAAAAGAAACCGGCTACGACCACGCTAAAACCAATGTTAACGGCGGCGCCATCGCCCTTGGTCATCCACTGGGTGCCACCGGCA
>NZ_JBFHDY010000050.1:0-24986 GCF_041584495.1 Zhongshania sp.
CACCCTTGCCGTTCGGCTAATCGTTCCCCTTGCCGGGCCGATAGTGGACTCTCACCACCAAGTCATCCAATCGCCACCACGCGGTTTGGAACAGCGCCCGTCACGGCGCTACGCGCCATGCCTGGCGCACACAAAAAAAAAGCCGCTTCGGAAAGCGGCTTCTTAAAACCTGACAATCTACATCAGGGCGATACACATTAACAATTAAAGCTGGGCACCGCTACCACCAGTACCACCAGTACCACCAGTACCTGTAGTAGGTTTAGCTACCGTAGTCGTAGGCGCTGGGGAACTGTTAGATTTCTGCTGCAATGCCGCATCACCTTTGTCGCCAGCAAATTCAGACGTCTTCGCCTTAAGAACAGAAACTACATTATTGTCCAAGGTGCCTGTAACGGTCTCAGCAGCCAGCTTAGCCGCCAACTTCGAAGGAGACAGCGCTGGAGTCAAACCGGCACCAGCTTTAGCCAAGCCTGCTAGGATAGATGCATAGTAACCAGCATCATTATTAGCAACAGTACTAGCAGAGCTTTTCACGACAGTTGGTGCACGCAGCAAATCGAGGCCGTCACCATTACCCAAGCCAGGAGCCAACGCTTTGATAACATTGGTTAAGGCTTGATTTGCCGTTGATGAATTGCGCTGAGCCGCAGGAAGAGACTCATAAAGTGCAGCCGCCATGCTAGTCAGAGTTGTAACAGCTACGCTGCCGCCAGCGTCAGTCAGCGCGCCAGCTGATGGAATAATTGATTTTAGAGTTTCGTCATTAGCTTCAGTAGCTTCGGACGCTTCGTTGTAGTAATTGCCTCCAGTACAACTAATGATCAGCGGGTATTCACCAGCACCGATTACGGCGCTAATAGAACCAACACCGTCAGCATCAGTAGTGTACGTATCGAGAGCAGCGGTTACCGTGCCATTGACTACGCAATCAGCGCCAACGAGCGCACCATAAGCAGCAGTTGTAGAAAACTCAGTTGCCACAGCCGGGCTAGCCGGGTCTGCGCTCTTGTCATCAAAGCATCCCGTCAGCGCTCCAGCTGCAACCATGCTGGCAGCAAACATTGTTAGCCGCATTTTTTTCGAGTTGATCATAGTAAAACTCCGTTTCTTCATTTTAGAACTAAATATTGCCAGCATCGACGCAAATCGCGCCAGACCCCCACCCAAATAACTGCCAGTAACCTAGCGTTATATATTATTTATGCACTACACGCATTTAAGACTCACTTGAAGCGGCTAGCACACATAGTAAACCACGAGCACGAGATAAGCCCCCAGTTCAGCCAAATATAAATATAGCCATCACCATGATGGTACCGTCTTTAGCAAAGTCACTTAATCCTAGCAATTAATGCATCATAATTTAAATATATTCTTGTTAAAGAATTACTATTTACGCATTAAAATTGCCGTTTAATTTATGCAAGCTCTGCGCCACGAACAATTAATAGAAGTGATCGGTAGCGAAGCAGCGATAAAACTGCCTGCAAAGCGTTAATCTAGCCCAGCTAAGCCTGCCTTAAACCAATTTTTTATTACTTTGAACTATGTCCGTCTTTTTAATACTGCTTAACATAGCTCAATGATGCCTTTTTTGCACCATCCAAAGGCTGTTGCCCCAAAATATACCAAGAAGTTCACCACAATAAGGCAGTTTTACCGGCATTTACTAAGTTGTAAATACCAAAGCTGGTAGCTCGCCGGCAACTTTAGCTCGGCACCGCGATAAACTTCGTACTGCTGCGTGAGCGCTTCTAAGCGCTGCCGCCCCGTCAAACCACTCGGCCGCCCACCATTGACATTATGCGCTCCAATACTCTTTAGCTCCCGGGTCAGTTCAGACAAGCGGTCGTAGTACATCACCTCAACGACCTCATCCCAAGCCTCGATGGCTAGGCTTGAGCCGGATATCGCCGCCGCTAAATCGTCCCGCTCAGCGAATTGATTGACATGTACAAAGCCATCAACTCGGCTCCAAGCACTGCGTAGCTCATGGAGCGTATTGGGCCCCAGCGTGGCGATGACCGCCGAGCCACCTGGCTGCAAAACCCGCTCTATCTCAAACATCAGCCCCGCTAAATTCTCGCACCACTGCAGGGCCAGACTTGAAAAAATAGTCGCCACACTGCTATCTGCCAAGGGCAAGTCTTCGGCATCGCCACACACGAAATAATTTGCGATATCTGAGTATTGCTCGGCGGCATGACTCACCATACCCGCCGCCAAATCTAAGGCTACCAGTGGCCCTACGCCTATACGAGCCTGCAATGCTGGCAGGCTATACCCGGTTCCGCAGCCAAGATCCAGTATGGGCCCGGCGATCTCTTGCGGCAAATAAGCAATCAAGCGATCTGCAACACGGCGCTGCAGTAACGCGGCACCATCATAGCTATGGGCGGCGCGACTAAACGAGCGACCAATATCCGATTTATTCAGCTGCCCTAGCTTATCTTTTGCGACCAGACCCCAATTATGGCAATAAGACAGTAACAAGTAACTAAGTTCCCCTACGTCAGCTAAAAATAAAATATGCCCGCGGCCCGCAAGCTGCTGGCTACTGTGCTGGGGATAGCGTTCAGCAAAAATCGCGGCTGCAGCGCTAGGCACTAGCGCGTCTTCCCCACCAAAAAGATAAAGACAAGGGCAGGCCAAGTCAGCCAGCGCTTGCCGATTATCCAGTGATTGCAAGCACGCCAATCCCGGAGACAAATTTTCTTGTGAAGGCGCTATCGCAAGCCCCTGAAGCTCCGCACGAACTTCTTTTGCATGACAATCGCCATGTAACTGCAATAACTCAAAGCGACGTAAGCCGGCACGAGGATTCGCGGCAACCAGGGCAGAAAAGACGTCAAAGTTTTGCTTTGCCATTGCCGCTGGCCAATCAGCATCAGCGACAAACACCGCATTACTCGCCACGCAGATCAGTGCCTGCACCCGATCGGGGAAACGCGCCGCCAATCGCGTTGCCAGCATCCCCCCCAAAGACCAGCCACAATAAATAGCCTTTGCGGGGACTAACGGCAAAATCGCGTCAATATAATGATCTGGATCGCTGCTCGCCATCACCCTAGCGCTGCGTCCGCAGCCGGGCAGATCAATAAGGGTAATGTGGAAATTCCGGCGCAGCGCAGCCAATAAGGGCCGCCAAATAGATGAATCACTGGCCCAGCCATGCAGCAAAACCAGTTCCGCCGCATCCTTTCGGTAGGCCGCCAAGTGCTCGCGATAAATAGCCATTAAACGGCAAGCGCCTCGACAAGCGCCGCTAACAAGCAATCAATGTCCGCCTTGCTATGCCCTGCCGACAGGGTAATTCGCAACCGCGAACTGCCTACCGGAACCGTAGGTGGGCGTATCGCAGAAACTAATATACCGCGCTGTTCTAATGCACTGCTGACCGCCATGGCAGCGAGTTCGTCGCCTATCAGCAATGGCTGAATTGCGGTATTTGATGCCATCACCGGCAGCGCCAGTGCGATAGCTTTATCACGAAAATAGCGAATCGACTCTTGCAAATAACTGCGCCGCCAAGGCTCATCAACCAGTAAGTCCAAAGCTGCAATAGTGGCCGCAGCGACCGCTGGCGGCATCGCAGTAGTGTAAATATAGGGCCGCGCAAATTGGATCAGTGCTTCTATTAACTCATCACTTCCCGCCACAAAGGCACCAAAGCTACCAAGCCCCTTGCCCAAGGTTCCCATAAGCACCGGCAATTGCTTCTGATCGAGGTCAAAAAATTCAGCGCTACCTGCGCCATTTTCACCCAGCACACCAAAGCCATGGGCATCGTCGGCCATTAGCCACGCATCATATTTTTGCGCCAATGCGGCCAGCGCTGGCAGCGGCGCCATGTCGCCATCCATGCTGAATACCGCATCGACCACTATCAAACGGTTGCCATCCGCAGGCAGCTTTTGCAATCGGCGCTCGAGGTCAGCCATATCGTTGTGCTGAAAGCGCTGAAACCGCGCGCCGCTCAGCAAGCCGGCATCTAGAAGTGAGGCATGATTGAGGCGATCCTCAAGAATATGATCGCCCTTTCCCATTAAGGCCGTAACCGTGCCGAGATTCGCCATGTAACCCGTGGAGAATAATAGCGCGCGCTCACGCCCCGTGATTTTAGCCAAGCGCTCTTCAAGCTGGTGGTGTAGCTCGGAATGACCACATACCAAATGCGAGGCGCCACCACCCACACCAAACTGAGCGGCGGTGCCCTGCATTGCAGCAATCAGTTTAGTGTGGTTTGCCAAGCCTAGGTAGTCGTTGCTGCAAAATTGCAGCAAGTCACGACCATCAACTTGCACCCGTGGCCCCTGAGCAGACTCCAGCACTCGACGGCGTCGGTAGCGGGATTGGTGTCGGCGCTCGGCGAGACGGCGCTGCAAGACCTCATTCATCACAATGAATTACAGCGCCGGCAATTAAGCGGTAGCGTCATAGAAAAATCGATCATTCTCGACTTGTTGCACGGCGCCCAGCAAGGCCTCGCTTTGCGCATCATCGTCGCGCTCAACATGACGCTCTTCAGGCTTAATGCCAAGACGGCCAAACAACGCTAGGTCTTTATTTGCTTCGGGGTTGGGCGTGGTGAGCAGTTTTTCACCATAAAATATCGAGTTAGCACCGGCAAAATACGCCAGGGCATGCATTTCCTCATTCATGGATTCGCGACCAGCAGACAAGCGAACATGGGATTTTGGCATCATAATCCGCGCCACAGCAATAGTGCGGATAAAATCGAAGGGATCGAGATCGGCCACATCGGCCATTGGCGTGCCTTCTACTTTCACTAGCATGTTAATGGGTACACTTTCTGGCTGCACCGGCAAATTAGCTAATTGCAATAACAAACCCGCGCGGTCTTTGATGGACTCCCCCATACCAACAATGCCGCCACTACACACTTTGATGCCAGCATCACGGACATTAGACAAGGTGCCGAGACGGTCTTGGTAGGTGCGCGTAGTAATAATCTCACCGTAGAATTCCGGCGAGGTGTCCAAATTGTGGTTGTAATAATCTAATCCGGCTTCCGCCAATTCGGCCGCCTGATCCCCCGTCAACATACCCAAGGTCATGCAGGTTTCTAAGCCCATTTCCTTTACGCCCTTCACCATCGCTGTGACGTAAGGCATGTCTTTTTTCTTGGGCGAACGCCATGCAGCCCCCATGCAAAAACGGGTTGTGCCGGACGCTTTGGCAGCCCGGGCCTCCGCCAAAACTTTCTCAACTTCCATCAGCTTTTCAGCGTCAAGCCCAGTGTCGTAGCGATTACTTTGCGGGCAATATTTACAATCTTCTGGACAGGCGCCCGTTTTAATCGACAATAAGGTGCTGACCTGCACTGCATTGGGATCAAAGTTAGCGCGGTGCACCGTTTGCGCCTGAAACAACAGATCATTAAAAGGCTGGGCAAATAAGGCCTGAACTTCCTGGCTAGTCCAATCTGTGCGAATTACCGTGGGCGCGAGTGCTGTCATCTTAAAGTCCAGTTTAGGCAAGATCATAAAGCCTATTATGATAAAGGCTTAACGCAAGCTGTCAACCTGCAAGGATGCACATGGTTAACAGATTTTATAAAACGCTGATTTACAATGCTTTTAGCGGCATGTGCGTGCTTTGTGGTGACGCTAGTTTTAGGCAAATTGACCTTTGCCAAGACTGTGAAGCCGACCTACCCTGGCTAGAAAGCCACTGCGCCCGCTGCGCGCTGCCGCTTGCAAGCCATGAGAAGTACAGCGAATGTGGTCGCTGCATCAGCAAGCCACCGGCCTTTTCCCAATGCCTAAGCGCACTGCGTTATGATTTTCCGGTAGATCGCCTGATTGCAGGATTTAAACACCGCGGCAAACTTAGCTATGGCTCAGTGTTAGCCCAGCTATGGCTCAACACAGTCGGCGGAGACATCGACACAGCGCCCGATCTTCTCGTTCCCGTTCCCATCCATTGGCGGCGGCGCTGGCAGCGCGGTTTCAATCAAGCCACGGTGCTCGCCAACCACTGGAGCCAGGCTTTAGATATTCCAGTTTGTCACGCGCTTACCCACCCCCGCGCCACCCCACCCCAACAAGCCCTCAACGCAGCGATGCGCCAAAAAAATATCAAACAGGCCTTCGCATTTATTCCTCAAAGCCCAATCCGCGGCAAGCATGTCGCGGTGATCGACGACGTAGTGACGACAACCGCGACAGCTAATACCGTGGCCGCTATACTGGCGCGCAACGGCGCACGGCAGATTGATATCTGGTGTCTAGCCAGAACACCTTGACCCTTTAATTTAAATAGGAGGCGAAAAATGCACCACAAGCAGCACCGCCGCCTTTTAGCCCGGCATTACGCTACAGGCTGGCCAGCATGAGCGACCACGATTGGCTGGCTATTTTCCTGACGCTAAGACTGGCGGGGCTCACTACCCTAATCTTGCTGGTCATCGCCACGCCTCTGGCCTGGTGGATGGCGAATACGCCATGGCGCGGCAAGCCCGTTATTGAAGCCCTTGTCGCACTGCCACTGGTATTACCGCCAACGGTTTTAGGCTTTTATTTACTCATCGCTTTTGCACCCAGCTCACCGATTGCCCAGTTTTGGCTTAGCTTAACCGGCGAAAATCTCGCGTTTAGCTTCAGCGCCCTGGTCATTGCTTCAGTGCTGTATTCGCTACCCTTTGTGGTGCAGCCACTGCAAAGTGGTTTTCAGCAAGTCCCCAAAGCCCTATTGGAAACCGCCGCGAGCTTGGGCGCCGCCCGCCTCGACCGCTTTATTAGTATTGTTGTGCCCCTGTGCCGCAGCAACTTCTTGGTTGCTATTACCTTGGGTTTTGCCCATACCGTGGGCGAATTTGGCGTAGTGCTAATGATTGGCGGCAATATCCCAGGTCGCACCCAAGTGCTGTCTATCGCACTCTACGACCGCGTTGAATCCCTGCAATATGGCGCCGCCCACTGGCTAGCTGGTGGCCTCATTGCCTTTTCTTTTATTGTGCTGTGCTGGGTATACCGTTTAAATCGTTATCGCGGTCTTGAGCTCGGCAACAGCCATTTGCCCAAGGCACAGGCATGAGTTTACTCCTATCACTACACTTGCAGCGTGGCGACTTCCGGCTGGATATTGACACCGCCTTGCCAAGCACCGGCATTACCGCTATTTGCGGCCCCAGCGGCAGTGGTAAAACGAGCTTACTACGCTGCATCGCCGGCTTGGATCGCACGCCCGACGGCATGGTGCAATTTTTAGGTAATGACTGGCAAAGCCAGGGGCTATTCCTACAATGTGAAAAGCGTGGAGTAGGGCTGGTTTTCCAAGATGCCCAATTATTCCCACACCTCAACGTTGCGGCGAATCTAGGCTACGCCGAAAGACGGCAATTTCGTTCAGCCGGGCCAAGTGTTGAGGAAGTCTGCAATTGGCTGCAAATTACTGCGCTGCTAAATCGCGATGTTAACAAGCTCTCGGGCGGCGAGCGCAAACGAGTCGCTATTGCCCGCGCTCTTTTGCGTCATCCACAATTACTGCTAATGGATGAACCTTTGTCAGGGCTGCACGACGCCGGCAGAGACGAAATGATGGACGTACTACAGCGGCTGCCCCAGCACTTAAGCTTGCCGATTATCTACGTTAGCCATAGCTTCCATGAAGTCAGCCGCCTCGCCGATCACGTGGTATTACTAGAAAACGGACAGCTCATTGCCGAAGGTGACCTGGTCGAGCTCAGCAGTCGCCTCGACCTACCCCTTAGCCGTCAGCAAAATGCGGGCGCCGTACTTAACGCCACGCTTCTTGGCCATGACCATGAATACCAGTTAAGCACCTTGCAACTCACCAAGGACCATCAACTCAGCATTAATCAAATATCCGCTGCACCGGGCCAGCAGCTCAGGCTTTTTGTTGCGGCCAGAGACATCAGTATCAGCCTTGAAGCGCCGACCCAAAGTAGCATTTTAAATAGCTTAAGATGCACCATAGACACCATTGACGGCGATATCGCCAGGAATAAAGCCATGAACCCCCAAGTCACTGTACGCCTAAGTGTCGGCGATCAGTATTTACTGGCTCGCATCACCCGCAAATCCCGCGACCGCCTAGCCTTACACGCTGGTCAGGAAGTATTTGCGCAAATCAAAACTGTCGCCCTCGTCAATGAAACTGGAGTCGCATCATGAGCGAGAACGAACAGCAGGATTTTGCAGAACTTAACCCCGATCGGGTTATCGACGCCGTTGAAAGCCTTGGATTTATCAGCGATCTGCGGGTATTCGCTTTAAACAGCTACGAAAATCGCGTATACCAATTTGGGCTGGAAGGCAAAGAACCCCTCGTCGTGAAGTTTTACCGCCCAGAGCGCTGGAGCGACGAACAAATTTTAGAGGAACACCAATTTACACAGCAACTTTTTGACACTGACATTCCGGTCATCGCCCCGTGGCGCGACGAAAAGGGTAGCAGCTTGTTCAGGTTTGAGGGTTACCGCTTCGCGCTCTACCCCCGTCGCGGCGGCCACGCCCCAGCTCTCGACGATATGGACAACCTCTTCCAGCTTGGCCGATTGATAGGCCGACTTCACCTCGTTGGCGCCAGCACGCCTTTTCAGTATCGACCAACGCTAGACACGGCAAGCTTCGGTGACGATAGCCGCAGTTTTATTCTCGACAGGGTGATTCCCGCCAGCCTTGGCGACGCCTATGCCAGCCTCAGCGCCGACCTTCTCAAACTCGTTCACCAGCGCTTTGCCGATATTACGCCCAGCTATATTCGCACCCACGGCGACGGTCATGTCGGCAACATTTTGTCCCGCAATGGCGAAACCTGGCTGGTCGATTTTGACGACAGCCGTATGGCCCCCGCAATACAGGATTTGTGGATGTTCCTGTCCGGCGAACCCGACGCCCAGCAGCGCGCCATTATGGAGTTGGTAGAGGGCTACAACGAATTTTACGACTTTAACCCCAAAGAACTTGGCCTTATCGAGGCCCTGCGCAGTCTGCGCATTATGCATCACGCGGCGTGGCTCGCGCGGCGATGGCAAGATCCAGCCTTTCCAAAAGCCTTTCCCTGGTTTAATACTGAACGCTACTGGGGCGAGCATATCCTGCAGTTGCGGGAGCAATTAGCCTTGATGCAAGAGGCACCTTTGCGTTTGCCCTATTAGGCGATCATGGCGAATAAAAATAAACCCCCATCACAATGATCTACTCCCAGTGTTTACACGTACTACATTCACTGCTACTTTCGGCGACACTGCTAGGTGCTGCCGTTAGACCACAGCAAAATAAAATTAAGTGCCGCCCAAGCCGCTTTTTGATGCTACTCAACAAGACCGTCCGTTATTTCGGCGGCTCAGGACTCGTGGTGAGCTCAAACCGGCTTAGCAGACAAGTGCAGGAGTTAACGCATGCTAACAATTCAAGTGAACGGTGTTTCGCACACCGTCGACGCCCCCGAAGACAAGCCCTTACTATGGGTGTTGCGTGAAAATCTCAAATTGACCGGCAGTAAATACGGCTGCGGCCAAGCCCTGTGCGGCGCTTGCACTGTGCACATCGACGGCCAGCCCACCCGCGCCTGCGTTATGCCCGTTGGCGCGGTGGGCAATAAAGCGGTACGCACCGTTGAAGACATTCGCAATGAACATATCGGCAGTCTCGTGCAAGACGCTTGGCGGGCGCTGAACGTACCTCAATGCGGCTACTGCCAATCGGGCCAAATTATGGCCGCTACGGCGCTATTGAAAAGCAATTCCGCGCCGAGCGACCAAGATATAGACCGCGCCATGTCAGGCAACATCTGCCGCTGCGGCACCTACCCACGTATTCGCAAGGCGATTCACAAAATCGCCAGCGAACAACTGTAGGAGCAGCCCATGACGCACTCTGGTGTTAGTCGACGAGATTTTATTCGTGTCAGCGTTATGGCCGGCGGCGGCTTGCTGGTTGCCTGCGGAGGTGGCTCGTCTGGCAGCCGCCCAACAACACCTCCCAGCAACAATAACGGCACGCCACCACCCACCCCCGCTGAAGAGTTTATTCTGGGTGAGTTTATGCGTATCGGCACCGATAACCGCATAACGGTGCTGGTCGGCGCAACGGAAATCGGTCAGGGCGCCCTCACCGCGATCCCGATGATTGTCGCCGAAGAATTGGATGCTGACTGGAGTCTGGTCAGCGCCGAGCAATCACCGGTAGCGGCCAATTTTAACAATCCTTACTTTCAAAACTTACTGCAATTTACCGTGGCCAGCTCAGCAATCCGCGGCTATTTCGATGCTCAGCGCAGTGTCGGCGCCGCAATTCGGCAAATGCTGATTAACGCCGCCGCCAAACAATGGGGCGTTAATGCCAGCAGCCTGCGCACTGAAGCCAGCTACGTCATCGACGATATTGGCGGCCGCAGCGCGAGCTACGGCGAGCTGTCCAGCGCCGCCGCCAACGAGAGTGTGCCAAGTAATCCACCGCTTAAAGACCCCGCCAGCTATCGAATTATAGGCACCTCAACGCAGCGCACCGACGCCACTGCCAAAACCGACGGCAGTTTTAAATACGGCATGGATGTCGATATCCCCGGCATGCTTACGGCACTGATCGCCCGGCCACCCCGTTTTAACGGTCAAGCCCTGAGTGTCGATGACAATGCCGCGCTTGCAGTGCCTGGCGTGCGCAGCGTGCACACCCTACCCGGCGGTGTCGCGGTCGTCGCCGACGATTTTTGGGCCGCCCAACAAGGGCGTAAAGCGCTGCAGGTCAGCTGGAATGAGCTACTCGCTGGCCGCACCGACTCCGCCAGTCAGCGCAATGATTACAATCTACGTCTTAATTTGCCGGGCCTACCCATTCGCAGCGACGGCTCAACACTGCTGGCGCAACTCCAAGCCAGCGAGACTCTGAGCGCCGACTACTACTTTCCCTTTATGGCACACGCGGCCATGGAGCCACTGAATGTGGTGGTAGACTACGACGGCAGTAGCGCAGAAATCTGGACCGGAACCCAGTCCGCCACCCTCGACAAAATTTTTGCAGGCGTTGTATTAGGTCTCCTACCCGATCAAATCAATTTCCATATAATGCCCGCTGGCGGCGGCTTTGGTCGACGCGGCAACCCGCTGGCCGATTTTGTCCGCGACGCCTGCTTTGTTGCCAAAGCCCTACAACAGCCAGTGAAAGTCATCTGGACTCGAGAAGATGACATGAAAGGCGGCTATTACCGCCCAGCGGCATCCGTGCGGGTGTCAGCGTCATTAAACAGTGCCGATGAAATAACCGCATGGACTCACCGCGTGGTAACCCAAGATGTCACGGCATCGCTGTATGTCGAAAATGCGCTCGATGCACTGCATGACATGGAGTTACCTCCGCTCGCCGAGCTGACCGATTTCGAAACCGGTATGCCGTATAAAATCGACAATGTGTTGATGGATGCACATCTGACCGTACTCCCCACAATGCCGTCGCTGTGGATGCGCTCAGTCAATAAGTTTTCCGACGTTTTTGCCCAAGAGACGTTTATTGACGAACTCGCCCTGCGGGTCAGGCAAAACCCCTATGCATTCCGGCGCCAATTACTCAGCGAAAAGCCCCGTCACCGCGCCGTGCTCGACGCAGTAAGCCAAGCAGCAAACTGGGGGCGAAGCACCGCCGGCGTGAGCCAGGGCATTGCGGTTATGGGCCACTGGAATAGCTTTATTGCCCAAGTCGTCGAGGTGTCGGTGTCTGCTAACCGCGAGCTAACCGTACACAGAGTGGTCAGCGCCGTCGATTGCGGCATGGCCGTCAACCCCGACCTTGTTATCGCCCAGGTCGAGTCCGCAGTCATTTTTGCGCTGTCTAGCGTGCTTTCCGGTGAGATTTTACTCGAAGACGGCGTGGTGCAGCAGAGCAACTTCGATGATTACCCGGTATTGCGTATGCACCAAACGCCGATCATTGAAACGGTGATTGTGAATAGCGGTAATTCCGTTGGTGGCGTGGGTGAAATTGGTGTGCCCTGTGTTGGCCCGGCCCTTGCCAATGCCATTTTCGCCGCCACCGGTGAACGCATCCGCGAATTACCACTAAGCCGCCTCAATTTTATTATCGCGTGATCTCGGAGCCGACAATGACATCGTATTTTGCAAAAATCCGCAGCCGCCTGCCAATGATATGGCTAATGATCGCCGCCAGCCTACTCAGCACAACCGCCATTGCGCAATCGCCACTGTTTCAGCCGCTATTTGAGGTGCTCACCCACCCCCGCTGCTTAAACTGTCACACCAAAACCGAGTTTCCTCGCCAAGGTGACGAAAGACGCCGCCACGACCAACTCGTCGTTCGCGGCGAAGACAACCACGGCGCGCCAACACTGCGATGCTCCGCCTGTCACCAAGATAGCAATGTGGCCGACGACGAGGTGCCCGGCGCACCGCACTGGGGACTGGCACCATTAAGCATGGCATGGGAGGACTTAAGCCCTAGCCAGCTCTGTGCCGCGCTTAAAGACACCGGTAAAAATGGCAATCGCAGCCTAGAGGATTTATTCCGCCACATGACCGAGGATGAATTGGTTTTATGGGGCTGGAATCCCGGCGCGAATCGCAGTACGCCGGCACTGAGTCAAAGTGAATTTGCCGACGCGTTGCGGCTTTGGGTAAATGCGGGAGGACCTTGCTAGCCCCCGTCCATGGGGGTTGTGCAGTACTTAAGCGCGAGACCTTATTTTGCGTTTTTGCATCTGACTCACCCCCACGATATCTAGGGTGCGAGTTTTACCGTTTAACAACGGCCAATGAATTCGTTTACCCGTTCGCAAACCAATTAAGGCACAACCGACTGGCGAGAGAATAGAGACTTTTCTCTTGGTCAAATCGGCCTGCCACGGCAGCACCAAAGTGACTTTACTTTCTTTGCTCAGCTCGGGGTCAAAAAAATCAACTGTGGCATTTAATGACACCACATTGTCAGGAAAACCCTCGTCAGCCAGCACCTTCGCCTTGCGCATTTCCTCTGCCAGGGCCACTGTCGCCTCAGACCGATTACACTTTATAAACTCGGTTAAGGACAGGTAGTCCGACTCTTTTATCAATAAGTACTCATCATCCAAATTAGTCAACACTCGTCTCTCCAAGCATAGTACCGACAATATGCCGCACCTTATTGCACGGCACACTTTCAGCTCTAAATTTATTAGCGTGGTTAATCAGGCGACGGAGCAAGCTCCATCGCCTTGAAAGAGAAAGGCCGGCACCATAAATTCGGGCCGCCCGTCCACGGTTAAAATAATTGACCTTAAATTTAAAATTTCGTTTTTATTATTCATGGCGGCCACATTAGCATGTCCTCATACAAAAACAAGTTTTGAAACTTGCGCTTGTTCAAACATTTTCTAACAGTAGCCTGTAGAGCAAGACCTCAAGCGGAGGTCACTGGGAGCAACGCAATAAATAAGAGATTCAACTTTTTAGTCGATAGCCGGTGCGAAAAATCCACGCGATCAAGGCCAGACAAATCGCCATAAATAGTAAAATCATTGCTACGCTGACACCAACATTGACATCAGCAACATCGTAAAAACTCCAACGAAAAGCACTGATCAAATACACAACGGGATTCGCGAGGGTAATGGTCTGCCACAGGGGCGGCAACATAGCGATGGAATAGAAACTGCCACCAAGAAAGGTCAGCGGTGTCACAATGAGCATCGGTATAATTTGCAGTTTTTCAAAACCATCTGCCCAAATACCGATAATAAAGCCAAACAAACTAAAAGTGACCGCAGTTAACACCAGAAATGTGCCCATCCACACCGGATGGGCAATATGATAGTCAACGAATAAGCGCGCAGTAATAAGGATAATCCCACCCAGTATCACTGATTTACTAGCCGCAGCGCCCACATAGCCAAGCAGAATCTCGGGCATGGAAATTGGCGCCGATAAAATTTCGTAGATGGTGCCGTTGTATTTAGGAAAATATATCCCGAACGAAGCATTGGAAATACTCTCGGTTAACAAGGCCAGCATAATTAAACCGGGAATAATAAACGCGCCGTAGCTCACCCCGTCAATTTCTACCATGCGCGAACCAATCGCCGAACCAAACACCACAAAATACAATGAGGTCGATATGACTGGCGAGGCAATACTCTGCATCAAAGTGCGCCAGGTGCGCCCTAACTCAAACAAATAAATAGCCCGAATAGCGTGGATATTCATGACCTTAGCTCCGAGGCCTGGGCCGCGTCAGCGGATGGCTGAGCAGATACCAGGCTAACAAAAATTTCCTCTAAAGAACGTTGCCGCGATTGTAAGTCTTTATAGTCAATGCCGTGCTCATCGAGGCGGCGAAAGAGATCTGCAATGCCCGTGTGTTCACGCTGGGTATCAAAATGGTAAATTAATTCCATTCCCGCATTACCCAAGCTTAAAGGGTAAGTTTGCAGCTCCTTCGGCAGCACAGCCAAGGGCTTTTGCAGCTGCAGGCGCAGTTGCTTTTGCCCAAGCTTATCCATCAACACACGTTTGTCTTCTACCAGCACTATTTCACCTTTGTTAATCACACCAATTCGGTCAGCCATTTCTTCGGCTTCTTCTATATAGTGGGTAGTCAGAATAATTGTCACGCCCCGCTGCCGCAGCCCCCGCACCATATGCCACATATCCCGACGCAGCGCCACATCTACCCCCGCGGTCGGCTCATCTAAAAACAGGATTTCGGGCTCATGCGATAGCGCCTTCGCAATCATCACCCGGCGCTTCATGCCACCCGACAAAGACATGATCCGCGAATCCTTTTTATCCCATAGCGACAGTTGACGTAGAATTTTTTCGATATATTCAGGATTTGGGGGCTTACCGAACAAACCCCGACTAAACTTAACCGTTGCCATCACGCTTTCAAAGCCATCGGTGCAGAGCTCTTGTGGCACCAAACCTATCTTGCTGCGGGCCGCGCGATAGTCTCGCACAATATCGTTACCATCAGCGCTGATTGTCCCGCTACAGGGCTTGACAATGCCGCAAATAATACTGATCAAGGTGGTTTTGCCGGCGCCGTTGGGGCCAAGCAGCGCAAAAATTTCACCTCGGCGAATATCGAGGCTAATATTATTCAGAGCCCGAAAGCCCTCAGCATAGATTTTATTCAGATTGGATACGCTGATAATGGCCGACACACAGACTCCTAGCTAATAACGCCCAAATAAAGGCCAAGAAGTGTCAACCATGTCCGTGCTTGAGGCAAGGTCTGCCAAGTAATAATGGCTTAAGCAGTCTGTAGTTGCTGCCAGAACATGTTCGCGGCCGCGTCGCTCATGGCGGCCACGGCCTCTGAGTCTAAGTAAATACCGTCAATCAGTAATCGACTCATGCCGTGTAAGGTCGACCAACTTACCTGGGCATAGCGCAACGGATCAACCGTTAAAGACACCAATCTTGCTTTTTGCCAGCAGCGAATCTGGTCAACATAAACCTTAAATGAGGTGTAGGCTTCGTCTTTCAAAGACGCCGTCAATTGCTCAGACTTCCACAAATGACCGCCAAACATTAAGTCGTAATACTCGGCGTTATTCACCGCAAAATCGATATAGCGACGTATAAATAAGCGGATCGCGGCCTCATCAATCACGGCAGCGGGCTCAGCGGTGTCAAGGTGCGTCGTAACAATACGTCGAAAGCGCCGAAAGCCCTCTTCAGCAACGGCACACAGAAGGGCCTGCTTATCGCTAAAATGATGGTAGGGTGCCGTGCGCGACACGCCAACCGCGAGGGCAAGCTTTCGCATTGATAAAGCGGCCTCACCCTCTTCGCGGATCAAATTAGCGGCAGCATCAAGCAGCTGCCGTCGCAGATCACCATGATGGTAGGGCTTAACTTCTGTCGCACAGGCGCTAATTTCAGATTTAGACATCCGGCCAATCTACCAAGGCATCTTGACGCTGTCTATATTTGCATTTTATTGAAGTCGACAGCATTGAGGGCTTGGCAAAACACCAGTGTCTTAAATTCATTACATTGCGAGTGTAAAATAGCTCAGCGGCGTGAGGACAAGCACCTCACTACGCGTTCCATCGTACGCAGCGATTTGCCACCCCGACAGGATCCACATGAGCATATTCAGAATTCGCACGTTCAGCGGCATATTGTACGTCTGTATTGCCCTGGCCGCCCAGCTTATTTATGCCACAACTGCAGGCGCTGCTCCAGCCCGCCATATCGAAATCAACAGCACTCTCCTCACCGAGATGAGCGGCATCACTGCCAGCACTCATCACAATAATCGTTACTGGGCACACAACGACAGTGGCGACCGCCCTCGCCTAGTTGCGTTTAATGAGCAGGGGCAACGCCTCACTGAGCTACGTGTCAAAGGCGCTAACGCCTTTGACTGGGAAGATATGGATAGCTTTAGCGATGCCAGTGGCCATTATTTACTCATAGCTGATATTGGCGACAATATGGCGTTTCGGCCCTACACGGACGTGTACTTAATCGCCGAGCCTGATCTGCTGAAATCACCGGTGATGGAAGCCAGCGTGCAACGCCACTTCATGCTCATTAACGAAGACGGCCCCCGAGACGCCGAAGCGCTTGCGGTAGACCCTCGCGAACGCTTTGTCTACTTGTTGAGTAAGCGTGACGTCCACCCTCGCCTCTACCGGTTTTCCCTAGACACTCTAGCTAGACAAGCGGTGCCATTGAATTATTTGGGGGAGATACGCAGTATTCCAAGTATCGACAAACACCAAGCTCAAGGCGCCGGACGCATCACCCGTTTTTCCCCAACGGCGATGGCATTTAGCCCTGCCGGTGATGCCGCCATCATTGTCACCCTCGGCAAAACCTACTATTTTCCGCGCAAACAAAATCAAAGCTGGCTGCAAGCCTTAAACGCGACACCCATCGTGGTGAATGTAGCTCCCCTGCCGCAGATTGAGGCCGGAACCTTTAGCCGAGACAGCAAACGGTTACTGATTGGCTCAGAAGGCATTCCCGCGAAAATGGAAATATTAGACAGACCCGCAGCACAATAAGTTAAGCGTCATTTGGAAATCCACAACGCGCCCCTAATCTTCAGTACTCGGCTTTAACAATATTCGCAACCAGCGCAAGAAGCCGTTTTGTTGTAGCACCATTTTATCGACACCATCAAAAAATTTGGCTTGCCCCTCTGGGTCAGCAAAATAGTCTGCGCGGGTTTTCATTGGTCGAGTCACATCCAGCTCTTTCACCACGACAGCGGGATTACCGGCTACCACAACATTCGCAGGCACATCTCGACTCACTACCGCGCAGGCCGCAACCACGCTGTTCTCGCCAATGGTGACGCCCTTAAGCACGGTACTGCGATCACCCAGCCACACATTATTAGCAATATGAACCGGGGCAAAATCGGTGCTGCGACTCGCTCGGTCGTACATCTGATGCCAATCGCTGTCGGTGATATATACGCCATTGGCGATCATGACGCTGTCACCAATAATGATTTCATTGGCCGCTGAAATCCGAGTGCCGGGACTTATCAGCACATAGTCACCGATTTTAATTCGACCGCTGTGTTCGTCATTGCCCCAAACCCCGATTTTCACCCGATTTTCCGGCTCACCTATTACCGTGGCACAGTGGCCAATTTCAATATTTGGGCCCGAAATCGAGATATACCAAGGCTTCATAAAGGTTGGGTAATCGCCCAGAAAATCACAGGCGGGTTTTAGAAAGTGCTGGGTATACCAACTGCGAAAGCGTAAATAGTTCTTTTTAACCCAATAGGGTCGCTGATCCTGCCGCATAATGAGTCCATTGAAAAACGTCATTCTAGTGTCGCAAGCCCATTGAGCGGGGGCAATGGCTGCAAATTACCAAAACATGAAGATCATGGCTCAGTGAGCGCAAAGGTTACACCAGCCACACGCCGCGCTATACTTTAGTGACAATTTCGATACACTATTCATCATGACTATTCGCGCCGCAAAAAAGACTGACAAACTCGATCCTGTATGGCAAACCATCCGCAAGGAAACCGCCTGCGAGGTCGAGCGCGAGCCCGTGCTAGCCAGCTTTCTACACGCAACCATTCTCAATCACGACACCTTGGAAACCGCGCTTAGCTTCCACTTGGCGCACAGTCTCGACAGCCCAGCAGCATCAGCGCTGCTGGTAAGAGAAGTCATTGAAGAAGCGTTTAGTAGCGACCCCAGTATTGGCGACGCCATACGCGCCGATATCTGCGCGGTATTTGAGCGCGATTCGGCATGCGGCAGTCTATCGATACCCTTTTTGTATTTCAAAGGCTTTCATGCCCTGCAATCTTACCGCATTGCTCACGCGCTGTGGTTACAGGGCCGGACATCGCTAGCCCTGTATTTCCAGAATCGCATTTCCTGTGAGTTTGGCGTCGATATCCACCCCGCCGCCAGAATCGGTCAGGGTATTCTGATGGATCACGCAACGGGTATTGTGATCGGCGAAACCGCCGTCGTGGGCAATAATGTATCTATTATGCAATCGGTCACCCTTGGCGGCACCGGTAAAGAAGAAGGGGATCGCCACCCCAAGGTCGCTGATGGCGTATTACTCAGCGCCGGCGCAAAAATACTGGGTAATATACATATTGGTGAGGGTGCGCAAGTAATGGCCGGTAGCGTGGTATTACGCGATGTACCGCCCCATACCGTGGTCGCTGGCGTGCCCGCCAAGGTTATTGGCAAGCCCGACTGTCAGGCGCCCGCGCTATTAATGAATCACCGCGCCTGTTGTGATGAATAAGCGCGACGAACATGTTATTTCCGTCGCGTTTACGTTTACCTTTTCCTCTTACCTCTCTGTTTAGCGTTTACACACCGGCTTAATCCCTCTGGCCTGCGCCTGCTGGTAGAGCGGGGTTGCTGTCGCTAATTGCCTTTGCAAATCTTTAATCCGCGACGCGTGGGAGGGGTGGGTCGACATAAACTCCGGCGGCTGACCGCCACTAGCTACACTCATGTTTTGCCACAGACTAATACTCGCCTCTGGGTTAAAGCCCGACTTCGCCATTAAATCCAAACCCACTAAATCGGCTTCTGACTCTTGGGCCCGGCCGTAAGGTAGCACAACCCCATATTGTGTACCCAAGCCAAGCAAACCCATCACGGTCTCTTTACCTGCCCCCTCACCCAATAACACCCCCACTAACTGGGTACCCGTACCGGCGACACTTTGCACCGACATCCGCTCCGCACTATGATGCGCCAAGACATGGCCCACTTCATGACCAATTACCGTCGCGAGTTGATCGGCATTCTTAGCCACAGAGAATATACCAGTATGAACACCAATTTTTTTACCCGGTAGTGCAAAGGCGTTAGCTGAGGCTTCCTGAAATACCACAACCTCCCAACTGCCCCGCCACTCCGAGGGTAAGCTAGCGGTGATCGCATCAGCAACACAACTAACATAGCGATTCGTCGCGCCGTCCTTATTGATGGTCATTTTCTTTTTCATTTCTTCAAACGCTGTGCCGCCCATCTGCGACATTTCACCATCTGAAAACAAAAGCATTTGACGGCGCCCAGTAGGTGACTCCGCACAAGCCACCACAGTTGCCGCCAATAACAAGGCCAAAACTGGCTTAATCATCTTCATAAAACTCCCTGTTGAATTAGCGTATTAGGAAAGAATGCCCGTCATTATGGCATAGCCGCCAGCGCTGTGAATCGTGTAATCTGCAAGAATAAAGAAAAGGAGTATGCCTTGTGTCTGAGCTTTGTAGCTGGTGTCTTAGTGACCCGCAATATATTTGCTACCATAATACGGAGTGGGGCGTACCCAGTGACAACGATGCCAAACATTTTGAGTTTCTTATTTTGGAATCTGCGCAAGCGGGTCTCAGCTGGCTCACCATACTACGCAAGCGCGAAGGCTATCGAAAAGCATTTGCCAATTTCAATCCCCGTAAAGTCGCCAAATTTGACGCCGACATGGTCGAGGTTTTAAAGGCCAATCCTGCAATTGTGCGCAATCGTTTAAAAATAGAAAGCGCCATTAGCAACGCTCGTCTGTTTTTAGACATTCAAAAGGAATACGGCAGCTTTGCTCGATATATGTGGTCCTACTTCGACGACACGCCACGCCAAAATCAGTGGCGCAGTTTGTCCGAAGTACCCGCTACCAGCACCCAATCAGATCACATTAGTAAAGATCTAAAAAAACGCGGATTTCGTTTTTTTGGCAGCACCATTTGTTATGCCAATTTACAAGCCTTGGGCTTTGTTAATGATCACCTGCTAAGCTGCCCCAGACACGCGGCGTGCGCTGATTTAGGCAATAAATTTCAACCACATTGGTTATAAGGACTGCTTATATGAAAACCAGCAAACTATTTATTCTTATCGTAGCGATGCTGCTAAGTGCCTGCAGCACGACAAAAGTCGTGAGCGATTACAATCCCAATATTGATTTCAGTCGCTACCAACACTACCTCTGGTCAGAGAGTAGTGGCGCAGATAAGAACATTTCGCCCTTTATTATCGACAATGTTAAAGCAGCGCTGCAAACCCAGCTAAGCAATCGCGCATATCTCAAAGCTCCAGCTCCGCACGCGGCCGACTTTATTATTAAGTACTTTTTGGCAGAAGCAGCCGACACCATCGACCGCAGCCCACGCCTTGGTTTAGGAATCGGCAGCTTTGGCGGCAACTTCGGTATGAGCAGCTCGGTGGGCGTGCCCCTAGGCAATGACACCGTCAATCGCAATGTACAAATCATAATTGACTTTATAAATCCTGCTGACATGAAGCTAAGTTGGCGAGGGTCTCTGATCGTGGAGCTTCATAATAGCGACCCCAAAGCCAATACTGCCATGATAGAAGAAGCCGTTGCCGAGATCCTGAACCAGTTCCCGCCGAGCGGGCAATAATAAACATTAGCGAAAACAGTAAGGAAATAACGCTTTAATAGTCGCCTTATTCATACCCTGAAACAGCTCAATATTTCGTTCAGGAATAGCATCTGGATCGGGGTACGCCGCCAATACCGCCTCTAAACTTGCCTCGCGCAATAAATGAAACATGGGGTACGGGGCCCGATTGGTGAAGTTTTCAGCGTCGTTTTTATTCGCTCCAGCAAACTGGTACTGGGGATGGAAGCTCGCAATTTGAATTTCACCCTCCCAATCGCCTTCCAATAAGATGGCATCGGCAATATCCAAGAAGTCGTTGTAGTCGTAAAAATCGCCCAACATATTGGGCACCACCAAAAGACTCGTTTCCAAGATCGCCACTGAGGTCTCTTCTAACCGACACATCGCGAGGTGCAGGTCAGAGACTAAATCTTCAGGGGTTTGTGCCAAACTAACGTCGATGCTAACCCGCTCCTCCTGAAGAGGCTTAGCGGCAAAAGGACAAAGCCCCAAATCAACAACCACTTGTTCAAGCCAACGACGAATTTCCGCTTCCACCGCGTTTTTATCGTCATTTACCAGCCTCATCACGCCCATCTCACATCTCACTCTCAAAACCTGCTCCGGCAATAGATTTATAGGAAATCACAGCACCTCGGCTTAGACAAAAATACAATAATAAAGCGCTATTTAGCGCAGGGCAGGCCGCCCTGACACTGCTAGACTAAAATAGACGATTGTAGCAGCAATGGCCGCATTCTCTTAAGACCAGCGCTACTGCATACGCTAGCTACGGTTAGGAGCATAATATGAAACGCTATTTTTTTCTGGCTGATAATCTCGACAAACTCGAAACGGTCGAACACGACCTTGAGGCAAACGGAATCTCTACTCCCCAAATTCATGTTTTAAGTAATGACGATCGCGGCGTGACGCTAAGAAAACTCAATGATGTTGAAGCAGTATTGCGCAAAGATGTCGTCCACTCAATGGAGCGTGGCGCGTTGATCGGTGCAGCGGCGGCGGCAGTTGTACTTGCGATCGGTCATTACTCCGGTGCAACTGAAACGGCTGCTGGCTGGACCCCCTTCGTGTTTCTCGCCATTGTTGTCTTGGGCTTTTTCACCTGGGAAGGCGGTCTGTTCGGCATTCAGGAACCCCATCACGAATTCAAACGTTTCCAAAAAGATTTAGACAATGGCCGTCATTTATTAATTATCGATATTAATGAAAAGGATCACGGTATCCTCAATCGAGTAACCGCCCACTACCCTGAGCTAGAGTTCTCTGGCACATGCAATGGTGCGCCCCAGTGGTATATCACTATGCAAAACAAATGGAGAAATTTTGTTGAAGTTATGCCTTAGCGCATAAGGCGTTGGCTTGACGACGAAAAAAGGCGGGATATCCCGCCTTTTTTGTATCTGGAGCGCATAAATAATTACGTGTGATACGGCGCCGACAATTCCCGTACGCATTCGATGAACGCGCCAGCATGGGCGGGATCAACTTCAGGGGTAATTCCATGACCCAAATTAAATATATGACCCGGGCCAGTGCCGTAGCGGGCTAAAATTATTGCTACCTCTTCGCGAATCCGCGTGGGTGACGCCCGCAGCATCGACGGATCCATATTGCCCTGTAGCGCTACTTTATCGCCTACCCGTGCGCGAGCTGCGCCAATGTCAGTAGTCCAATCTAAGCCCAGCGCCGAGGCGCCCGTGGCCGCCATTAGCTCTAACCACTGGCCACCATTCTTGGTGAACAAAATAACCGGTACTTGGCGACCGTGATTTTCTTTTATCAGGCCGTCTACAATCTGTTGCATATAGCGCAAGCTGAACTCTTGATAGGCATTGTGGCTTAGCGCCCCACCCCAAGTATCAAAAATTTGTACTGCTTGGGCGCCCGCGCGAATTTGATCATTCAAATACGCAGTGACACTTTTGGCCAATTTATCGAGTAATGCGTGCATCAGTTCCGGTTGGTCAAAAGCCAAGGCCTTGCAGCGGGCATGGTCTTTTGAGCCACCGCCCTCAACCATATAAGTAGCCAAGGTCCACGGGCTGCCAGAAAAACCAATCAGGGGTACACGTCCATTGAGTTCGCGACGGATAGTCCGCACCGCATCGCAAACGTAAGTAAGGTCATTCTCGCCATCGACAACCGGGAGAGCGTCAACATCCGCCATTGTCCGCACGGTTTTCTTAAAGCGCGGGCCTTCGCCAGTTTCAAAATACAGACCCAAGCCCATGGCGTCGGGAATAGTCAAAATATCTGAAAACAGAATTGCAGCATCTAAGGGATAGCGTTCCAGTGGCTGTAAAGTCACTTCGCAGGCCAACTCGGGGTTCATGCACAGCGACATAAAATCGCCGGCCTTACCACGAGTAGCCCGGTATTCAGGGAGATAGCGGCCAGCTTGGCGCATCATCCATACCGGTGTGTATTCTACCGGCTCGCGCTGGAGGGCGCGCAGAAAAGTATCGTTTTTAAGTTCAGTCATAAGTCGCTCAATGCTAGACGGTAAACGGGAGACGCTAGGATGAAACGCCACACAGCTTTTGCGTTTTCCGTCTCCCGTCTAGCGTCCTGCGATTTAAACTTTTAAGTAATCCAATATGCCTTCAGCGGCTTGGCGGCCTTCCCAGACAGCGGTAACCACCAAGTCGGAGCCACGCACCATATCGCCACCAGCAAATATCTTAGGATTACTGGTTTGGAATTTATAGGTTTGCTGCTCAGCGGCGTCAATACCGCCCCAGCTATTTACGGTTACGCCAGCGTCGGGTATCCACGATGGTGGATCAGGCTGGAAGCCAAAGGCAACCAAGACCACGTCTGCGGGAATCACTTCTTCGCTGCCGGAAATCACTTCGGGGCGACGACGGCCATTCTCGTCAGGTTCACCAAGCTGAGTACTTACAACCTTGATACCTTCGACATGGGCATCGCCAACAATGGCGATAGGCTGACGATTAAAGAAGAACTGCACGCCTTCTTCACCAGCGTTTTGTACTTCTTTTCGCGAGCCCGGCATATTTTCTTCATCGCGGCGGTAAGCGCAAACCACGCTTTCGGCGCCCTGGCGAATCGAGGTGCGATTGCAGTCCATCGCTGTGTCGCCACCGCCTAAAACCACAACCCGCTTGTTTTTCACGTCAATAAAGTCGGCTGGTTCTTTTTCCCAGCCCATATTGCGATTTACATTCGACACCAAGAACGGCAAGGCATCGTAGACACCGGGTAAATCTTCGCCAGGGAAGCCACCCTTCATGTACTTGTAAGTACCCATACCGAGGAATACCGCGTCGTATTCTTCAAGCAAGGATTCCAAGCTGATATCAACACCAACATCAACGTTAACGCGGAACTCGACGCCCATGTCTTCCAGCACTTTACGGCGACGCTGGATCACAGACTTTTCAAGCTTGAACTCAGGAATACCAAAGGTCAGTAAGCCGCCAATTTCTGGATAGCGATCAAATACCACCGGCTTAACACCTGCGCGTACCAACACGTCAGCGCAGCCAATACCGGCGGGGCCAGAACCAATCACTGCAACTTTTTTATCAGTCCACACCCGCTTCGACATGTCTGGGCGCCAGCCCATAGCCAGTGCAGTGTCGGTAATATACTTTTCGGTAGAACCAATTGTCACCGCGCCAAAACCGTCATTCAGGGTACATGCACCTTCGCATAGACGATCCTGCGGGCACACTCGACCGCAGACTTCAGGCAAGCTATTGGTCTGGTGACTTAACTCCGCGGCCTCAAACAAATTACCCTCGGCAACCAGCTTTAACCAATTAGGAATATAATTGTGAACTGGGCATTTCCACTCACAATAAGGGTTGCCACAGCTCAGACAACGGTGCGACTGCTGCTTTACGTCCTCTTCTTTATAAGGTTCGTAAATTTCAACAAACGCAGTTTTACGCTGCACCATGTCTTTTTTACCGGGATCCTGACGACCAACATCAAGAAACTGGAATGTATTTTGTAAATGTTCTGCCATTTTCGATTTACCTCATCGCTACTCGGCTAGCTTATTCCGGACGTCTTCTGGTGGAGTCAAGCAAACGGCTGAGGCTCGCCGCCTTGGGCTTAATCATCCAGAACTTACCGATGTAGTCGTCAAAATTATCA
>NZ_JBFHDY010000051.1:0-24632 GCF_041584495.1 Zhongshania sp.
AACAGTTCGTGGCATGGTAAACCCCGCCTGGAGCAAGGCCAAATAGGAATCCAATGCTGTGGCCCACAGTGGATTCGGGTAGGCTGCTAGAGGTCTGCGGTGACGCAGATCCCAGATGAATGGTCGTCCAAGACAGAACCCGGCTTATCGGCCGACTCACTTTTTATTCCCCTTTGCGGCATAAAGAAAGCTGTAACTTAATGTAGTGCATTAAGTTGGTGCTCTATCTTTTTGTTTCCTTGAATTAAGCTCCTTAAAGCCCATCCTCGTTAGCGTGTTTTAGCCGCAAGTTACTGACATTTTTAAGAAAAATCCCTCTATTTAGGTCTCGGTCTCGCTTGACACTGGGGCTTGCAAGTTCCTATAGTGTCGTTTAGTGGGTAGAAGTGGTTTTTTGTGGTGTTTTGGGGTTTTTGAAGCGAGGGAGGTGGGTTTTGTGTTCCTAGGTAGTCATGCAATCACAATGGACAGTAAGGGGCGTTTGGCGATTCCAGCCAAAATACGCGATGCCCTTGTGTCTGCTTGCGATGGCCGCTTAGTGATTACTGCGCATACCGAAGAGCGCTGTCTACTGGTTTACCCCGAGCCCCAGTGGCTGGATTTGCTGCCAAAGATTGAGGCCTTGCCGAATATCCATCGTAAGGCGCGGCTGGCTCAGCGGCTGTTACTGGGTTACGCCACCCCTTTAGAAATGGATGCCAATGGTCGGGTGCTGTTGCCGCCGCCATTACGCGATTACGCTGACCTTGAAAAGAAACTACTACTAGTGGGTCAGGGTAAAAAATTAGAGTTGTGGAGTGAGTCAGGTTGGTTCGACTGGCTTGGTGCAGCGGGAGAGGGTGACGATATGCCGGATGAGATGTTGTCACTGTCACTATAGAGAGTGAGTCATTTGGAACAGCATTTAACAGTATTGCTAGAGGAGGCCGTTGCAGCGCTGGTAACCGATACCCGTGGACGTTATGTCGACGGAACTTTTGGTCGTGGTGGTCATAGTCGCCAGATACTGGAAAGCTTGAGCGTTGAAGGGCGTTTATTGGGGATCGATAAAGACGCCCACGCATTTTCTGAAGGTCTTGAGTTGGCGCAGGCCGATCAGCGCTTCCGCATTGCACGAGGTTCCTTTGCTGATTTTGCCGAACTGGCCGCGTCGAGTGGCTTGGCTGCGCCGTTTACTGGTGTGCTGTTGGATTTGGGCGTTTCATCGCCACAGTTGGATCAGGCGGAGCGCGGCTTTAGTTTTATGCGCGACGGCGATTTAGATATGCGCATGGACGTTGATCGCGGCATGAGTGCTGCACAGTGGATTGCCGTGGCCGATGAAGCCGAAATTACCAAAGTGCTGCGGGATTACGGCGAGGAGCGTTTTGCTAAACGTATTGCTAGAGCAATTATTGCCGCGCGTGAAGAAGAGCCGATTACGCGGACCTTGCAGTTGGCCAAAATAGTTACTGAGGCTAATCCTGCGTGGGAAAAGCACAAACATCCAGCAACGCGTAGCTTTCAAGCGATACGGATTTTCATCAATGACGAGCTAACAGATTTAGAAAAATTGCTGAGTAAGGTTGTCGATAGTTTGGATGTGGGTGGGCGCTTGGTCGTCATCAGTTTTCACTCATTAGAAGACCGCATAGTGAAGCGTTTTATGCGTCGCCAGGCAGAAGGCGAGCAGGTGCCCGCGTACATACCGGTTACCGAAAGTCAGCGCAATCGCAAGCTGAAGCTCATTGGTAAGGCGGTAAAGGCAAGTGATCATGAGGTCGCCTTGAACCCCCGGTCGCGCAGCGCGGTAATGCGCGTGGCGGAAAAACTCGCGTATGACGAGTGTGCCTAAGGGTGATTTATGTTGGAAGGAAAGCAGCGCAATAGCATGAGAAATGCGGTGTCGACGCCGGCACCGTTGGGTGGCGTGTTAGGCCCTGCTTTGCTCATTCTGGTGGTTTTGTCATGTATTGCGGTGATTCAGAGTTCACATAAAAGCCGAAAATTATTTGGTGAGCTACAGGAGTTGCGCCGCGATGCAATGTCACTGGAAGAAGAGTGGGGGCGTTTATTGCTAGAGCAGAGTACCTGGGCGTCACCGGATCGCGTGCAAGATGTGGCAATACAAAAATTGAAAATGCAGGCGCCCAAAATGAGGGAAGTCAAAATGGTTCGGGGTTATGGTAAAGCAGGCTAAAGTTCAAATATCGCCATGGCGCTTCCGAATCGTGGTCGGCAGTCTGCTGCTGCTCGTCTTATTATTGGCTTGGCGGGCGCTAAGCTTGCAGGTTTTGGATGTAGACCGGGGCTACCAATTTCTGCAGGGCCAAGGCAATGCGCGCACCAATCGCACCGAAGTCATTCCTGCTCATCGCGGAATCATTGCGGATCGTAATGGCGAGCCCCTAGCGGTTAGTACCCCCGTTGCTTCTATTTGGGCTAACCCTCAGGAATTGCAAGGTGCAAAAGGTGACTGGGCACGCTTGGCAGCAGCGCTGGAAATGTCGGCGAGCGAATTGTCGCGGCGGGTAGAGCGCTATCGCGACAGCCAGTTTATGTATTTACGCCGTCACGTTGCGCCTGCTGCAGCACAAAGCCTTATGCAAATGAAAATTCCCGGTGTGTATTTGCAGCGCGAATATCGCCGTTTTTATCCGGCGGGTGAGGTAACCGCGCATTTGCTGGGCTTTACCGATATCGACGATCGTGGCCAGGAGGGGCTCGAACTAACCTACGACGAATGGCTTAACGGAACCCCTGGGCGCAAGCGGGTGCTGAAGGATTTGTACGGCAATATTATCAGGGAGATCGACGCCGGGGAGGCGGCCAGCCCCGGCAAAGATGTCCAATTGAGTATTGATCTGCGTTTGCAGTATCTCGCTTACCGCGAATTAAAAGCAGCAATAAACCGAACCGGCGCTAAAGCCGGTTCGATCGTTATTATCGACAGTGAAACAGGCGAGGTTTTGGCGCTGGTTAACCAACCTTCGTTTAACCCCAATAATCGCAGTCAGTTAAGTCCTGACGCGCTGCGCAACCGCGCTGTTATCGACATGTTTGAACCAGGCTCCACCGTAAAGCCATTAACTATGGTGGCGGCGCTGGAAAGTGGTAAGTATCAGCCTGACACCACCATCAATACTAACCCTGGGTATATCAAGGTTGGGCGGAAAGTTTTAGAAGATCACCGTAACTACGGTGTGCTTACCGTGGCAGAGGTATTGAAGAAATCCAGCCAGGTCGGTACCACCAAAATTGCGCTCTCTCTTGATGAGCATGACGTCTGGGGTGTGTTTGATCGCTTTGGTTTGGGGCGCAGTACTAGCTCTGGGTTTCCTGGCGAAAGCAACGGCATGCTGCCAAATCGGCCCAATTGGCGTGCGATTGAGCGCGCCACGTTTGCCTTTGGCTACGGAATTACTGTTACCAATTTACAGTTGGCTCAGGCTTATTCGGTGTTTGCTAATCGCGGTATTTTTCAGCAAGTATCTTTGCTGAAGCGCACCGAAAAGCCAACTCAGCAGCAAGTTATTTCAGCAAAAATTGCGCGCCAGATTGTCGATATGCTGGAAGAAGTGACTGAGCTGGGTGGTACCGCTACGCGGGCGCAGGTAGACGCGTATCGCATTGCCGGTAAAACCGGAACGTCGCACAAGGCGATTGCTGGCGGCTATGCTGAAGACCGCTATTTTGCCATTTTTGCCGGTGTGGCACCGGCCAGTAATCCCAGAATTGTGGCGGTAGTGACCATTGATGAACCTAAGGGTGATTATTATGGTGGATTGGTTGCTGCGCCTGTTTTTTCAAAAGTGGTATCTGATGCCCTGCGCTTGTTGAATATCGCGCCGGACAATATCGAGGCAGCCGAGCCTAAACCCAAAACTAAGGGAGATGCGGCAGCGTGATGGTAGACCAGCAGAACTACACATTACCGAGGTTGTTAGGCGATTTACTACCTGACTTAAGTCAGGAAATTGCCGCCTTGCCCGTCACCGGTTTGGCCATAGATAGTCGCAAGGTTCAAGCTGGCGATGTTTTTTTGGCGATAAAGGGGCACGACGTCGATGGGCGTGATTATATTCACGCTGCTATTACGGCGGGGGCTGTTGCCGTCATCGCTGATGCGCCCTTCGATGCCGCACAATGGTCGCTGCCGGTGGTCGTCATTGAGCACCTAGAAGCGCATATTAGTGAAATTGCCGGGCGCTTTTACGATTTGCCATCTCGGCAGCTACAGCTTATTGGAATTACCGGTACCAATGGAAAAACGTCTTGTGCATGGATGGTGGCGCAATTATTGGAAGCCATTGGCCAACCGTGTGGGTTAATTGGCACGCTTGGTAATGGTCGCTTTGGTCGCCTTAATAGCGGCAATAACACCACCCCAGATGCCGTTTCAGTGCAGGCCCTGCTTAGCGAATGGCGAGATGGCGGAGCAAATTGGGCGGCGATGGAAGTGTCGTCTCACGGCTTGGCTCAACACCGGGTGGCGGCTTTGAATTTTGCTGCCGCAGTATTCACGAATCTTAGCCAAGACCACCTTGACTATCACGGTTCTATGGAGGCTTACGGCGCCGAAAAAGCGCGCTTATTGAATTGGCCTAATCTGCCGTTGGCCGTTATTAATCGAGACGATGAATTTGGTCGCAAGCTCATGGCTGAGTCCACCGCCGCGCAATTAATTGACTTTAGTATTATTGATCCGCAGGCCAAGGTCTACGCCCAAGACGCACGTTATGACATGCAGGGCATTGAGGCTCACATCAGCAGCCCGTGGGGCAATCTTCAATTGCAGTCGCCCTTGCTTGGCGAATTTAATTTGTCGAACTTGGTGGCGGCAACAGCGGTTTTACTGGGCTTGGGCGTTACTGTCGATGCGATTGCGGAGGCGATACCAAAATTAAAGCCCGTTCCAGGCCGTATGGAATGCCTGCGCTCTGCCGATGGCGTGTTGGCGGTGATTGATTACGCACATACACCAGACGCTTTAGAGAAAGTGCTCAAAGCCTTGCGGCCAATTACCGCCGGTAAATTGCATTGCGTAATGGGCTGTGGTGGCGACCGAGATCGTAGTAAGCGACCGTTAATGGGATCAATAGCAGAAAAACTTTCCGATGCGGTGGTGGTGACCAACGATAATCCCCGCTCGGAGTCGGCGACGGCTATCATCATGGAAATTTGCGCGGGTATGCGCAGTGCGCCAGTGGTAATTTCCGAGCGCGATTCCGCAATCGCGACAGCAATCGCTGCGGCTGAGCCTGGCGATGTTGTGTTAGTTGCCGGCAAGGGTCACGAAGAATATCAAGAGATTGCTGGGCGTCGTTTGCCCTTTAGTGATATTCAGTGCGCGCGACTAGCGCTGGCAGCGAGGCCGAGCTTATGATCGGCACATTAAATCTACAGGCTATTGCGGCGGCTACTGGTGGCGTACTCAAGGGTACAGATATCTCCGTTGATCGGGTTTGTACTGATAGCCGCAAAATTCAGGCTGGTGATCTATTCGTTGCCTTAAGCGGCGATAATTTTGATGGTAATCAATTTGTTGACGTAGCCAAGGATGCTGGCGCCGTTGCCAGCGTTGTTAGCGACGCAACGGATCTTCTGCCTAATATAAGGGTCTCAGATACCCGCCGAGCGCTGGGCTTGATTGCTCGCGAAAATCGTCGTCGTTTTACTGGTCCACTTGTTGCCATTACCGGCAGTAGCGGAAAAACCAGTACTAAGGGAATGTTGGCTGCAATTTTTGCTCAGTGTGGTGAGGTTTATGCCACCGTCGGCAATTTAAATAACGAGATCGGTGTGCCGCATAGTCTGCTGGCGATCTCTGCGCAACACCAGTTTGCGGTGATTGAAATGGGCGCTGCAAAACAGGGCGATATCCACTACCTCTGCGAGTTTGCTGAACCTACTATTGCGGTGCTGACCAATGCTCAGCACGCGCATCTTGAAGGCTTTGGCTCGCTGGCGGCAGTGGCTGAAACCAAGGGCGAGATATTTCGCGGTTTAGCGAAGGGCGGCCTCGCCATTATCAACGCTGATGATGCGCACTGTTCACTGTGGCAGTCCTATGCCAGTCATGTGCAGCAGCGCCTATTCAGCCTGGTAAGGGAGGATGTCGATGTGTTTGCGCGTGATATTGATCTGAGTGAGCCGGGCAAAGTTCGTTTTGAGTTGGTGAGTTTTGCCGGCAGTGCCAAGGTGTGCATGCCACTGTCGGGTCGACATATGGTGGCCAATGCCTTGGCGGCCGCCGCAGCGGCGCTTTCGGCGGGTGCCAGCTTAGGTGAGGTGGTTAGTGGCCTAGAGTCGGTGCGCGGTGTAAGTGGTCGTCTGCTGCGCCGTAATGTCGCTGGAATTGAACTGATTGATGATAGTTACAACGCGAACCCGGGTTCAGTGCGAGCGGCAATTGAAGTGCTGGCATCGAGTCTCGGCCGCAATGTTCTCGTCCTTGGGCATATGGCGGAGTTGGGTGCGGAGGCTGCTCAGCAGCATCGAGAAATAGCGGCTTATGCCAGAGAAAATCGACTTGATGCCGTTTTCTTTACGGGGGAATACGCCAGCATAATGGCGACTGAATTTGGTTGCAATGCATACGCCTTTGACAATAAGCCGGATTTAATCGCGGCATTAAAAAATTATTTAGAAGCAGGGGATACGGTTTTGGTTAAGGGTTCGCGCAGTGCGGAAATGGACGTGGTTGTCGACGTATTGACGACCGATTTAGTGCAGAGGGGCAACTGATATGTTGCTGCTACTTGCTGAATATTTAACTCAATACGTTAGCGCATTTGCGGTTTTCCAGTACTTGAGTATTCGCGGCATACTTGGTGTATTAACTGCGCTCGCTATTTCCTTGATGATCGGTCCGGTGATGATCCGCAAACTTAATTTTCATCAAATAGGTCAATCTGTTCGCGATGACGGTCCGCAGTCGCATCTCAGTAAGTCCGGGACACCTACAATGGGCGGCGCTTTAATATTGGTTGCGATTTTTATTAGCACCTTGTTGTGGTCAGATCTGAAGAACCATTATGTGTGGACCGTATTGATTGTTACCGCGATTTTTGGCGCGGTGGGCTGGGTAGATGATTACCGTAAGGTTATAGAGCGCAACCCACGCGGTTTACCCGCGCGCTGGAAGTACTTTTGGCAAAGCGTGGCCGGATTAGGCGCCGCAATATACTTATATATGACTGCAGACAGCGCCGTAAGCACGCAGTTGTTCTTGCCATTTTTGAAAAACGTTAGCTGGCAAATGGGCCCGCTGTTTATTCTGCTGACTTATTTTGTGATTGTCGGTGCCAGCAACGCGGTGAATTTAACGGATGGTCTTGATGGCTTAGCGATTTTGCCAACGGTCATGGTTGGCGCGGCGCTCGGGTTGATTGCCTACCTGACCGGGAACGTAAAATTTGCTGAGTATTTGCATATTCCCTACGTGGCGGGTGCGGGTGAACTCATTGTTATTTGTGGTGCCCTAGCGGGCGCGGGACTCGGATTTTTGTGGTTTAACACCTATCCGGCGCAGGTGTTTATGGGCGATGTCGGTGCCTTGGCCCTAGGCTCAACACTGGGAACCATTGCTGTGATCACTCGGCACGAAATTGTGTTTTTTATTATGGGCGGCATTTTTGTGCTAGAAACCGTGTCGGTTATTTTGCAAGTTGCGTCTTTTAAATTAACCGGCCGCCGAATTTTCCGTATGGCGCCGATCCATCATCATTTTGAGTTAAAAGGTTGGCCAGAACCGCGGGTTATTGTGCGGTTTTGGATTATTACGGTAATGCTGGTGCTGTTTGGCCTAGCGACATTAAAACTACGCTAAGAAAACGGGAGTTATACGCAAAGTGAGTTTGATCGCATCCGACAATCGGCGGGTCATTATCGGTGTAGGTAAAACTGGGCTTTCGATCGCCCGTTATTTTACTCGCCGTGGTCTGTCTTTTGCGATCGCCGACAGCCGCGATGCGCCGCCGGAGCTCGAGTTGTTGCGCGCGGAGTTTCCCGATGTAACGCCAATTCTTGGGGCGTTTACCACCGATCAATTCTTGTCGGCAACCGAGCTTGTGATTAGTCCGGGTATTTCTTTGGCAGAGCCAGCAATTGCGACGGCGAAAGCCGCTGGCGTGGCAATTACTGGCGATATTGAGTGGTTCTGTCGCGAGGCCAAGGCGCCGATCGTCGCTATTACCGGTTCTAACGGTAAAAGTACTGTGACCACACTTGTGGCGGAAATGGCCGTTAATGCCGGGTGGCGCTGTGCGGTAGGCGGTAATCTTGGCACGCCTGCGTTGGCGTTGTTGGATGATCGAACCGAGCTCTATGTACTGGAGTTATCGTCATTCCAATTAGAGCGCTGCGCATTTATTGGCGCCGAAGTGGCAACAGTACTGAATGTCAGTGAAGATCATTTAGATCATCACGGCAGCATGATTGCCTACCATCAGGCCAAACACCGTATATTTCGTGATTGTAAAAAAGTTGTTATTAATCGTGACGACGCACTGAGTACGCCACTGGTTCCCGATGCGGTTGAAAAATGGAGCTTTGGTTTAGGGCGTTCTGATTTTCGCGCTTTCGGCCTTATAGACGAAGATGGCGAGCAATACCTCGCGTTGGCGAGGGAAGCGTTGCTGCCGGTGTCGGCGCTTAAAATTGCGGGCAGCCACAACATTAGCAATGCCATGGCGGCGCTGGCCTTGGGTGCGGCGGCGGGCCTGCCTATGAGCGCGATGCTCAGTACACTTACTGAATTTAAGGGTTTGCCTCATCGCTGTCAGTTTGTTGCGCAGTGGCAGGGCTTGCGATTTTATAACGACTCTAAAGGCACCAATGTTGGCGCGGCAGTGTCTGCGCTAAAGGGCTTAAGCGGCGCAGGTAAGCTTGTGTTAATTGCTGGCGGTGTCGGCAAAGGGGCAGATTTTAAGCCATTGATAGACACCCTGCTGAGTGTAGGGCGGGCAGTGGTTTTTATTGGCGAGGCTGGCCCCGCCATGAACGCGCTGCTCGATGGCCGCTTGCCTAGCCGAATATGTTCAGATATGCCCGCCGCAGTTCGCGCGGCAGCCGCCTATGCAGAGTCCGGTGATGTGGTGTTGCTGTCACCAGCGTGCGCGAGTTTTGATATGTTTAACAATTACGAACATCGCGGTGCGGTTTTCGCTGAGTCGGTACTGGCGCTGACAGGGGGGCTGCAATGAGCGCTTACCTTCAGCTGCGCTGGGAAGAATTGGGCCGATTTGATCGGCATTTACAATTGTTGCTGCTGGCGCTGTTGGCGATTGGATTTGTTGCCATGACCTCGGCATCGGTGGAGCATGCGGCGAGCCGGTATGACGACGCCTTCTTTTTTGCAAAGCGCTATTTTTTCCATTTTAGTTTGGCATTTGGCCTTAGCGTGGTCATGTATTTGACACCGGTTGATTTCTGGGAGCGCACAGGTTGGCTTTGGTTATTGTTAGGTTTTGTCTTGCTAGCGCTGGTGCTGATTCCCGGTGTGGGCAAAGAAGTTAACGGCAGTCGTCGGTGGTTGGGCGTCGGGCCGTTAACCTTGCAAGCGTCTGAATTTGTAAAGCTGTGTGTCATTTGTTATCTGGCCGGATATTTGGTGCGGCGTCGCGACGAAGTGCGGCAGAGTTGGTCCGGGTTTGTAAAACCGATGGCGTTACTATTTGCGGTGACCTTACTGCTCATGCTCGAACCGGATTTCGGTGCAACCGTTGTTACTGCGGGCACGGCATTTGTGATGATTTTTTTGGGCGGGGTAAAACTCGGTCAATTCTTGCTGGTGATTTTGAGCTGTGTCGCGGGTGCGGTGGCCATGGTCATCTTTGAACCTTATCGCATGAAGCGCCTAACCGCATTCACCGACCCCTGGGCAGATCAATTCAATACCGGTTATCAGCTCACTCAGTCGCTTATTGCTTTTGGTCGTGGGCAGATAGGCGGCGTGGGCCTCGGTAATAGCGTACAGAAACTATTTTATTTGCCTGAGGCGCACACCGACTTTGTGTACGCCATTTTTGCGGAAGAGTTCGGGATCATTGGCAGCTTGTTGGTATTGGCGTTATTCGCCGGATTAATAGGCAGAATTTTATTTATTGGGCGCTATGCGGAAATGATGGGCAAGCAATTCCACGCGTTTGTGGCCTATGGTATTGCGGTCATGATTAGCGGGCAGGCCTTTATTAATATGGGTGTAAATACCGGCTTGTTGCCAACGAAGGGCTTAACACTGCCATTTTTTAGTTACGGTGGCAGCAGCTTAATAGTGTGTATGGCGATGGTGTCTCTGGTGGCGCGAATCGAACTGGAATGTCGGAGGCAAGATGGCCGCTGAACAGACCGTACTAATGATGGCCGGCGGTACCGGCGGGCATGTGTTTCCCGCATTGGCGGTTGCTTCGGCGCTGGCCGAGCGCAATGTCAACGTGCATTGGCTAGGCACCGCGGCAGGTATTGAAGCGCGCTTGGTACCTGCCGCAGGCCTGCCGCTGCACTGTTTAAATATGGCTGGCGTACGGGGTAAAAATCCTTTGTTTCGCTTGCTGGCAATTGCCAAAGCCATGCTCGCGTTGGTGCAGAGCATGCGCTTGATTTGGAAGTTAAAGCCCTTCTGCGTGGTGGGTATGGGTGGCTATGCCTCTGGCCCTGGTGGCTTGGCGGCTAAGTTGCTGGGCGTGCCGGTGTTGATCCAGGAACAAAACGCAGTGGCGGGCACAACTAACCGATTATTGGCGAAAATTGCCCGGCTTTGCCTGACTGGTTACCCCATTGCCTTGGGCGGTGAGCGCAATCGTTTTATTGGCAACCCAGTACGTCGCGAGATTGCTGAGCTAGCGCCGCCAGCGACACGCTGGGCAGAGCGCAGCGGCAGGTTGCGAGTGTTAGTTTTGGGCGGCAGTTTAGGTGCCAAGCCTATAAATGATGTGGTGCTGGCTGCGTGGCAGCAGCTTAGCGAGGCGCAGCGGCCGACCGTATGGCATCAGGCTGGCCGCGCCCACGAAGAACAAGTACAGCAGGCGTATCAAGCGGCGGGAATTGCGGTTCGCGCCGAGGCGTTTATTGAGGATATGGCGGCCGCTTATAGCTGGGCCGATGTGGTTATTTGTCGTGCTGGTGCGTTGACGGTAGCCGAACTCGCGGCAGCGGGCGTGCCAGCACTGTTAGTGCCGTTGCCCCATGCCATTGACGATCATCAGCGCGCCAATGCGCAGTGGTTTGTGGATGGCGGCGCCGGTGAACTTATTGATCAGTCAGTTTTTAATGCTGACGTTTTATGTAAATGGTTGGAAAGCGATAGTGCGAATCGGGAGTCATTGTTGAATAGTGCCGAGGCCGCAAGACGGCTCGCCAAAATAGATGCCGCTGACGTTGCCGCAAATTATTGTATGGAGTTTGCCAATGAGTCCTAAGCATCCCTTTGTGGTTCCAGAAATGCGCAGAGTCAAACGCATACATTTCGTTGGTATTGGCGGTGCCGGTATGTGCGGTATTGCTGAAGTGCTATTGAACTTGGGTTATGTGATATCAGGTTCTGATCTAAAGGCCTCACCCAGTACTGCGCGGTTGCAGCAATTAGGCGCGCGAGTTGCCTTTGGCCATCGTGGCGAGAATATTGGCGACTCCGATGTGGTGGTAGTGTCTAGCGCGGTTAATGAGAGTAATCCAGAAGTGGCCGCCGCCCGCCAATTGCGGGTGCCTATTGTGCGTCGCGCGGAAATGCTGGCTGAGCTAATGCGCTACCGTCACGGCATTGCAGTGGCTGGCACCCATGGTAAAACCACGACGACTAGTTTGATTACCGCTATTTTTGCCGAGGCGGGTCTCGACCCTACCTTCGTTATCGGCGGTCTGGTTAACAGCGCAGGCACCAATGCCGCATTAGGTGAGAGCCGCTACTTGGTCGCAGAGGCCGACGAGAGCGACGCTTCCTTCTTGCATTTGCAGCCTATGGTGTCGGTGATTACCAATATTGAAGCCGATCATATGGCGACCTATGACGGTGACTTTAGCAAGCTGAAACGTACCTTTATCGAGTTTCTGCACAACTTGCCTTTTTACGGTATGGCGGTGGTCTGTGTGGATGACCCCGTGGTGCGCGACATTATGCCGGACATAGCGCGTCCGACATTGACCTACGGTTTTAGTGAAGACGCGGATTTTCGTATTCATTCGCTGCAAAAACTGGGTATGCAGAGCCGCTTTAATGTAGTGCGGCCAGATGGCAGTGATATTGAACTGAGTATTCAACAGCCCGGTGTGCATAACGTACTTAATGCGACGGCAGCTGTGGCGGTGGCCACCGATGAAGGCTTGCCGGTAGCGGCTATTTGCAATGGCATTGCCAATTTCCAGGGCGTCGGTCGGCGCTTTCAGCGCTATGGCGAACTGCCATTGGTCGACGGCGAATTTATGTTGGTGGATGACTATGGTCACCACCCGACAGAAGTGGCCGCAACCATATCGGCGGCCCGCCAAGCGTGGCCAGATCGTCGCCTAGTGATGCTGTATCAGCCGCATCGCTATAGTCGTACCAAAGATTTATACGAGGATTTTGTTCGGGTGTTGTCTACCGTCGACAGCCTGTTGCTGTTGGATGTGTATTCGGCTGGCGAAGAGCCGGTGCCGGGTGCCGACAGTCGTAGCCTGTGTCGGAGTATTCGTTTGCAGGGCAATTTGGAACCGGTATTTGTTGAAAATACTGAGGCCGCTTTTGAAATATTAAAACCCCGTATTCGCCCCGGTGATGTTTTGCTCACTCAAGGCGCGGGCAATATCGGCGCAGTGGCGTTGCAATTAGCTAATCAGGGTTGGGTGTAGGTCGCGGCAATGAGTGACATGACGGTAGCAAACATAAATCAGGCGATTGGCGGCAAGCTAGCGGTACTGTTGGGCGGCCGCTCGGCGGAGCGTGCAATTTCCCTGAAAAGTGGTGCGGCAGTGATGGCGGCATTTGAGCGTCAAGGCATTGTGGTTGAAGGCATTGATGTGGCGGATACCGATTGGATGCAGCGTCTCAATGGCGAGTTTCGTCAGGTGTTTATTGCACTGCATGGCCCGGGCGGCGAAGACGGCACCGTGCAAGGCGCACTGGAATGCATGGGCATTGGCTATACCGGCAGCGGTGTGATGGCCTCGGCACTGGCGATGGATAAATTCCGTTGCAAGCTGCTGTGGTTGGGTTTGGGCTTGTCTACCCCGCGCTTTGCCGAGTTAACGGTGAATAGCGATTGGCAGGGCATTATTGATGATTTAGGTCCGGTCATTGTTAAACCTGCGTGCGAAGGGTCGAGTATTGGTATGGCTCGCGCGCAGAGTGCGGCAGAGTTGGCTGACGCGTGGCAAAACGCCCAGGCCTATGGCCGGGTGTTCGCTGAACAGTGGATTAGCGGTAGCGAATACACCGTTGCGATATTAAATGGCAAGGCCTTGCCCGGCATTAAATTGGAAACCGATGCCGCGTTTTACGATTTTAACGCCAAGTATATTTCTGATGAGACCCGGTATTTGTGCCCCTGTGGCTTGAGTGCAGCGGAAGAGCAAGAGCTTAGCAAATTGGCATTGGCGGCGTTTACCAGTCTGGGCTGTGCGGGTTGGGGGCGGGTTGATGTTATGCGCGACGCGGCAGGTAAATTCTATTTATTGGAAGTGAATACCGTGCCTGGCATGACCGACCACAGTTTGGTGCCGATGGCGGCCAAGCAAGCAGGGCTGGATTTTGAACATTTGGTGGTAGAAATTTTGGCGGGCAGTATCAAGGCGGATTCTAACTGAGATGCAACTACTGAGCGGCAAGCAAAATCGCCTCAAAACGCGCAAGTCGGCGGCCCTCAAAGGGCCGCAAGTGCAGCGCGAATGGGGTCGTATTTTGAACCGCTTGGTATTGATCGTGGTTGTTATTGCTTTTGTTTATGGCGTTGAGCAGTTAGGACGTCAGCTAGATGCCATACCCGTCGATCGTGTGGTGTTTGCCGGTGATTTGCAGCACGTCAGTCGCAATGTTTTGGTCGACCGCGTAACGGGCCATTTGGCTGTGGGTTATGTTGGTTTGGATCTGGAAGCGATCCAAAGTGAATTAGAGCAAGAGCCGTGGGTTTATCGGGCGATTGTGGAGCGGGTTTGGCCGCGGGAATTGAAAATCACCATCGTTGAAGAGGCGCCTATTGCTGCGTGGGGCAGCGGTGGCTTGTTAAACCATCGCGGCAAAATATTTTTGCCTGCTAAGGGCGTGGCCGACGATGTCGGTTTACCGCTGCTGAGTGGGCCTGATGGCAGCGCCATAGAAATAATGCGGCAGTACCGCTTGATGAGTCAGTTGCTTGGCGATGAAAAATTAATTTTACAGCGTCTTGAAATGAATGATCGTGGCGCGTGGACGGCGACCTTAAACGGCGGCGCGGTATTGGTTTTGGGTCGCTACGAGCCATTGGAGAAGTTGCGGCGCTTTATGTGGGTGTATCGCCACCAATTGGTAGCGGATTTTGATCGCGTTAAGCGTGTGGACACACGTTATATCAATGGTCTAGCGGTGGCGTGGGATGAAACAAAAGGTGCAAAAGGTAATGGCTGAGGGAATTGCTCTGGCAATGGAGTTGCCACAGCACAATAGATCGCAAACTTGGGAGAAGCAAAGCAATGGCTAGTTCACACGCAAGCCGGATGATTGTCGGCCTTGATATCGGCACCTCAAAAGTGGTGGCTATCGTTGGCTCGAGCAACGAAGACGGCAAGCTGGAAATTATAGGCATTGGCTCGCACCCGTCTCGCGGTCTGAAGAAAGGGGTGGTGGTCAATATTGAATCCACTGTGCACTCTATTCAGCGTGCGATAGAAGAAGCTGAATTGATGGCGGGCTGTGAAATTCACAGTGTGTACGTTGGTATTGCCGGCAATCACATTCGCAGCCTCAATTCCCACGGTATTGTCGCAATACGCGACCGTGAAGTGTTTCAGCTGGATTTAGATCGGGTTATCGATGCTGCGCAAGCGGTAGCGATACCGGCTGACCAAAAAGTGCTGCACATTTTGCCCCAAGAATTTGTGATTGATGAGCAAGAGGGCATTAAGGAGCCGCTGGGCATGTCTGGCGTACGTTTAGAGGCCAAGGTGCATTTAGTGACCTGCGCCGTAAACGCCGTGCAGAACATCGAGAAATGCATTCGCCGCTGCGGCCTCGAAGTCGAAGACGTTATTTTGGAACAACTGGCCTCAAGCTACGCGGTATTGACTGAAGACGAGAAAGAGCTGGGTGTATGTATGGTGGATATCGGCGGTGGCACCACCGATATCGCGATCTTTACCGATGGCGCGATTCGCCATACCGGTGTAATTCCAATCGCCGGCGATCAGGTCACCAATGACATTGCGATGGCCCTGCGCACGCCAACCCAGTACGCAGAAGAGATCAAAATTAAATACGCCTGTGCGCTGACCCAGCTTGCGGGCGAAGGCGAAATGATTAAGGTCCCCAGTGTTGGCGAGCGCGCCCCGCGGGAATTGTCTCGTCAGGCACTGGCTGAAGTGGTGGAGCCGCGCTACGACGAGCTATTCACCCTAATTCAAGCCGAACTGCGCCGCAGTGGTTACGAAGACTTGTGCGCGGCAGGGATCGTGCTGACTGGTGGCACCTCGAAGATGGAAGGTGTTGTTGAATTAGCAGAAGAAATTTTTCATATGCCGGTGCGAATCGGTGTGCCGCAGGATGCGCGAGGTTTAACCGACATCGTGCGCAATCCAATTTATTCAACCGGCGTGGGCTTGCTGCATTACGGCATCAAGCATCAAGCCGAGCACGGTGGCCGGGGGCGGGTTAAGCGCAACGGCTTCTTGGCCAGCTTGAAGCAATGGATTCAAAACAATTTTTAAGGTGTAAGGCGGTCGTGCCGGCAGCACGGTCAAATATGCAAAAGGGAGAAAACCAATGTTCGAACTAGTAGATAACGTTCCTCAGAACGCAGTAATTAAAGTGGTGGGTGTCGGTGGAGGCGGCGGTAACGCTGTTAAGCACATGATCGCCTGTAATGTTGATGGTGTTGATTTTATCTGCGCCAATACTGACGCTCAGGCGTTGACCAATGTCGCGTCTAAGACAGTATTGCAGCTGGGCACCACTATTACCAAGGGCTTGGGCGCAGGCGCTAACCCTGAAATCGGTCGCCAGTCGGCAATGGAAGATCGCGACCGCATTGCTGAAGCACTGCAGGGCGCCGATATGGTGTTCATCACCGCCGGAATGGGCGGCGGCACAGGTACGGGCGCCGCGCCAGTTGTTGCGCAGGTCGCCAAAGAGCTGGGTATTTTAACCGTAGCCGTCGTCACCAAGCCTTTTCCTTTTGAGGGTAAAAAGCGCATGGCGGTGGCTTTGGAAGGTATGAAAGAGCTGCGTCAGCACGTTGACTCGCTGATCACTATCCCCAATGAAAAGTTGCTACCTGTCTTGGGTAAAAACACCAGTTTACTCGATGCCTTTAAAGCGGCTAACGATGTATTGTTAGGTGCAGTGCAGGGTATTGCCGATCTGATTATTCGCCCGGGTATGATTAACGTCGATTTCGCCGACGTGCGCACCGTGATGTCAGAGATGGGCATGGCGATGATGGGCAGTGGTGTGGCTACCGGTGAAAACCGCGCTCGCGAAGCTGCAGAGGCCGCCATTCGCAGTCCGCTCCTTGAAGATGTGAATTTGCAAGGGGCGCGCGGGATTTTGGTTAATATTACCGCAGGTCTGGATCTGTCCCTAGGCGAGTTTAACGATGTCGGGGATACTATCGAGGAATTCGCTTCCGAGAACGCAACAGTTGTTGTCGGAACGGTAATTGACCCCGATATGGTAGACGAATTGCGCGTAACAGTGGTTGCCACCGGTCTAGATGGTATTGGTGCAGATATACCGCTGAAGGTTGTTGAATCACGGCCCATAGAGCCGCGTTCCAATGATTACCGCAAGCTCGATCGGCCAACTGTTATGCGCAACAACCAGCAAGCGGCCGTTGCGCGAGACGTGGCGCCGGCGCCAATGGCAGATAAAGATATGGAATATTTGGATATTCCTGCGTTTCTGCGGCGTCAGGCTGATTAATTAGTAGTTGTCGGTACAGCATGGGCATGTGTCGGTAGTTAGCTGGCACAAAAGACAAGTACGCCCTTGTAAATGTAACCGTCCGGCCCATAGAGTGAGTGTGAACATGATTAAACAACGTACCTTGCGCAACACTATCCGTGCTACGGGCATTGGTTTGCATACAGGGGAAAAGGTCTACCTGACGCTGAAACCAGCGCCAGCGGATACCGGTGTGATTTTCCGGCGCACCGATTTGAACCCCGTTGTTGAAATCCACGCTCGCGCGGAAAATGTGGGTGATACCACCTTGTCGACCACGCTGGTGAATGGCGATGTCCGGGTGTCAACGGTTGAGCATTTATTGTCGGCGATGGCAGGCCTGGGTATAGATAATGCCTATGTTGAAGTCAGCTCATCGGAAGTGCCGATTATGGATGGCAGCGCTGGTCCGTTTGTTTTTCTTATTCAGTCTGCCGGGATTGAAGAACAAAATGCACCGAAAAAGTTCATCCGTATTAAGCGTCCGGTGACGGTAAAAGATGGTGATAAAGTCGCGAGTTTCCTCCCTTTTGACGGCTTTAAAGTGTCTTTTACCATCGACTTTGATCACCCGGTTTTTAAAGATCGGGTTGGCCATGCCGAGTTGGATTTTTCGAGCACCTCCTTTGTAAAAGAAGTGAGTCGGGCGCGGACCTTTGGGTTTATGCACGAGATCGAATACCTGCGCTCCAAGGGCTTGGCTCAGGGTGGCAGTGTTGACAATGCGATTGTGGTTGATGAATACCGTATTCTTAACGAAGAAGGTCTTCGTTATGAGGATGAGTTTGTTAAACACAAGGTACTCGACGCGATTGGTGATTTGTATTTGCTGGGCACTAGCTTGATTGGCGAGTTCAAAGCCTTTAAGTCTGGCCATGGTCTGAACAATGCGTCCTTGCGGACCTTAATTAAAGACACTGACGCGTGGGAATGGGTAACGTTTGACGATGCCGCTGACGCGCCAATTAATTATGCTGCTGCTGTAGCGGCAGTCTGATTATCTCTTTCTACCATGCTTGGCCGAGATTCGTCTTAGCATGGTAATATCCCCCTATCTATGCGATATTGCGCCTCGGTGTTACGGTATTGCCCACGTCTTGCCATTAGGTAAAAGTACGGCATTTTCGGGATCATTCGCCACAGTGATTACCCCGCCGTCATCAGAATTTCATTCGTACAATGTAGCTTGGTGCGGCTTTAGAGCCTTCATTGATTAGGGACTTTTGCTCCCGGGAACAGTAACGAATTAATCATGATTAGAGCAGTAGTTAAAAAAGTCTTTGGCAGTAAAAACGATCGCGAATTAAAGCGCATGCGCAAAGTCGTGAACAAGATCAACAGCCTGGAAGAGGCGATGACGGCGCTCGACGATGCCGCCCTCAGCGCCAAAACTGGGGAGTTTCGCGAGCGAATTGCGGCGGGAGAAAGCCTCGATCAGCTGCTGCCCGAAGCGTTTGCGGTGTGTCGCGAGGCCAGTCGCCGTGTTATGGGCATGCGCCATTTTGACGTGCAGCTCATCGGTGGTATTAGCCTGCACGAAGGCACTATTGCCGAGATGCGCACCGGTGAGGGTAAAACCCTCGTTGCAACCTTGGCAGTGTATTTAAACGCACTCCCTGGCAAAGGCGTGTTTGTGGTAACCGTTAATGACTATTTGGCGTCGCGAGACGCTAATTGGATGCGTCCGCTGTATGAGTTTCTCGGTCTGAGCGTGGGTGTTATCCGCTCTGGGCAAGATCCGGAAGAGAAGCGCGCAGCGTATTTGTCTGACATCACTTACGGCACCAATAACGAGTTTGGCTTTGACTATCTGCGCGACAATATGGCCTTCGCCATTGAAGATCGCTACCAGCGCAGCCTGAATTTCGCCATTATCGATGAAGTTGACTCGATCCTTATTGATGAAGCGCGTACGCCGCTGGTTATCTCTGGTCCCGCGGAAGACAGCTCTAAGCTCTACAAACAAATTAACTTGTTTATTCCCTCGCTTAAACAAGCTGAAGTGGACGAAGCTGGCCAGCCCATAGAAAGTGATGACAGCGGGCAAGCAATCGCTGAGCAAGGTCACTACACTGTTGACGAAAAAATGCGCCAGGTCGAATTAACCGAAGAGGGGCATCAGCAGGTAGAAGACATGCTTATTCAGGCGGGTCTGCTGAACGAGGGCGACAGCCTTTATTCAGCCAGTAATCTGAACCTACTGCACCACGTCAATTCTGCGCTGCGTGCCCACGTTTTATTTCATAACAATGTCGAATATATTGTTCAGAATGACCAAGTGGTCTTGATCGATGAACACACCGGCCGGACCATGGCGGGTCGACGTCTGTCGGAAGGCCTGCATCAGGCCATCGAAGCCAAAGAAGGTGTGACGGTTCAGGCAGAGAGCCAAACGCTGGCCTCAACGACCTTCCAAAACTATTTCCGTCAGTTTGAGAAGTTGGCAGGTATGACCGGTACCGCCGATACCGAGGCCTTTGAATTTCGTCAGATTTACGGCTTAGACGTGGTGGTTATTCCGACTAACAAGCCCAGCGCTCGCCGCGATGCCAACGACCTTGTATACCTGACCAAGGAAGAGAAATACGACGCCATCGTTGAAGACGTTAAAGCCATTATGGAAAGTGGCGCGCCGATACTGGTGGGTACTGCCTCGATTGAAACCTCTGAGGAAATGTCTTCACGCTTCAAGGCTGCTGGCATTCCCCATAAAGTACTCAACGCCAAATACCACGAGCAAGAAGCCGAAATTATTGCTCAGGCTGGTAGCCCAGGCGTGGTCACTATCGCTACCAATATGGCTGGTCGAGGTACTGACATCGTACTTGGCGGTAATGTTGACGTTGAAATTGCTCAACATGAAAACCCTTCGGAAACGCTGATCAACGAGTTGCGCGAAGCGTGGAAAGTACGTCACGAGACGGTAATGCAGGCCGGTGGCTTGCATATTGTCGGTACTGAGCGCCATGAGTCGCGCCGTATCGACAATCAGCTGCGTGGTCGTGCTGGCCGGCAGGGTGATCCGGGTGCCTCACGTTTCTATCTGTCCTTAGAAGACAGTCTAATGCGAATTTTTGCCTCAGACCGCGTGCGCGGCATTATGCAGGCACTGGGTCTTGAAAAGGGCGAAGCCATTGAGCATCGCATGGTGTCTAACGCCATCGAAAAAGCCCAGCGCAAAGTAGAAGGCCGCAACTTTGACATGCGCAAGCAATTGCTTGAATACGATGATGTCGCAAACGATCAGCGCCAAATCATCTATCAGCAGCGCAATGAATTGATGGAGGCGGATGACATTAGCGATATGCTCGCCGCGATTCGCCACGATGTTGTCGGCGATGTGGTGCGGGAATATATTCCGCCGCAAAGTTTGGAAGAGCAGTGGGATGTGGCAGGGCTTGAGCGCCGTCTGCACACCGATTTTGAAGTGGAATTACCGCTGCAAACCTGGTTGGACGAAGACCGCTCAGTGAATGAAGATGTGCTAAGCGAAAAAATCAATCAAGCTATTACTGAGGCGTATGAGGCTAAATGCGCACTGGTTGGCCCGGATATGCGTAAAATTGAACGCCATATCATGCTGCAAGTATTGGATACACTGTGGAAAGAGCATTTGGCGACCATGGACCACCTCCGTCATGGTATTCATCTGCGCGCCTTTGCTCAGAAAAACCCCAAGCAAGAGTACAAGCGCGAAGCTTTTGAGCTGTTCCAAGAAATGCTCGACAGCTTAAAGCTAGAAGTCATTCGCTTTCTTTCACATCTGCGTCTCCAGCAGAATGAAAACGCCGAAGAGTTGGCGCGTCAGCGTCGAGAAGAGCAGGCTAAACGCGCAATGGAGTTCCAGCACGCTGAGTCCAGTGGCCTCACCGTAGATGAGGAAATGAGTGATGAGTCTGCAGAAACCACGCCCAGTACGCCAGAAACCTTTGTGCGCGATGGCCGCAAAGTTGGTCGCAATGAGGTTTGTCCTTGTGGTTCGGGTAAAAAATACAAACAGTGTCACGGCAAATTAGGCTGAGGTAGGCAACAGCATGGCGGTAGGTTCTGGTGAGTTAGCTGTTTTACACCCAATAGACGGTGTAAAAATAGGCGTGGCAAGTGCCGGTATTAAAAAAGTAGGCCGTATCGACACTGTCATTTTTGAGCTGTGTGAAGGCGCATCGGTGGCGGGGGTCTTCACCCTTAATGCTTTTTGCGCTGCGCCGGTTACTGTGGCCAAAGAACATTTGGCCACAAGCTCGCCGCGCTATTTGCTTATCAACACCGGCAATGCCAATGCAGGCACTGGCCAAGCTGGCATGCTTAACGCTCGCAACTCTTGCGCGGCGCTGGCTGATTTGGTTGGTGTAGCGCCCTCAGTAGTGCTGCCATTTTCCACTGGCGTTATCGGTGAAAAATTGCCCGTAGATAAATTGGTCGCCGCCATGCCTGCTGCTGTTACCGCACTTTCGGCTGATAGCTGGGAAGCTGCCGCCAACGGTATAATGACGACGGACACTCGCCCCAAAGCGACGTCTCGCCAATTAGACATTGCTGGCCGCACCATTACCGTCACCGGTATTTCTAAGGGTGCGGGCATGATTAAGCCCAATATGGCGACCATGCTTGGCTATGTAGCCACCGACGCTAATATTGCGCCAAATGTTTTGCAGGCGATGTTGGATCAGTCCGCTGATGCCTCGTTTAATCGGATTACCATTGACGGCGACACCTCAACCAATGACGCCTGTGTGCTAGTTGCCACTGGGCGTGCTGGTGGTGAGCAGCTTACTGACACCAGTGGCCCGGTGTTTGACGAGCTTCAGCGTGTATTTAACGAGGTGTTCTTAGAGCTGGCTCACGCCATTGTGCGCGACGGCGAAGGCGCCACTAAGTTTGTTGCGGTTGAAGTGACGGGTGCCAAAGACGTCAGCGAAGCTCTTAAGGTTGCTTATGCGGTGGCGGAATCGCCACTGGTGAAAACGGCTTTATTTGCCAGCGATCCAAACTGGGGGCGTATTCTGGCCGCTATTGGTCGTGCTGGGGTGGAGTCACTCGACGTGGCGGCGCTAACGGTTCACCTAGACGACGTCTTGATTACCGAGCACGGCGGTCGCGCAGAATCCTATACCGAGGCGGCCGGTGCCGCTGTAATGAAGCAGACAGAAATCCGTATTCGCATTAACCTGAATCGTGGTCTGTATGCAGAGACGGTATGGACCACTGATTTCTCCTACGACTACGTCAAAATCAATGCCGAATACCGCAGTTAATAAACGCGTTCACGTTGCAGTTGGGGTTATTGTTAATTCGCTGGGCGATATTCTTATCGCCCGCCGCGCGAACGATGCCCATCAAGGCGGCTTGTGGGAATTCCCCGGCGGTAAAGTGGAGGCGGGTGAAACGGTGTCTCAGGCGCTCACCCGAGAGCTACACGAAGAACTCGGTATTGATATAGACGCTGCGAGTTGCCGCTCACTAATCGAAATCAATCATGATTATGCCGATAAAACGGTGTTTTTGGATGTGTGGTTGGTGACGCGTTTTCGCGGTGAAGCCCTTGGGCGAGAAGGTCAGCCACTGCGCTGGGTCACCCCGCAATCACTTTCTGACTATGTATTTCCGGCGGCAAATGTGGCCATCGTCAAAGCGATTCAGTGCGCCGACGTCATCTAAAGCTGCTTTGAATATCCCTTCGTTCTCTTAAAAATCTTGCTCTAAATCTCTGCTTAAAACGTCGTCGTGCAGCGAGTCGCCGGGGATATTGTGCTCTTCGTTTGCCCACGCAATTAAGTCGTGGTTTTTGCAGGAGTCAGAGCAAAAAGGACGAAAGGGGTTGTTGCTGTCCCACACGAGTTCCGTTTTACAGTGTGGGCAGGGGACGGTGATGGCAGATGCTTTATTCATTGCACATGGTTTCCAAATTTTTTAAAAGACCTGCTAGGCCTTGTTGGCGGCAAGGTTGAGGAATTGCTGATGTAATGCGCTAACTCGCAGGTCTAGCTGAGGCAAGCCTAGGGTATTATCAATCACATCGCTCGCGGCGGCCAAGCGCGCTTGGCGGCCTATTTGGCTGGCAATAATACGCTCTACCTGGGCTTGCTCGTTATTGTCTCGGAGCATGGTGCGGCTTAACTGAACAGACTCAGGCACATCGACCACCACAAGCCGATCACACATCGCTTTTTGCTGGCGTTCCACCAGCAATGGCGACACGAATAGTGCGTAAGCGCTGCTTACGTTTAGCAGTTGGCGCTGCGTCTCGCTGGCGATGAGTGGGTGAAGCAAGGACTCCAGCCACTGTTTGGCGGCGGGGTCGGCAAAAATAGTTTGGCGCAGGGCGGCGCGATTTAACTGCCCATCACTGAGTAGATGCGCGTCGCCAAAGTGGGCTGCTATTTTTTGCAGGGCAGGGCTGCTAGGCTCAACCACTTCGCGGGCGATAATATCGGCATCGACAATACCAATGCCCAGTTTTGCAAAGCGGTTCGACGCGGCGGTTTTGCCGCTACCAATACCGCCGGTAAGTCCTACGATGAATTTGCTCATAATCTAAATAAGGTAATGTATTGGGGCTAGCGAATGCCAGCAAGTTGAAGGTAGCCGTCAATCAGCGCTTCACCCCAGAACAGGGCGATCCAGCCAGCACCGGCCAAATAGGGGCCAAATGGCATGGGCATGGAACTGTCACTGCGACGTAGCAGCATCACCAAACCGCCAAATACGGCGCCGACAACAGAAGACAATAAGATAATTAGCGGCAAATACTGCCAGCCCAGCCAAGCGCCCAGTGCGGCGAGTAATTTAAAATCGCCGTAGCCCATGCCCTCTTTGCCGGTCAGTAATTTAAACAACCAAAACACGGACCATAGCGACAAATAGCCGCCAATGGCGCCCCACACTGCATCCTGTAATGGAATACTGCCGGTAACGCTGTTAAATAACAGGCCTAGCCATATTAGGGGTAAGGTTAGTTGGTCTGGCAGTAGCTGGTGGTCAATATCAATGACCGTGAGAATCAGTAAAATCCAGCTAAACAAAATAGCGGCAACGGCATAGGTGGTAAAGCCAAACATTAACAGTGGGAATACGGTAAGCAGGGCGGTTATTACCTCAACCGCAGGGTAGCGTAGGCCGATTTGTGCCTTACAAGAAGCGCAGCGCCCGCGCAGCAGCACATAGCTAACTAGAGGAATATTCTGCCACGCCTTTACCGGCGCGTCGCACTTAGGGCAGTGGGAGTTGGGAAAGGCCAAATTAAACTGAGGTGGCGCGATTTCTTCAGCGGCTGCGTCGTCATCGCTGAGCAAGATTTCGCACTCATACTTCCACGTAGATTCCATCATTCTGGGTAAGCGGTAGATCACTACATTGAAAAAACTGCCAAAGAGAAGGCCAAAGAAACCTAATAAGGTAATGAGAAGCAGCGGGTAGTTCGCGGCGGCTTCGAAGAACGACATAAACTATACTCGTGTGTAAGCGATGAGGCGCGCCGTTAAATGGCGGAGCCAAGCATGAATATGGGGAGGTACATTGCGATCATTAGGCCGCCGACGAGTACGCC
>NZ_JBFHDY010000052.1:0-24419 GCF_041584495.1 Zhongshania sp.
GCCCGCGCCCTCGGTTTTCGGCAATCGACCGAATAAACTCGTCGCTGATAATGGTGATCTGTTGCGCCCCACCACACGCCGGTCTCCCTGCAGGCCGCAGACCTATCCACTCTAGCCGCCCAGTTTAATTATGACTGAGAAAACGGGGCATCAGAGGCCTTCACCAATCATCTTGACGCACATCCAATCGCGCGGGCATTTATAACCAGCCCTCAGGTAAATGCAACAAATCAGCGGCCTCATCAATATCATGAACTGTTTCCTGCTCCGCTAAACTCATGCCACATTCTGCTAAACGCTGCCGAGTCACGCTTGCTACCGTATCAGTACTCCACGCAATATCCGCAAACAAGTGCGGCGAAAAGCAGCGTAGACCGAGTAATGCATAACCACCATCAAAGGTCGGAATCATACAGCTATCGTGGCTAAGCAAAGCCTTGGCCACCCAATGCAAGCTTGCTGCAGTAATCGCAGGGCAATCACTACCAAGTAAAATAACGCCCTCAGCGCGTTGTAAGCCTTGCTCCGCAGCAGTGGCCATGCGTGTGCCCAAGTCACCAACAGGCTGATTTAACGCTTCAATCGAACTCGGCAGCTCAATAGCAGCCCACGCCGGTGTACCGACGTCTGGCGTCGCCCACAATTCGGCGGCAAGCCGATAATCATCGTTCACCTGAGTCAATGCTCGCTGACATTCTGCCAAGGTATTTTCCAGCATGCGCTTGGCGACTGCCGCAGCACCCGCCTCGCCCAAGGTAGGGATCAAACGGGTTTTGGCAAATCCTGCCCGCGGCGCTTTAGCAAATAATTGGAGTATTATTCGAGGTTTTGTTGCGGTCATGGTGACAAAAAATTATTCATACCGACTGGCCAACTGCTCAGCAGGTACGCCCCGCCAGTAGAGGTAACGCAGCCGCCACATCAATAAAATAGTGTGCCACACACCGCGCTCCTGCCAGCGCCGTCCCGAGGTTTCTACCTTGTTGCGCAAACACACCGGCGCCTCGCGCTCGCGCAACAAGCTCGACAGCGCAATATCTTCCATAAGCGGCTGATCAGGAAAACCACCCACTTCAATGAACGCGGCTTCTCTTACAAAAATGGCTTGATCGCCGGTAGCAATACCACTGAGCCGAGACCGCCAGTTCATAAACCAAGAGATCACTTTAAACATCTGCGCCTTACCGCGAATACGCACGTCAAAACGCCCCCACAGTCCAGACTCCAACACGGAAATAACGCGGTCAAATGCGTGTTTTGGTAGCAGGGTGTCGGCATGTAAAAACAAAAGATAGCCCCCAGATGCCAGCGACGCGCCGACATTCATTTGCCGCGCGCGCCCTCGCGGCCCCGCCACCAGCCGAAATCCACTTACCGCTATCAACGCCGCAGAGGCATCGCTGCTGCCACCATCAACAAAAATCACCTCGACCGCGTTTTGGCATTGACCACATTGCTCGATCAACTCGGTCAATAAGGCGGGTAAACCCGCCGCCTCATTGAGTACCGGAATAATGACCGACAGCACGGCATCCGAGTCGCACACACTCATGGCTAGTTACCTTATTTATTACCAAGGTCATTCAGGGCCCAATTGTAATCACTGTACTCTATAGCAAGCTTTCCGGAAATAAGTTGCGCCTTTTCAGCGTCGCTCAAGCCCAGCGCTTTGGCATACATGGCAAGGTATTCGCGCAGGGAGTTTGCACCTTGCCAGCCTTTACTGAAATCTTGTACATACCATTTAAAAATCGGTGATACGCGCAACACGCCCTTCGTCACACCATTGCGCTGCCTATCATTCAAAAAATTGCGGGTAACGGCGTCTAACTGAGCGCCCAAGGTCTCGCCTTTATACGCCCTGTTTAATAAAGCCGGGCAACCTATACTGGCGCAATTCACCGCAAAATGAATACGGGGTTCCCCGTAACGGCCCGTCCCGCGAATTAATTTATGCTCTATGTCGTCGAGGCTGCGGGTTTCACCCAGCAAAGGAATAAAGCTTTTTTGCCACGGCGAAGACCAAAAAAAGCCAATATCTTTTATCGAATCAAGTTTCGGGTAGCGCGACAAAATCAATTTTACCGTCCAGGCATTGTAGGCATTGATTAAAAATGCGAGCTGACTGTCATCAGACCAACTATCAAACACCCTTTTCTCCACCTTTGCCAACCGCGCCAAATACCCATCTAGTATCACTTCATTGCGCTGTATCGCCGCGTAATCGACCTGGCTATGCTGACCATTTGGCGCCATTTGCACATGATCTTGCAGCAATTGATGCCATTGACTGTGGGCAACGTCGGCGGCATAAAGTGGCGAGCACAACAGCAATAAGATTAAGCCGAGCTGCGTTAGTCTATGCATATTAATCTCCCCAATTAACCCCTGCGCCAACGATGAAACGCCACTAAATATTTATACGCCCATTCCGGAGCATGGGATTTTTGCCACTCCCCCGCCACGTATTTATTGGCTTCGGCCATGCTTGGATAGCTGTGAATGGTGCCCAAGATTTTTTTCAGACCTAAACCGTGCTTCATTGCCAACACATACTCAGCAAGCAATTCACCGGCCTGGGCACCCATAATACATACACCCAAGATCGTATCTTTGCCCGGCACGGTCAGCACTTTGATGAAACCCACGGCGTGACTGTCACAAATTGCGCGGTCCAAATCGTCTATTCCAAAACGACTCACTTCATAAGCAATACCCTGCTCGGTCGCCTCGGCCTCGCTCAAACCCACCCGCGCGACTTCGGGGTCGACATAAGTCACCCATGGGATCGCCGAGTAATCTGCCTTAAACTTTTTAAAGCCGCCAAATAAGCCATTCACCGCAGCGTACCAGGCTTGATGCGCGGCAACATGGGTAAACTGGTAGGGCCCAGCAACATCTCCTGCAGCGAGAATATTAGGGTAAATCGTTTCTAAATAGTCATTGGTTTTAACCGTGCGCGCAGTATCAACACCGAGGGTCTCGAGACCGTAGCCAGTTAGTCGCGCACTGCGACCGACCGCGCAAATCAAGGTATCAAAAACGATTGCCTCTTCTTCACCGTGGGCGTTGCGAACAATCAGTTGCTTAAGCCCGCCGGATTGTTCGCAGCGCAGCGCCTTTGTATTCGTCAGCACTATAACGCCATCGGCGCTAAGTGACTCAGTGACTGCCGATGCAACCTCTTCATCCTCGCGCATCATCACTCTAGGCAGCATTTCAACCTGGGTCACCGCGGAACCCAGCCGCGCGAAGGCCTGGGCCAATTCACAGCCAATTGGCCCACCGCCCAACACCACAAGGCGTCTTGGGGCTTCTGGCTGATCAGCCAACGCATCCCACAGTGTATCACTGGTCAAATAATCAACATCGTCCAAACCCGGTAATGGCGGCACGGCAGGCTGAGCGCCAGCGGCAATAATGATTGCCCGCGCGGTGAGGCGCTGACTGCCGCCACGGTTCAAGGTGATTTCTACCGTCCACGGGTCTAGCAGTTTGGCATAGCCCTCAATAACCTCGACACCTAAATCGGTGTAGCGAGCAATACTGTCATGGGGTTCGATCTGGGCAATGACCGCTTTTATACGCGCCATGACCTTCCTAAAGTCAAAGGTCGCCGCACTGCCGTCCAGGCCGTAGGCTTCGCCATGACGCTGTTGATTAAGCACCTTGGCTGCCTTAATTAGCGCTTTGCTGGGCACGCAGCCATAATTGAGGCAATCGCCCCCCATTTTATGGGCTTCAATCAGGGTGACCTTGGCTTTCACTGCCGCGCCAATATAGGCGCTCACCAACCCCGCCGCGCCACCACCGATAACAATCAAATTCCGGTCAAATTTGGCAGGTCGCCGCCAACCTGCGTAGACCCTGCGCGCCTTGATGACCGCTAATAGCCACTTGGCAATAAAGGGAAATATCCCAAGCAGTACAAAAGAGGCCAGTAGCGCGGGCGACAATATGCCCGACAAGCTATTTAACTCGCTGAGCTGACTGCCCGCGTTCACGAATATCACCGTGCCGGGCAACATGCCCAGCTGGCTTACCCAATAAAATTGACGGGTTTTTAAGGGCGTTAAGCCCATTAGCATATTAATAAGAAAGAACGGGAACACCGGCACCAAGCGTAAACTAAACAAATAGAACATACCGTCGCGCTCGACCCCAGCGTTAATGGTCTGCAAGCGCTCGCCAAAGCGGGCTTGAACACTGTCGCGCAAAATATAGCGCGTCATTAAAAAGGCCAAGGTCGCGCCAATACTGGAGGCAAACGAGACAATCAGCAGCCCCCACCCCAAGCCAAAGCTGGCTCCCACCAGCAGCGTCATCACCGCCGCGCCGGGCAGCGACAATGCGGCAATCGCGACATAGACAACAAACATGATCGCCGCCAGCAGTAATGGCTGTTCAGCGCGCCAGACCAATACCTCGTCCTGGAGTGCACGCGCGCCCACCAAGGAAAAATAGTGGTCGAGATCGGCGATGAAAAAGCCAGCAATGGCAATTACCACGACCACAAGTAACAGTAATTTTTTCTTCATTTTATTGCCGTCCCATAATTTTGCCGTTTAAGCTGTTGGCTATGACGCAGATCATCGTAAATACTCGTCGTTTCTTCTTATCGAGGCCCATGCCTCTGCCCCGCCATCTTACGCCCAAATGGCTAAATCATCCGGATACGCAGTCCCCAGTCTCTAGATCAGTCCGGCGTTGTAATACGCTAAAACTAAGTACCTCAGCCACATACCTAAGACGTCTAACTCGAAATTCGAAGTGGAGTTCACGCTAAGCCGCAGTGCACTCCCGACCTAGGTACCGCAGGAGACAACATACGCCGATTAAGAATTCAGGGGCAATCTTCAAAACCGGCCACCCCAATGACCTAGCTCCTGGGCTTTGCTCTGCGGACACAAATCTATATCATTATGTTGATCAGGCCCAAATTTACGTCACAGACACATAATAATAGCAACACGACAACACCAGCACTGTCGATCACAATGGATTGTAATACATGGAAGTAGTAGCGCGACTAACAAAGCCTTTTATTGAATTGTGGCTGCCCAATACACCTAGACAATCTAATTACCAGAAATCCTCTAACCGTTTTGTTATTAGTGTATTGCTGAGTAGCTTTGCTTACACCTGCGCACTCATCATAAGCATTCACTTACTACTGCCGCTCGAGCCACAGGAGAAAAGCTTAATCACTGCTCTCTCGAGTATTCTCGGTAGCGGCATATTACTCGCGCTACTGACCATTCGCTTTGGCGGCCAACGAATTGCCGCGCTCAATATATTCATTGCCACCCTCAGTGCAGGGTTGGCCTTAGTTAGCATGCAAACTGGTGGCGTTCAGTCGCCAATTAACCCCTGCGTTATTGCCATACCGGCCCTAGCAACCCTTAGCATTGGCGCCGTAGCCGGTGCAATTTGGAGTCTTATCGTAGCCACTGCAGCCGCGCTCTTATTCCTTGCTGCAAATCACGGCTATACTTTTACCAATATTATTTCCCCAGAAAATATGGCAATAGCCGAATTTTCAAGTTTATTAACGGCTGCCTCGTTGACTCTATTTACTATCATCTATTTTGAAATTTCATCTAGAAAACTTAACAAACTATTTAACGCCGAACACCATAAATTTATTACACTAGCACACCGCGACAGCCTTACTGGCCTGGCCAATCGCCGTCATTTTATAAGTGAAATCGAGACGGCAATCGCCAATGCTAGCATCCATAAAGGCACATTCTGTGTGTTGTATTTTGATTTAAACAATTTCAAAAGGATAAACGACAACCTCGGCCATCACAGCGGCGACCAAGTGCTATTGGAATTCGCTTTGCGACTGCGCAAGCTCAATCGCAGCAGCGATCTTATTGCCCGTCTCGGCGGCGATGAATTCTGCATTATTCTACCCGGTCTCAATGGCGCCGAAGCAATTAGGCAAAAAATACATCACTATTCGCAAACGCTCAACGCTCCGCTGCTATTAGACAACACCCCCTATCAGATATCGGCGAGTATTGGCTATGCATGCTATCCTGAGCATGGCACTGACTATGAAACGCTACTTCAGGTCGCAGACCAAAAAATGTATCAGGTCAAGCGTGGTCAAAACACCGACACTAGGAATACATCGCGCTCTAAAGCCGAATAGTGGCATAGCAAACCCATCGACAGGGCTAAGGTAGCGACAACACGCATTTTTTATTATGATGGTCGTTACGCTACGTAACACCTAAGATTTTTTGGTGTAGTGTTCAATGGAATGCCCACTATACGTATCTACCTTGAGAAAACTCGAGATGCAAAAAATCCAAGGCTTTTTCCGCGACTACCTTATTGAACCGTGGCTACCGCAAACTCCTGATATAAGTAATTACCAACGGCACCGCAATCGCTTTGCTGTTAGTGTGCTGTGGGCGACGCTTCTATACGTTGTCGCCGTTGTTCTAATAAGCCAGGGCTTTGACATTGAAATTGAAAGTCGGCAGCTACTCACCCTGTTTTCACTAACAGCCATATTAGGTATCGTCAGCGCGCTGTTCACGCTTCGCTTTACTGGCCGCCAAATCTTGGCGTTAAATACTTTTATTACCACCCTAAGTTTGGGGTTATTGTATATCGTGTTGAATACCGGCGGCATCTACTCACCAATGGTTCCCTGCGCCATCATTATGCCCGCACTCGCCACCCTCAGTATTGGCGCACGTGCAGGTATAACTTGGAGTTTTATCATTTTTGTTTTTAGCACTGCTTTTTACATTGCAGCTAAGGCTGGGATAGTTTTTGCAAATGCAATTGCCCCGGAAACTGAAATGTTAGCGGAATTTGTCGGCATTTTTACGGCCACCGCGTTTATTATTTTTATTACTATGTACTACGACATTTCGACTCGCAGATTGCGTAAACTCTTTGAAAATGAACACAGTAAATACATACACTTAGCGCACCATGACAGCCTTACAGGACTCGCTAATCGGCGTCATTTCATCAATGAAATAGAACGAGCTATTTTCGACGCAGACATAAACAACACATCGTTCTGCGTGCTGTATTTTGACTTGAACGAGTTTAAAAACATTAATGACACGCTGGGCCATCACTGTGGCGACATAATCTTAATGGAGTTTGCCAAACGTTTACGCGCGCAAAGCAGAGCTAGCGATATTATTGCCCGTCTGGGGGGTGACGAATTCAGCATGTTATTGCCGGGACTCGGCGATAGCAAGGTGATTAAAACAAAGATTTTATCTTACTCAGAAGCCTTAGCGAAGCCACTCCCACTAGAAAACATCACCTACCAAATATCGGCCAGCATTGGTTACGCAATTTACCCAAAGCATGGCACAGATTTCGAGAGTTTACTCAAGGTTGCCGATCACAAGATGTACAGCGTAAAGCGCAGCAATAACAGTAGCGCTGCCTATTCAAGCGAACAGCCACCCTAGCAACGCAGCGCTCCAGACCAAATCGCACCCGGCCGCGCACGCCCAACGATGTAGCGCACGCAATATTGGCATCACTTATTGATGGCGCGCAGCATCCACGCTGTTTTCTCGTGTATACGCATACGATCAGATACCAATGCGGCCGTCGACTCGTCATCGCCCTGCTGAGCCACTTTTAGCGCAGTTCTACAGGTCTTTACCACCTGCTCATGGCCAAGGGTCAACGTATCTACCATATCCTCGGCGGACGGTACGCCATCAACTTCTTCTATTGAACTTAAACGCGCAAACTCCTTGTAAGTGCCCGGTGCCGCCACATCTAAAGTACGAATACGCTCGGCAATGTCATCCACGGCCACGGCCAATTCGGTGTAATGCTCTTCAAACATGAGGTGGAGATCACGGAAGCGGGGGCCGGTCACATTCCAATGAAAATTGTGAGTTTGCAGGTACAAGGTGTAGGAATCAGCCAATAGCGCTTTAAGGCTCCCGGCAATTTCTTCACGATTCGCTTCGCTAATTCCAATATCGATGTTTTTCATGATATGTGCTCCTGTTATAGTGTAAGTCTTGCTGTCAGACTAGCAAAAGCGTATGCATATCTAAAATTTTAAATTACCATAGATACGATAGCTGCTTACTATGATAGCTTTTGATGGGCAAGGTTCCCTGGATGCAGCTGATACTTTTTAACCAAGCAAAACAATAGGCCAAGCAATGCCATCACAGCCCTATTTACGCGCCGCCAAACTAAGCCTTTTACTCATCTTAACACTGGGTGTCCTCAGCGCTTGCACTACCCAAGCCAAACCTGAAGCGCCCATGGCTGAAGGTTTTAAGAGCTGCGAAACGCCTCGTCCGCAAATGTGCACCCGCGAATACCGACCTGTGTGCGGCCACATCGACACAGACATTCGCTGCATTAACACCCCCTGCCCATCGCAGCGCCACCAAACTTACGGCAATGCCTGTAGTGCCTGCGCAGAGGACAAGGTCATGGGCTACGAACAAGGTGATTGTGCGAGTTACGGAAAATAAAAAAGGCCCGCTAATGCAATAGTGGGCCTTTTCGTCACAGCAGTTCGATTTATTCAAAAGTTAACGTTCTATGATCGCCGTCACGCCCTGACCGCCAGCCGCGCAGATCGAAATCAAGCCACGCCCGCTGCCCTTTTCTTCAAGCATTTTTGCTAAGCTAGCAACAATACGACCACCGGTTGCCGCAAAGGGATGTCCCGCCGCCAGTGAGCTACCGTTCACATTCAGTTTACTGCGGTCAATACTACCAAGCGCGCGATCCAGCCCAAGCTTATTTTTACAGAAAGACTCATCTTCCCAAGCTTTCATAGTGGCCAGTACCTGTGCAGCAAAGGCTTCATGAATTTCGTAGTAGTCAAAATCCTGCAAGTTCAATCCCACTTTGGCCAACATCCGCGGCACTGCGTAAGCCGGCGCTAACAACAAACCTTCTTTCTCACCGGCCCCGTCTTTGCCAAAAAAATCCACCGCAGCGGTCTCGACAAAGTTCAAGTAAGCACGCACAGGTAAATTATGTGCTCTGGCCCATTCTTCACTCGCCAATAATACCACTGAAGCGCCATCGGTTAAGGTAGACGAATTACCTGCCGTTAACGTGCCCTGACCACTTTCTTTATCAAAAGCCGGCTTTAAGCCCGCGAGTTTTTCTGCAGTGGTGTCTGGGCGCAGAATATTGTCCTTGTTCACGCCATTGAAAGGCGTAATAAGGTCATTAAAGAAACCACGATCATAGGCAGCCGCTAAATTCTGGTGGCTCAAAGCCGCCAATTCATCTTGCTGATCACGAGGAATCTGCCACGCTTTGGCAGTGATCTCAGTGTGATCACCCATCGACAAGCGCGTGCGCGGCTCGGCATTAGCCGGAATCAAAACTCCAACATCCTTCGGACGCAACTGTAAAAAGGGCTTAACACGATCGCCAAAGGAGCGCGCTTTATTTACTTGGAGCAAAATTTTGCGCAGCCCCTCACTAACGCCAATGGGCGCATCAGAAGTCGTATCAACACCACCGGCAATGCCGGCGTCAATCTGGCCAAGGGCGATTTTATTCGCGACCAAATTAATAGCCTGCAAGCCAGTACCACAGGCCTGCTGAATATCAAAACACGGTGTATTGGCGTGCAGCGACGTGCCCAACACTGATTCCCGGGTTAAGTTAAAGTCTCTGCTGTGTTTCATTACTGCGCCGGCGGCCACTTCGCCCAAGCATTCGCCCTGCAAATTATAGCGCTGCACCAAACCTTCAATCGCCGCCGTGAGCATTGCCTGATTGCTGACGCCAAAATAAGCGGTATTGGAGCGGGTAAAAGGAAGTCGGTTACCACCGATAATAGCAACGCGCTTAATAGCCTGTGTCATATCTGGACCTCAGTGTTTTATGTAGCAATATTGGATATACCCCAAAGTGCGCGCAGTGTAACAAGCTTGATTCCCGCGGCATTGGCTGAAGCGACGGCGCCCGAGCGCGCCGCTGTCAATCCTGTTGCCTTGCTGAGCCGTTACAATGCCCCTCAACAGCATTAATCTGCTTGCGGTTGCCGAGCCTCGGCCTCGGCAAAGTAAACCGAATTTAGACTATCGCCCTCCGGGGCAGCGGAGCACACGGTATGAGCGACAAAATCGAACATCTGATCAATTCCAGCGCCGGCAAAAAAATCATGGGCGCCCTCGGCGTAACCGTGCCCACCGAGTTATTACGCTACCACACTGAGCAGCGCAGCTTTTTCTCTGGCGCCCTACTCTTGGGTGCAGGCAACAACGCCCAGTTGATCGATGCCATCCTCCGCAATCTGCAAAACAGCGACGCGAGCCTTACCCTCACTACCGAGTGCGTAGCCCAAGCCAGCACCGCCGTTGAAACCGCCGTCGCTGAACGCTATCAAGCGCTGGTTTTTGACGGCAGCGGCCTCACCGACGGCCTGCAACTGATACAAGCCTACCGTTTTTTTAAGGCCAATATTCGCAAATTACGGCCCAGCGGTCGCATTGTTATTCTTGGTCGCCCGCATCTGGATTGCGACACCCCGGAGGCGGCTGCCACCCAGCGCGCCTTGGAAGGTTTGAGTCGCTCACTGGCCAAGGAAGTGGGCAGCAAGGGTGCAACCGCCCAGCTAATTACTGTTGCTGAGGGCGCCGAAGCCAATCTCGACAGCAGCCTGCGCTTTATCCTTTCACCCAAATCTGCTTACATCAGTGGCCAGGTCATCAAAGTACGCAGCGCAGCAGTCAATAAAACCGCCGATTGGCACAAGCCATTGGCAGGGAAAATCGCCTTGGTTACCGGCGCCTCGCGCGGTATAGGTGCAGCCATTGCCGAAACCCTCGCGCGCGACGGCGCCACTGTTGTCGGCGTAGACGTTGTACAAATGGAAAGCGAATTGGCGAAAGTGATGAGTCACCTCAATGGTCAGCCCGTGATTGCCGACATTACCAGCCGTGACGCCCCCGCAAAAATCGCCGCCGCCCTCATAAAGGCAGGCGGTGCCGACATTGTCGTACACAATGCCGGTGTTACCCGCGACAAAACTATTGCCAATATGTCGGAACAGTTCTGGCAAATGACTTTAGACATTAACCTCGCGGCCGCCCAACGCATTACCAACGAGCTCCTCAGCAGTGGCGCGCTAAACGACGGTGGTAGCATCATTGGCGTGTCATCAATGAACGGCATTGGTGGCCAGCGCGGCCAAACCAATTACGCCGCATCGAAAGCCGGTGTTATTGGCTATGTTGATTTTATGGCCAAATCAGACGAGCTCGCTGCCCGCAACATTACAGTAAATGCCGTGGCACCTGGCTTCATCGAAACCGCGATGACTGCCGCTATACCCCTGTTTACCCGTATGTTTGGCCGCCGTCTGAACTCACTTTCCCAGGGAGGCTTACCGGTCGACGTCGCTGAAACCATCGCCTTCTTTGGCAATCCAGCTTCGCGTGGCATTAGTGGCAATACCGTGCGGGTTTGCGGCCAATCCTGGTTTGGTGCCTAAAACTTTACAATTTAAATGCATTACAGCCAAAGCTCTGTAACGGCGTCCGATGCAGGGCGTTCAACTCAAGCGAGCCCGCCCTGCGGAGAAATTCATTCAAGTACGTCTTGGTCGAATTATGTGCGACCTTCAGCGGCGCTTACGGGATCAAGACGAACTCGCGCCGTTGTTTGCTGAGACACTGCGTAAAGCCAACATTGCCCTGCGCCAAGAGCGCAATAGCAAGGTCAAACTCTATAGTGAGCACGCGCCCGAAGTGGAATGTATTGCTCGGCGCAGCGGGCCACAACTTCCGCTTGCTGTTGAAGTGGTTCAGAAAGCTTTTTTGGTTCTGAATTTATTGACGTTTATCTGCTCAAGGCTACGCAATAGTGTGAGCTGGGCGCGACATGAAATCACTGTTTTGAACCAGAGTGCACCCCCCATGATATTCTCAATGAGTATCATGGGGTGACGTCACCTTGATGGACTGTAAAACGGGCGACTGATATAGGAAATGTATTTAATCGTCGCTCCTGCACAGGCAGGCGTCCATCTTAGCAACGGAGTGCAGACCTGAGTTTGAACGCGGCACCGGCCTACGCAGGTATAACTCGGCGTGGGTTTCGAGGGCTTAAATAGCAGCGCTCCTTACCCACGCATAACAGGCGTTGCGTACCGTCTCCCATCAAGCGTTTCGCGCCCGCCCTCACGTCTTAGGCAGGGTCACACCAGTTTGACCCTGATACTTACCACCGCGATCCTTGTAACTCACTTCGCAGATTTCGTCTGACTCAAAAAACAGCATCTGCGCCACACCTTCATTGGCGTAAATTTTTGCGGGCAAGGTGGTGGTATTAGAGAATTCCAACGTCACATGACCTTCCCACTCGGGCTCTAACGGGGTCACGTTAACAATGATGCCGCAACGCGCATAGGTCGACTTACCTAAACACATAGTCAGTACACTGCGGGGAATTCGAAAATATTCCACGGTGCGAGCCAATGCAAACGAATTAGGGGGAATAATACAGTAGTCGGCCGTGATATCGACAAAGCTCTTCTCATCAAAGGCTTTGGGGTCGACGGTTGCCGAGTAAATATTGGTAAAAACCTTAAACTCATTCGCGCAACGCACATCGTAGCCATAGCTAGAAGTGCCATAAGAAATAATCTTAGAACCGCCCTGAGCCCGCACTTGGCTCGGCTCAAAAGGTTCAATCATGCCCTCTTTTTCGGCCATGCGGCGAATCCATTTATCCGACTTGATACTCATTGCGTCCCCTTAACCTTATAAGCCGCTGCTTAACAAAAATGAATTAATCGTCACTGATAGAAATATTTGGAAAGGCATGATTTTGCACCCGCTGACGCGCGGCTAACTCAGCCGTCATACCAATGGCCACACTGCGATATAAGGCCGCGGCATCACCAGCTGGGTCTGCCACCATCACCGGTTTGCCACAATCGGCTTGGCTGCGAATCTGCATAGACAACGGCAGCGAACCCAGCATGGGCACTTGATAGTTACTGGCCATCCGCGCGCCGCCACCCTCGCCAAACACGTGCTCGTGATGGCCGCACTCACTACAGATATGCACTGCCATATTTTCAACAATGCCCAACACGGGAATCGAGACTTTGCGGAACATTTCAATGCCTTTTTTAGCGTCGAGCAGGGCAATATCCTGCGGCGTGGTAACCACAATTGCGCCCGACACCGGCACCTTTTGCGATAAAGTCAGTTGAATATCGCCGGTGCCCGGCGGCATATCAATAATGAGGTAATCCAAATCCTGCCAATAAGTCTGATTCAATAACTGCTGCAGTGCGCCGGTTGCCATCGGCCCGCGCCATACCATCGGCGTGTCTTCAGTGACCAAATAGCCCATCGACATCGACTGCACGCCGTGCGCTTCAATCGGCAACAAATAATGCGTACCGTAGGGCTTGGGACGCACCCCGTCAGCCACGCCCAGCATCATCTGCACGCTGGGGCCGTAAATATCGGCATCCAACAAACCAACCCGCGCGCCTTCCGCCACCAGCGCCAAGGCCAAATTCACGGCCGTGGTCGACTTACCCACCCCACCTTTCCCGGAGGCTACTGCAATAATATTACGGACATTTTCCATGCCTTTCATATTTTGTTGCGCGGCGTAGGCTGCAATTTTCCAGGTCACCCGCACCGCTGCGGCGGCAACGCCGTCGAGTGCCTCCACCGCGGCACGGAGCACTTGCTCATAAGATTGCTGCGCGCTGCGCGCGGCAAAGCCAAGCTCCACAACCGCATCTACGCGATCACCCTTCACCGCAAGAAAATGAATATCGGCAAATTGTGCCAGTGGCGCGGATAAGCCCGGCAAAACCACGGCCATTAATGTGTCGCGAACTTGAGATTCCAATTCTGTCGCCATTTCCCGCCTCTACTCAAATAAACCTTTTAATCAGCCGGCGAGTATACGCGGCGGACAAGCATCGAACAACGCCACAGCAGATGCACCGGGGGACCAAAAACGCTATAGTATGGCGCCTCGGAATCCACCCGCGCCGTCAGCAGCACCCGCTGTCGTCGCCCTATTTGCAATAAGGACACTCATGTCGCGCCAGATTCTCGTTACCAGCGCTCTGCCCTATGCCAACGGCCCACTCCACCTCGGCCACTTACTGGAATCTATCCAGACCGATATTTGGGTGCGTTTTCAAAAACAGCGTGGCAATGACTGCATCTATTTGTGCGCCGACGATGCCCACGGCACCGCCATTATGCTCACGGCTGAAAAACTCGGCATTACGCCTGAGGAGCAAATTGCCCGGGTAAAAGCCGAGCACGAACGGGATTTGGCCGGATTTTTAATCCGCTTCGACAACTACCACTCCACCCATTCCCCAGAGTGCAAACACTACTCGGAAGAAATTTATCGCCGCCTCGACGCCAATGGCCATATAGAGCGCAAGGACGTAACCCAGCTTTTTGACCCAGAGAAAAACCTATTCCTCGCCGATCGCTACATCAAGGGCACCTGCCCTAAGTGCAAGGCCGACGATCAATACGGAGACAACTGCGAAGCCTGCGGCGCCACCTACACCCCAGCAGAGCTGATTAATCCCCGCTCGGCCATCTCCGGCGCCACGCCAATTGAAAAAAGTTCTACCCACTTTTTCTTCAAGCTTGGCGACTTTGAAAACCTGCTACGCCAGTGGACCAACAGCGACGCCCTGCAGCCACAAATCGCCAATAAACTACGCGAGTGGTTAGATGCAGGCCTGCACAGCTGGGACATCTCTCGTGATGCGCCCTACTTCGGCTTTGAAATTCCCGGCGCCCCCGGAAAATTCTTTTATGTTTGGCTAGACGCCCCCATTGGCTATATGGCCAGTTGCGCCAACTGGTGCGAGGCCAATGGCCGCGACTTTAATGAATTTTGGGGGGCGGATTCTAAGGCAGAGCTCTACCACTTCATTGGCAAAGACATTATCAACTTCCACGGTTTGTTCTGGCCTGCGATGCTCGACTCAGCGGGTTTCCGCCAGCCCACGGCTATTTACGCCCATGGCTTCTTAACCGTTAACGGCAAGAAAATGTCGAAATCTCGCGGCACCTTTATTAAGGCCGAGACCTATCTGGAACACTTACCCGCCGAATACCTGCGCTATTACTTTGCGGCTAAATTATCCGGTGCGGTAGACGACATCGACTTAAACCTCGAAGATTTTATTAACCGAGTCAATTCCGACCTCGTTGGTAAACTGGTTAATATAGCCAGCCGCAGCGCCAAATTCGTGCACAAGGGCAACGCTGGCAAACTGGCTAGCAAACAGCACAACGCCGAACTATGGAACCGGGTCACCGGTGCCAGCGATGCGATTGCCGAACTTTACGAGCAGCGCGAATACAGCAAAGCCGTGCGCGAAATCATGGCGCTGGCCGATGCCACCAATGAATACTTTGATTCCTGCGAACCGTGGAAGCTGGCAAAAAACGAAGACACCGCGGGCCAAGCCGCCGACGTTGCCTCCCAATGCATCGATATATTCCGCGTGCTAATGACCTATCTCACCCCAGTACTCCCAGAACTTGCCGTGCAAGCCGAAGCCTTCTTAAACTGCAAGCTAACATGGCAGGGCGAATTCAGCCCCCTGCAAGACCACGCCATTGCCCCCTTCAAGGCAATGATGAACCGCGTTGACGCCGACAAAGTAGCGGCCATGGTCGCTGCCAGCGGCGACAACAGCACCGCCGCAGCGCCAGTAAAAACCAAAGTAAAAAAGGCAGCGAAAGACAAAGACACGGGTATCGCAGACACAATAGCCTACCCCGATTTTGCTAAAATCGACCTGCGAGTGGCCGAGATCATCGCGGCCCAAGCAGTCGAGGGTGCCGACAAATTATTGCGCCTCACCCTAAGTCTTGGCGAATACGGCGAGCGCCAAGTCTTTGCGGGCATTAAAACCGCTTACACTGCCGAGCAATTGGTGGGTAAACTCACGGTGATGGTGGCCAACCTCGAAGCCCGTAAAATGCGCTTTGGTCTATCCCAAGGCATGGTATTGGCCGCAGGCCCTGGCGATCAGGAAATTTGGCTGCTCAGCCCCGACAGTGGCGCCAAAGCCGGCATGAAAATCCAGTAAATTCAAGCTGCTGCGCACGGCCAGCCGTGCGCTAGGGTTACAGCATTTTAAATTGAACGCTTGATCGAAATAAACTAAGATCCGAGCCATGAGTGTCTAGCCAGCGTATTTTGCTGGTCACTGCGCACCAATACTCAGCGCGGTGTCAACACAGAACTAAACGAGGCTACAATTGTGTTAGCAGACTATTCAATACTGTTAATCGGCGCCATTCTGGTTAACAACTTTGTACTGGTGCAGTTTTTGGGCCTGTGTCCGTTTATGGGCGTTTCCAATAAACTGGAGACCGCCATTGGCATGTCCAGTGCAACTACCTTTGTACTGACCCTCGCCTCGATTTGCAGCTGGCTGACCTATGAGTGGCTACTGGTTCCTCTCGGTCTCGAATACCTACGCACCATTACCTTCATCTTGGTCATTGCCGTTGTCGTGCAGTTCACCGAAATGGTGGTGCGTAAATCTAGCCCTATGCTCTACAAGGTGCTCGGTGTATTCCTGCCGCTGATCACCACCAACTGCGCGGTGCTCGGCGTTGCCCTGCTTAATATAAACAAAGATCACAGTTTTGTTGAGTCAGCGCTTTATGGCTTTGGTGCCGCCGCAGGCTTTTCTATGGTCTTGGTATTATTTGCCGCCATGCGTGAGCGCATCACCGCCGCCGATGTGCCCCAACCCTTTAAAGGCCCTGCCGTTGGTATGATTACCGCCGGACTCATGTCACTGGCCTTTATGGGCTTCGCCGGTTTGGTATAACGATGATTGAATTAATTGCCCAAAACCCGTTTATCGCATCCCTGCTGGCACTGGTCAGCCTCGGCGTGGTGTTCGGCGCCCTGCTCGGTTTTGCTGCAGTAAAATTTAAAACCGAGGGCGACCCAATCGCCGACCAAGTTGAGGCATTGCTGCCCCAAACCCAGTGCGGCCAGTGTGGCTACCCGGGCTGCCGCCCTTACGCCCAAGCCATTGCCGACGGCGACGACATTAACAAATGCCCACCCGGCGGCGAAGCCACTATTGCCGCACTTGCCGATTTATTGGGTGTAGAAGCCAAACCCCTAGACGCGGTAGAAGAGTCCGTGCCCTCGGTGGCCTATATTCGCGAGGACGAATGCATCGGCTGCACCAAATGTATTCAAGCCTGCCCCGTCGACGCCATTTTGGGCTCGGCGAAACACATGCACACCGTCATCGCCAGTGAATGCACCGGCTGCGATCTTTGCGTTGAACCCTGCCCTGTTGACTGTATAGAAATGCGCCCCATTGAAACCAACTTGCAAACCTGGGCCTGGGACAAACCCAAGCCGCCAGAAGACCTGATCGCCACCGACCGCAGCGGGGCCAGCGCATGAGCCAGCCAACAAGAAAGGTGTGGGATATTCACGGCGGTATTCACCCCGCCGAAAACAAACAGCAATCTCTGCAATCGCCCATTAAAGCGGCCGGCATACCCCCGCAATTAATACTGCCGCTGGCTCAGCACATTGGCGCCCCTGCCAGTCCGATCATTAGCGTCGGCGACCGCGTTTTAAAAGGCCAAATGATTGCCGAGGCCAAGGGCTTTGTCAGTGCGCCGGTGCACGCACCCACCTCCGGCACCGTATCTGCGATTGAGTCGCGTTTAATCCCTCACCCCTCTGGCATGAGCGGTGCCTGTATTGTGATCGACACCGACGGCCAAGACGAGTGGGCTAAGCATAGTGGCGTCGAAGATTTTCGCAGCTTAAGCAAAATGGATTTAATTGACCGCATTCGCCAAGCCGGTATTGCCGGCATGGGCGGCGCGGGCTTTCCCGCCGCAGTAAAACTCAGTACCCGCGACGACAAACCCATTGAGACCTTAATTCTCAACGGCACCGAGTGTGAACCCTATATTACTGCCGACGATATTTTAATGCGCGAGCGCGCCGCCGAAATTATTGCCGGCGCCGACATTCTTCGCCATTTAATCAAGCCCAGCAAAGCAACCCTGATCGGCGTTGAAGACAATAAACCCGAAGGTATTGCCGCGCTGCAAAAAGCCGCGCAAGGCACGGGCATCGAAATTGTGCCCTTCCCCACCAAATACCCCTCTGGTGGCGAAAAACAATTAATTCAAATATTAACGGGTAAAGAAGTACCCGCTGGCGGCCTGCCCGCTGATATCGGCATTGCCTGCCAAAACATCGGCACCGCCACCGCTATTTACCGCGCCATATGCTTAGGTGAGCCGCTCATCTCACGCATTACCACTGTTACCGGTGAAGCCTGCAGCCAGCCCCGCAATTACGAAGTATTACTCGGCACGCCAGTGCAATTTCTGCTGGACCAAAGCGGCTTCAAAAAGGACAACTGCATTCGCTTGGTCATGGGCGGCCCCATGATGGGCTATACCCTGCAAGACACCGCAGTACCCATCGTGAAGACCAGCAACTGCGTACTCGCGCCCACGGTGGCCGAACTGCCGCCACCACCGCCAGCACAGGCCTGTATCCGCTGCGGCATGTGCGCCGAGGCCTGCCCAGTATCGCTGTTGCCCCAGCAAATGTACTGGTTTTCCCGCGCGCAGGAACACGAAAAACTTGAAGACCACAAACTTTTCGACTGCATAGAGTGCGGCGCCTGTTCCTATGTGTGCCCCAGCAATATTCCATTGGTGCAATACTACCGCGCATCAAAAGCCGAGATTCGCCAAGCCCAACAAGACAAAATTAAAGCCGAGCGCTCCAAGGAACGTTTTGAAGCCCGCACCGCCAGACTCGAACAAGAAGAGGCCGAAAAAGAAGCCAAACGCGCAGCGCGGCTGCAGGCAGCAAAAGACAAAGCCGCTGCCGTTGTGAGCAACCCCGACAGCAGCAAAGCTGATCTTATTCAAGCGGCCATTGAGCGCAGCAAGGCTAAAAAGACCAATGCTGCCGACCCCGCCCACGACGCCATTGCTCGCGCACAGGCCAAACGCGACGGCAAAGTTGAGGAAGAACCCCCCGCTGCTAAAACTGAGCGCCTACAATTACTCATTGCCAGCGCGGAGCGCAGACTCACCAGCGCCCGTGAAAAGCTCGCCCTAGCCAGAGAACAGGGTGGCGAAAATGTCGAGGCCTTTGCTACTGCGGTAATCAAAACCGAAGACAAGCTTAGCGCCTTGCAACAAGAACTCGCAGAGCACCAAACCAGCTCGACGGGTGCGCCCGCCGACACCGGCGCCACCGATCCCGCGCAAGCCGCCATTGCCCGCGCGATGGCCAAACGCGCCGGTGCCAGCGCCGGCGAAAGCGACGAAGACAAAACCCAACGTCTGCAAAACCTAGTCGCCACCACCGAAAAACGCCTCGCCGCCGCCCAGCAAAAGCTGAGTATTGCCCAAGAGCAAAACGACGCCAATGTCGCCGCCTTTGCCACTGGTGCGGAGAAAACCCAAAGCAAACTCGACAGCGCAAAACAAGAATTGGCAGAACACCTTGCCAAAGTTTCGGCAAAGACCATCACCAAAGAAGCCGCATCAGCAGAGCAAGCGAGCAGCGACGATCCAGTGCAGGCCGCCATAGAACGCGCCAAAGCCGCGCGCGCCGCGCAGGCTGATATGAGCGAAGACGACAAGCTCAAGCAAAGCATTGCGTCTTTAGAAAACCGCATCGCTCGCACGCAAGAAAAACTTAGCGCCGCCCAAGAAAGCGGCGACGACAAGGCCGAGATTCTCGCCGACTCAATCGCGAAGCTACAAGACAAACTGGCCAGCGCAAAACAGCAGTTGGGCTAACCTTTTATACAGAGCACAAAGCAGATTATGGGATTTTTAAAAGTCAGTTCACCCCACGCTCACGGGCCGATGAGCACCGCCAGCGTCATGCGCCTTGTGCTTATGGCAACCCTGCCCGGCATACTGGCACTGACCTGGTTCTTTGGCTTTGGCACCATCGTCAACGTACTGTGGGCCAGTATTACCGCCTTAGCGTTTGAAGCCTTGGCGCTGCGCTGGCGCAAGCGCCCTATTGGCTTTTATCTCAATGATTACAGCGCCCTTGTCACCGCCTTTTTGCTTGGCATAGCCCTGCCACCTGCCGCGCCATTTTGGCTGATTATGATCGGTACTGGCTTCGCTATTTTAATCTGCAAACAACTCTATGGCGGCATGGGCTACAACCCCTTCAATCCCGCCATGGCGGCCTACGTCATGCTGCTGATTTCCTTCCCCGTGGAAATGACTACATGGATGGCCCCCAAGGGCAGTTTTGCCGGTGACCTACTCGGCCCCATCGAGGCCCTGCGTTACTGCTTTGGTTTTGGTCGCGAAGCCATTGACGCGATTACCATGGCCACGCCGCTGGATGTGCTCAAACAAAATAACGCATTACTGGTCGACGATCTCTGGTCCCAGTCAGCCCAATTCGGCCAAATTGCGGGCAAAGGCTGGGAATGGGCAAACGCCGGTTTTTTACTGGGTGGCGCCTACTTAATATACCGCCGCATTTTTACCTGGCACGCGCCACTGAGCATGCTCGCCGCCTTAACGCTTATGTCATTATTCTTCTATGACGACGGCAGTTCTGCCTCTGGCGGCTCGCCGTTCTTTCACTTGTTCAGCGGCGCGACCATGCTCGGTGCCTTCTTTATTGTCACTGACCCCGTCACCTCGGCGGTGTCCAATCGCGGCCGCCTGATTTATGGCGCCTTGATCGGCCTGTTAATTTATATTATCCGGGTCTGGGGCAATTACCCCGACGCAGTGGCCTTCGCCGTGCTATTAATGAATTTTGCGGCACCCTTTATTGACCACTTCACTCAACCCCGCACTTATGGACACAACACCGGAGCCGACAAATGAACATTCTCGGCCAATCCATTAGTAAAAACAGTTTACTCCTCGGCCTATTTGCGGTGCTCACCACGGCTGTTATTGCGGGCACTTACCTGTCAACGCGGGGCTTGATTCAAGAAAATATTCGCCACGCCGAAGAACGTGCCTTACTGCAAATCATTCCTAAATCCCGGCACGACAACGCTATGATCGACGATGCCGACACCGTCGCCGACAGCGAATTATTGGGCCTGCGCGAAACCAAGAAATTTTATCGCGCCACCCAGAATGGCGCGTTTGTCGGCGCTATTTTGCCCGCTACCGCCCGCGACGGTTATACCGGCGATATCGATATGATCGTTGGCATCAATGGCGACGGCAGCATTGCTGGCGTACGAGTTTTATCCCACAGAGAAACCCCTGGCCTTGGCGATCAGGTAGACTATAAAAAGAGCCACTGGGTAGACGGCTTTATCGGCAAGAGCCTGAACAACCCAGACCAAAGCAAATGGGCCGTTAAAAAAGACAAGGGCGTGTTTGACCAATTTACGGGGGCAACCATCACCCCCCGCGCCGTGACTGCCGCAGTAAACCGGGCCCTACTTTACTTTGAAGCCAATCGCACGACGATTACGGGCCGCGAGTCCGATCAGGAGCACAGCCATGAGTGACATTAGCTATCGTGACATTTCCCTAAATGGCCTGTGGAAAAATAACCCCGCCCTCGTTCAGTTACTCGGATTATGCCCTCTGCTCGCCGTGACTGGCTCAGTGATTAACGCACTGGGCATGGGCTTAGCGACCATGCTGGTACTCACGATATCCAATACCTGCGTATCGATGATTCGCAGCTTTGCCTCAGACGCCATTCGCCTACCCGCCTTTGTCATGATTATTGCGGCTGCTGTAACCTGCATCGAATTATTAATGCAGGCCTTCGCCTATGAGCTATTTCAAATCCTGGGTATTTTCCTGCCGCTGATTACCACCAACTGCGTCATTCTTGGCCGTGCCGACGCCTTTGCCTGTAAGAACAAAGTGCTACCCGCCATGTACGACGGCTTTATTATGGGCGTCGGCTTTGGCGTAATATTGATGTTGCTCGGCGCAGTGCGCGAAGTGATTGGTACCGGCGCGATATTCGCCAATATGGACTTACTCTTTGGCGAGGGCGCCAAGGCGTGGAAGATTGTCTTGGTTGATGATTACACTGCCGTACTAGTGGCAATTCTACCGCCCGGCGCGTTTATCTTTACGGGCATGATTATCGCCCTGAAAAACATCATTGACGATGGCATTAAAAAGCGTGAAGCCGCAAAATCGGCGAATGCGACACCCACCAACCGTCGAGTTCGGGTGACGGGCAATATCAGCTAAGCCTTAGGGGTGGCGTGATAACAGCGCCACCCGATACCACAACGCTATTCTACTTCGGCATCAAATTCCGCTTCCATCGTCGCATCGCTGCGGTATTGAAGCTGCAATCCCTTTAAGAAATTGCGCAAAATTTGATCCTTGCAATCCCGATAATGCTTGTGATCGGTTTTGCGAAAAAACGCACTCAGCTCATGCTTGCTGATAATCACGTCCGCTAACGCCAAAATTGCCATTACATCCTCGGCCTTGAGGTTAAGGGCAATTTTTAGCTTCATAAAAATCATATTATTGCTTAAACGCTTTTCGTTCTCTGGCTTTGGACCTTCGCGCTTACCACGTTTATCGCTAATCAAACCGTTGAGAAATGCCGCAAGATGCAGATCACTGAGGGCTTGATAAGTCGGGTCGCCTTCGCGCTTCAACCAATCACTCACCTCTTCTCGACTCACCAAATGATCTGCCAAACCAAAAACCGATATCATTTTTGCGTCATTAAAATCCAGGATGTAGCGCACTCGGCGCAGAACATCATTATTATCCATGCTTACTTCCCATTTGATTAAACGCTAAGGCCACAAATTCATCGCTCTCGGGCCATTATGCCATACTTGCCTCACCAAGAGGCTGTGAACCCATTAAAGCACAGCACTGCGCCCAAAATTTTAGAGCACACTCGACCGCAACATATCGAAACTGTCCAATATTCGCGCGACTAAATGGTCTTTTGGCCGAAAGCTACCCTGACTATTCGCATTAAAATCTTGCTGCAGGTGATTTAACATTTTCAATAATCGGCGTCGATGCATGCCCATCATCGCTTGCAAAGGATCGGTGACCACCCCCGAAAACGCGGCAAACGACGCCAAGGTAGCCAAGACACCAGCAAATATGCCCAGACTTAGCACCACACTTGGCTCCGGTGGAAACAGACTGTAATACCACTGCCCGAGGGTGTCACCTAACCAAAATTGCTGGATTGCCAACTCCCTCGCCGCCAGCGATGCCAGCAGCGCCGCGACACCTATACCACCGGGGGTAAACTTTTGAAAAGCGAACGCACCAAGCACCGTGCAAGACAAGCTATTGGCAATATCGGCCGAGGCCGTGCGGGTATATTGATATTGCTGCAAGGCATCAGTCAAAAGAGGTTCAATCAGTTGGCTAAACCCTTGCTCCGCTAAGGGCTGCTGATTATGCTGACGATAGACATCATGTAGCGCGGCAAGTATATGTGCTTCTAAAGCATTATCTTGGCCTGCACGATTCAGCAATTCACGCTTAATTAAATCGCTAATTTGAGCTTGGACCTTGGTATTAAGGCCCGCTGGAATCGCGTCGAGCACACGACACAAACCGCTTAGGCTATTCGACTTCACCAAGCTGTATTTTAACAAGGCAAGCACGCCGTATAACGGCGCCCAAAACAAATTCAGCGGTGCTCGCAGCATATCCCAGCCTAGAGCAACACCGTTTAAGGCTATGGCGCCGGGGTAGTGAAAATGACGATCAATAAAAGCCGGTACCGCTGCCCGACAGTCATCAAAATAGCGCGCCGCCGCAGCATTAATTGCGCGTTCAACATCAGATTTAAGCTCTGCATTTACATCATCAGCAATACGCAACGCGCTATCAACTTCAGAAAATTCGCTCACGGCACTCGCTCTTCATAACGCACCATCAAGTGTTCACCCAAAATAGCCCCAGGCACTTCCTCAATCCACGCCTCCCCAACGCAAGCGACTACTTAGATTTGTGCGATTTGGTCGGCTTCGTCGCTTTTGGTGGACGAGAACCACGGGGCGCCCGTTTTGCGTTATTGGCCTCTTGCTCCGCTAACTCACTCTCGCTGGGATTGCGTGAACCCTGCTTAAAGCGTCGCTTACGCTCCGCAGCGTCTGCCGCTTTTTTCGCTTGCGCTTCGGCAATAATAATTTCCTCAGCCACCACCATGTCTGGCGTTTCCAAGCTTATTCGGCCCACGGTACCCGCACGCAGCTCATTGATCAGCAATTCACAAATTTTATGCAGATTAATACGGCCGCCCGCGCTTAAAGCACCTCGCCGCAAGGCCGCCACTTCCAAAAAGGCCAACTCGGTATCCGGAATACTCTCAAGCTGAAAGCGCTCTTTGAGCAGTTCTGGGTAGGCCTTAATCAAGTAATCCGCCGCGTAAAAACC